>JAFYHU010000027.1 GCA_017538965.1 Oscillospiraceae bacterium
CAGCAGCTTCATGCTGGGCGGCGGCGACGGCTATACCATGTTCAAGGAAGCGGACGTCCTCACCATGACAATGCTGCCTGATAACGAGGTAGTCATCAACTACCTCGAGGAGTACCTGGACGGCGTCATCCCGGAGGACTACAGAGAGCCTCAGGGACGCATCCTGATGACGCCTTCCGATGTGAACAGGACGGAAAAGACAGAGGACACCGACGATTCTGCCTGCACGCTGGATCGCGTAGTGATCCTGAGCCGCCACAACATTCGCTCTCCGCTGTCGGAAGGCGGTTCTCTGCTGGGCGATATTACGCCGCATGAATGGTTCGCGTGGACGAGCAGGCCCGGTGAGCTCTCCCTGCGCGGGGCGCTCCTGGAGACCATGATGGGCCAATATTTCCGTCTGTGGCTGGAGGACGAGGGCTTTTTCCCGGAAAACTACCGGCCCGAGGAGGGCGCCGTTCGTTTTTACGCCAACGCCAAGCAGCGCACGCTGGCCACAGCCCGCTACTTCTCGGCGGGGCTGCTGCCGGTCGCCAACGTGGAGATCGAAAGCCATGCGGCTTATGATACCATGGACCCGACCTTTATCCGGCCGACCTCTTTCCTGACCGACGAATATGCCGCAGATATCAGCCGGCAGGTCGCTGAAATGGGCGGAGAGGACGGTATGAAGGGCATCCTGGACGGTCTGCACGACGCGATGGAGCTTCTGATGGAGGTTGCCGATATTCGCGAGAGCAAGGCATACAAAGACGGAACGGTCGGAGCGCTGACGGAGGGGGAGACGACCCTCCTTCTCGAAGGGCTAGACATGGAAGGCCCGATCAATACGGCAAACTCCGTGGTGGACGCGCTGACGCTGCAATATTATGAGGAAGCCGACCCTGTCAAGGCCGCCTTCGGTCATGCGTTGAGCCGGGAGGACTGGCTGAAGCTTCACAGCATTGCAGACACCTTTTCCGACATGCTCTTCACAAGGCCTCTTGTCTGCGCCAATATGGCGCATCCGCTGCTGCAGGAGATTCGTGCCGAGCTGCAGGCGGACGAGCGCAGGTTCAGCTTCCTCTGCGGGCACGACTGCAATATTGTGAGCGTCCTGGCCTCCCTCGGCGTGACGGACTACCGGCTGCCGGAGACCATCGAGCCCAAAACGCCCATCGGCTGCAAGCTGGTATTTGAGCGCTGGCTGGATGCGGAAGGCGAGGCCTTCTACAAGGTGAGCATCGTCTACCAGAGCACGGAGCAGCTGCGCGAATATGCCCGCCTGTCGCTGGACAATCCGCCCATGAAGGTCCCGGTTGTCTTCCCCGGCGTGCAGACCAATGCGGATGGGATGATTGCGGAGGACGATCTGCTCACACTGTTCGACGGCGCGATCGATGCCTATGAACGCCTGCGGGAGCGGTACACCCCGCAGGAGGAGCTTCTGCCCGCGGCATAAGACCTGCCGGCAAGCCTGAAACCCACCAATACGACCGTGCTGTCGAACGCGACGGTCAAGATTTCTCTGACCGCCGCGGTAGAATCCGTTGTGTTTAAAGGCCTTGACAAACCGGAACCCCTCTTGACTGTCACGGAAAAACGACTAAAATAATGATGCCAACGATAACGATTCTGTTTCCTGTCATCATAAAGGATGCAGAGCGTGAAAAAAACATCGATAAGGAGTCATAGAATATGGAACTGGTTGGCAATACTTTTTTCTTTCAATGGGAAGTTTCCCTGATGATCTGGCTGCAGTCATTTATGGGAAGCTTTGAGACAAGCCTGGCGTCCTTCCTCTCTGAGTTCGGTGAGGAGATGGTCTGCGTGGCGGTAATCGGCTTTCTGTACTGGTGCTATGACAAGCGCTTCGGGCGCTTCGTAGGCCTGAACGCGCTGGTCGGCATTATGCTGAACCCCATGATCAAAAACATCTATCTCCGCCGCAGACCTTATTTTGACACGCCGGAGATCAAATGCCTCAAGCCGATCAAAAAGGACGCGGATATCTACAACATCGCCGCTCAGGAATTTTCCTTTCCCAGCGGACATGCCACAAACTCGGTGACTGTCTATGGCTCAGCGGCGTTGTATAAGAGGAAAAATAAGATACTCGCGGTGATCGCTGTGGTTCTTCCGCTGCTGGTCGGTGTATCCCGGGTTTACCTGGGTGTACACTATCCCACAGATGTCATCTGCGGCTGGCTGCTGGGTCTTGTGGTTATCCTTTTTGTTCCCTGGCTGCAGAAAAAGCTCAATAACGACAGGCTGCTTTACGGGATCCTGCTGCTGATGGGTCTACCCGGCTTTTTCTACTGCAAGAGCCTTGACTTTTTCGAAGGCTATGGGATGCTGCTGGGCTTTGTGCTGGCTGTCGAGTTTGAGCAGAAATACGTCAACTTTGAAAACATCCGCGGGGCGCTGCGCTCGGTGCTCCGGGTCGTGGGCGGCGTCGCGGTCTTCTTCGGGCTGAACGAACTGACGAAGATGCCCTTCAGCGCGGATTTCCTCAATTCCGGCACGATGTCAGCCCTGCTCATCCGCGCGGCGCGGTATACCCTGGTGGTTTTTGTGGTCATGGGCGTTTATCCGATGATTTTCAAGTATACGGCGAAATGGTTTGAAAAGAAGGATCAACCAGTTTCAACGGGAGACTGTTCATCCCATGACATACCGAACGGGGATGAGAAGTAAAACATGCATATCATCATCTATGACGTTGGAACCAGCAGTGTAAAAACCTGCCTGTTTGCAATCGATTCAGAAATCAGGCTTTTGGCAGGCGCTGCGGCCCCTTATGGACTATATATCACAGACAATGGCGGCGCGGAGCAGGATACAGAGGAGTGGTGGGCGGCCATTTGTTCCACCACAAGAGAGGTGCTCCGAAAATCGGATGTCAGGCCCGGGGATATCCAGGGCCTGGCCTTTTGCTCACAGATGCAGGGTGCGGTTTTCGTCGATGAAAACGGCAAAGCCCTCAGGCGTCCCATGAACTATCTGGATCAACGAGGCGTAAGAGAATTCAAAGATTGTATGGGCAGCGGGCTCATCAAGGTATCCGGCTGCAACCTGGTGAAGCTTGCGCGGAATGTGCTCGTAAATTACGCGGCATCAACCAGCATCAAGGACCCGGTCTGGAAGTACAAGTGGGTCGAGAACAACGAGCCGGATGTCTTTCGGAAAATGTATAAATGGCTGGATGTCGGCGATTATCTCACATCACGCTGCACAGGCAGAATCATGAGAACACCCGACACCGCTTTCGCAACCTTTCTCTATGACACACGCAAGGGAAAAGAGGGCTGGAACAAAGGCCTTCTGAAAATGTACAAGGTAAAGCCCGAGCATATGCCCGAGATTGTCGACTGCACGGATCTGGTCGGCGCTCTGACGGAAAAGGCAGCCCAGGAGCTCGGCCTCGCGGAAGGAACTCCCGTTTACGGCGGCGGCGGGGACGCAACCCTGGTCAACATCGGCGCTGGGTGCACAAGACCGGGAGACACTCATATCTATGTCGGGACATCCGGATGGGTTTCGACCTTTATGGATTATCAGACGGTTGACGTCAACGCCATGATCACCGGCGTTCTGTCTGCCAAACGCGGCTATTATAATTATTTTGCCGAAATGGAAACCGCCGGGAAGTGCTTTGAATGGGTCATGGATCATCTTGCGCTGGATGAGGTCGGCGTATTTCTGGACCCGATAAAAGTAACCGATGTGGAGAGCCGGTATCGAAGCCTCTATGATTATCTCTCGGAAGAGGTCAGTAAGGTTCCGCCGGGGGCAAACGGCGTGATCTTTACCCCCTGGCTCCACGGCAACCGCTGCCCCTTTGAGGATTCCAACGCCGGCGGAATGTTTTTCAATATCCGCATTGAAAACGGAAAAAGAGACATGATCCGCGCCGTGCTCGAGGGGATCTGCTATCACCTGCGCTGGATGCTGGAATGCGAGGCGAAGAAGGTCAAAACCTCTGACCCGATCCGTTTTGTCGGCGGCGGCGCCCTGTCGCCCGTCACCTGCCAGATGCTGGCCGATATTACCGGCCGAACCATAGAGACAATTGACAATCCTCAGTCGGTTGGCGCAATCGGAGCCGCGCTCACCGTTGCGGCAGGCGTCAAGGGGGTTGACGTGCTCGAGCTTTCCCGCCAGCTTGTAAAGGCAAATCACGCCTACATTCCCAACCCTGAAAACAAAGAGATCTATGACCGGAACTACAGCGTATTCAAAAAGCTCTACAAATCCAATGCTTCCTATTTCAGGGCGCTGAATGCCTGAAGGAACACACAGGGGCGGTCTCTCTGTGCTGCCTCTGCACGAAACATATACAAACGGTTAGGGCAGGACCGAGGGCAGTTCCATACGGATTATCAACGGAAATGAGAAGAGCTGGTTATGCGGGAGAAAGCGGAAATGGAATCGTTGAATCAGTGAACGGCTGCGTCATGAAAGATAAAGCAGACAGAGGCGTCGTTTTTACGGGTTATGACAGCTATCTGTTTCATGAAGGAACACACTATGAACTTTTTCGGAAACTCGGCGCCCATCCGGACATGGAAGACGGCGTGGAAGGTACCCGCTTTCTTGTATGGGCGCCGCATGCCATCTATGCTTCCGTGATTACGGCAAAAACCTGCTGGGAGAACGAAAAGTGGATGCATCGCAGTGAATGGGATCACGGCGTGTGGGAGTGTTTTCTTCCCGGTGTAGGGCCTGGCGACGCGTACCGTTACGTGATCACAGGCGCAGACGGCGTCAAGCGTTACAAGTCAGACCCCTTTGCTTTCTGGTCCGAAAAGCGTCCCGCCAACGCGTCCATTGTCTGGGATCTCAGCGCCTGTGACTGGAGTGATGAGGAGTACCGGGCCCGGCGCAGTCATTCGGACTTTCTGGAAAAGCCCATGTCCATCTATGAGCTGCACCTGGCAAGCTGGAAAAAGGAGTATCAGGACGCAGACGATCATGATGGATTTGTGAATTACCGGAAGCTGGCAGAGGATCTGGCCGAATATGTGAACGCCATCGGTTTTACCCACATTGAATTGATCGGCATCTGCGAACATCCACTTGATGAATCCTGGGGTTATCAGGTGACGGGCTACTATTCTCCCACATCCCGGTTCGGGACACCGGATGATTTCCGATATCTGGTAAACACGATGCACCGGGCGGGAATCGGGGTTATTCTGGACTGGGTCCCGGCGCATTTTCCCAAGGATGCGTTCGGACTGGCTTCTTTTGACGGAACGCCGCTCTATGAATACAGGGATCCGCTGCTTCGGGAGTTTTCCACCTGGAAAACACTGGCTTTTGATCACGGCAGGCGTGAGGTGCGCTCTTTTCTCATTTCCAATGCCGTTTTCTGGATTCAGGAATACCACATTGACGCCATCCGGGTGGACGCGGTGGGCGCAATGCTTCATTATGATCTTGACCGGGTTCATTGGAAGCCCAACAGATACGGAGGTCGGCTGAATCTGGAAAGCCGGGCATTTCTGCAGCAGCTGAACGATGTCGTCCGCGGCAGAACCGGAGGCTGCCTGATGGCGGAGGATTCCACGATGGAGCAGGGAATCACCGCGGATGTGAGATCCGGAGGCCTTGGCTTTGCCTTTAAGTGGAACATCGGCTGGATGTATGATACCCTGTACTACTACATGGCGCTTGATCCCGCCATTCGAAAATGGCATCACGAGACACTGACTCACGTAGCGGATTTTGCTTTTCAGGAAAACTATATTCTGGAGCTGTGCCATGATGAGTGCGCACATGACAAGGGCTCCATGGTGAACAAGGCTCCCGGGAGGGAAGCGGACCGTATGAAACAGCTCAAGGCTCTCTACACGTGGCAGTATACCCATCCGGGGAAAAAGCTGTTGTTCATGGGGCAGGAATTTGCCATGGACCAGGAATGGAACGTGCGGGAAAGCATCGACTGGGAGTCGGCCCGGAAACCGGCAAACCGTGATGTGACGCGGTGTATCATCCGCCTGCTGAAAATCTATAAATCGTATCCCTGTCTTTACACGGACAGCAAGGATCCGGCGACCTTCGAGTGGGTGAAACGCAGAGATGCCGGGCGCAGTGTGATCTCTTTCATCCGGCGCAACCCCTGGAACTATCACGGCGCGGTATTGACCGTGATCAGCTTCTCCCCTGCGGAATATCCGGACTATGCTGTCGGTATACCCGTTGGCGGCTTCTGCAGTCTGGTTTTTTCAAGCTATGACCGCCCGCCTTCTGAAGAGAGCCCCGACGAAGCCGGAAATCTTCTTGAGACAGAAAAGATCGCGTGCGACGGGTATTCTTACAGGATTCTGCTGCATTTGAGGCCATTTGAATCGGTCATCATGGAACTGCCGTCTGAATCTGAAAAAAGCCTTGACCTTCCGGAATACCCCCTTGACGACCGCGAAAAAAAGGATAAGATGGTGAATGCGTGCTGCCGCATATGAAACGGGGACGGTTCTTCGTTTCACATGCGTTGTCAACGAGAAAAAGCAACGAAGAACCGTTCCCCATGGCACCAGGCAGTCATTTTTTATTATAACTAATACTTCCCATATGATTTTTGCAGGGAAACGCCCTGAATATTGCGCAGGATAGCCATCAAATAGAATTATGCTGCTATGTTTCCTACAAGATTTGGTTGCAGCGCTTTCCGGATCTGCTCCGGTAACCGACTCATGA
>JAFYHU010000028.1 GCA_017538965.1 Oscillospiraceae bacterium
GATCCGAAGACCGTTCAGTACTTGGCAGGCCACGAAAACAGCAAGATTACTATGGACATTTACGCCAAGGTGAAGTATAATAAACCCAAGGAACTGGCGGCTGTAGTGAACGGCGCATTCGGTCAATAATACGGCTGACGGTGGTTAAACCTCCGAGAAAAATTACGGGTTAATTTAGGGGTTAATTTTTCGGAGACCTTCAAAAAAGCCTGTAAAATCAAGGGGTCTGAGGCCTGGTGCTTTATGAAGTACGGTCTCAAGGCCGCCCGCCGCGCTCCGCAGTTCAGCAAGCGCTGATTTTATAACTGCTTACCAAAAGCTCCGGACCTCACTCGTCCGGAGCTTTGAATCCATTATGGGAGATCAGAGGGCTGGGAGGTGTTTTCTTGCCGGCAGAAAAAACAAATAAGGACAGGACCGGGGAAGCTGCCGCGCGCATTTCGGAATGGTATCGGGCCTCCCGCCGCCTGCTTCCCTGGCGTCAGGACCCGACCCCGTATCATACCTGGATCGCGGAAATCATGCTGCAGCAGACCCGGATAGAAGCCGTGATTCCCTATTATACCCGCTTTCTGGAGGAACTTCCGGATGTGCCCGCGCTGGCAGCCGTGCCGGAAGATCGTCTTCTGAAGCTGTGGGAAGGGCTCGGCTACTACAGCCGCGCGCGCAATCTGAAAAAGGCCGCTGTACTCTTGACGGAAAATTACGGCGGGGAGCTGCCCGCGTCGGCAGCGGAGCTGCGGAAGCTGCCGGGAATCGGTGAGTATACCGCGGGTTCCATCGCCTCCATCGCTTTCGGGCTGCCGGAACCGGCAGTCGACGGCAATGTGCTGCGCGTGATGACGCGCCTTCTTGCCTGCCCGGATGATATCGGAAAGCCCGTCGTCAGGCGGGAGATCACCGCGCTTCTGCGCGCCGCCTATCCCTCCGGTCGGGAAGCCGGCACCCTGACGGAAGGTTTGATGGAGCTCGGGGAAACGGTCTGTCTGCCGAACGCCGTGCCGCGCTGTGAATTCTGCCCGCTGCGCACAATCTGTCTGGCTCACCTCGCCGGGGAAGAACTCGCCTATCCCGTCAAGGCCGCGCCAAAGCCGCGCCGGGAAGAGAAAAAGACAGTGTTTCTTCTGCGCTGCGGTGAGCGCTACGCCCTTCGCAGGCGTCCGGAGCGCGGCCTGCTGGCAGGTCTCTGGGAGTTTCCGAATACGGAAGGGCAGCTGAATGCGCAGGAGGCGGAGAGGCAGGTTTCCGACTGGGGGCTGCAGGCGGAAGACCTCGTCTTCTGCGGAGACGCCCGGCACGTTTTTACGCATGTCGAATGGCAGATGACGGGAGTTCTCGTCCGCTGTGCGAAGGAAGGCGGCGAGTTTTCCTGGTGCAGCCCGGAAGAGATTGCCGGCAGCTATTCCCTGCCGACTGCGTTTCGCTTTTATAAAGAGCAAATACGCGGAGTCTGCTGACTCCGCGTAATCCTTATATTATCGTTTCGGTTCCCAGATGCTGCTGTTCCATTTCCACTTGACAGCATCGAGAAAAAGGCCGCAAACCAGGTCAGCCAGAGCCGTGCCCGACGAGCGTTTTTCCGGTTTCGGCTTTTTCGGTTTCGGAGCTTTGCCGCCGAGCAGCGTTTTCAGCATCTTCATTTCAGTTCCTCCCCGAAGAAAAAGTCGCCGCTCTTTCCGCCGTGCTTTTCCACCAGATGGATTTCCTTCATCACCATACGCTTGTCAATGGCCTTGCACATATCATAGATTGTCAGCAGCGCCACGGAAACGCCGGTCAGCGCTTCCATTTCCACGCCGGTCTTCCCCTCTGTTTTCACCGTGCACCGCGCGTGAATTTCACGGGATTCGGGCAACATTTCGAAGGTGAGCGTGGCGTTTGTCAGATTCAGCAGATGACACATCGGGATCAGCTCCGCCGTGCGCTTGCAGCCGAGGATCCCCGCAACCTGCGCAACCGTCAGGACGTCTCCCTTCTTCACCGTTTTCTGTTCCACCGCCCGGAAGGCTTCCTCGCTCAGCCGGATGCTTCCCTCGGCGACCGCACAGCGACGGGTGATCTCTTTCCCGGAAACATCCACCATACGGGCGTTTCCCTGTCCGTCGAAATGGGTGAACTCCATAGCGTTACCATCCTTTTGCATGATTACAGAACACCTTTCAGGAAGATTTCGATCCCGATCGCGATCAGGATGACGCCGCCGAGGATCGATGCCTTCCCTGCAAGCCGCGTTCCGAAGCGTTTGCCCAACCGCAGCCCGATCATGCAGATGCCGAAGGTGACGATGCCGATGATCAGGGCCTCGACACAGGCGGCCGGCGCCGTGTAATCGGCGATGGTAAAGCCGACGGACAGCGCGTCGATGGACGTCGCGATTCCCTGCAGAAGAAGTCCCGCCGGACTGACGGCTGCGGTTTCTCCGGCTCCGTCGTTTTTACTGCGGAGTCCCTCCAGCAGCATTTTCCCTCCGATATAGAGCAGAAGCAGAAGCGCAATCCAGGGGACGGCACGCTGAAAAGCCGTAAAGGTCTCGGCAACGGTGCGGACGCAGAACCAGCCGATCAGCGGCATGATGATCTGGAAAAAGGCAAAGACGCCCGCAATGGTGCACATTCTGCCGGCGGGCATTTTCGGTTCGTTCAGGCCGTTGGCAAGAGAGACCGAGAAGGCATCCATCGCCAGTCCCACGCCGAACAGAACGCTGTTCAAAAAAAAGAGAAAGCCCCAGGTCATCTTCCGGTATCGCCTCTTATCTTTCGTCAGTGATGTGAAAATAGCACTTCGGAGAGGCATTGTCAAGGGCAAGCCCGCTTTTATGTCGGGAGAACCGCTCCCTGACACGAACTGAAAGTGTTGAATTTGCGGCGTCTATTTGTTATAATAGTATAATTCTGATACACTGATCAGGGCAGGATTGCAGCCATGACGGATTCCATCTGGAAAATTCCATATTCCCGGCCGGACTCCCGGGCGCTGGAAGAAGCGGGAATCTCTCCCCTTCTGGCCCGTGTTCTGGCTTCCCGCGGCATCACGGACCCGCGTGAAGCCCGCAGTCTGCTGGTCTCGGGGCCTGAACAGCTGCATGACCCGATGGAGATGCTGGGGATGCGGAAAGCCTGCGAGCGCATCCGGAAGGCCATCGCCGAAAACGAACAGGTCACCGTTTACGGCGATTACGACGTGGACGGCATCACAGCCACCTGTCTCCTCACCGATTACCTGAGAAGCCGCGGTGTTTCCTGCGGCTGGTATATTCCGGATCGGGACGGAGAAGGCTACGGGCTGAACGCTTCCGCGCTGCAGAAGCTCCGTGACGCGGGAAACAGTCTGGTGATCACGGTCGACTGCGGCATTACGGCGGTGGAGGAGGCGGACTTTGCCCGCAGCATCGGACTGGATCTGATCATTACCGACCATCATGAGTGCCGCGACGGCGCGCTTCCCGAAGCCTGCGCCGTCATCGACCCGAAACGAGCAGAGGATCCCTACCCCAATTCCGAGCTGGCCGGCGTCGGAGTTGCCTTCAAGCTGGCCTGCGCCTGCAGTCCGGACCCGCTCGAAATCCTGACCCGCTATGCCGATCTGGTTGCCGTGGGCACCATCGCCGATGTGATGCCTCTGACCGGCGAGAATCGCTATCTTGTCCGGGAAGGCCTGAAAAAGCTTGAGAAGAATCCCCGGCCCGGTTTCCATGCCATGATGAACGAGCCCGGAGCCCCTCCGCGCAGACCGACGGCCGGCTATATCGGCTTCACGATGGCACCCCGCCTGAACGCGGCAGGACGTCTCGGTCAGACGGAGAAAGCGGAAAACCTCCTGCTCAGTCCGAGTCTGCGGGAAGCCGAAGGTCTTGCAGCCCAGCTGCGCGATCTGAACCGCGAGCGTCAGAGAATCGAAAACGAAATCTGGCAGGATGCGCAGGCGCAGCTCAAGGGCATGACGCCGGACGGGCCCATTGTTCTGGCTTCGGACAGCTGGTATCAGGGCGTCATCGGGATCGCCGCTTCCCGGCTTGCCGATCAGTACGGCGTTCCGACGGTGATGGTCTGCTTCAGCGGCGACAGCGGAAAGGGTTCCTGCCGCAGCTGCAGCGGCTTCAACCTGTATCAGGCGCTTGCCGCCTGCAGCGAATATCTGGAGAGCTTCGGCGGCCACGCGCTTGCGGCCGGTCTGAATCTCCGCAGAGAGGCGCTTCCTGCTTTCCGCGAGGCGCTCGCCGCCTATTATCGGAATCATCTGCCCGAAAAGAAGCCGGACATCTCCTGTGATCTCCTGCTCTGTGACAGCTCGCTTCTGAGCATTGAGAATGTCCGCGAACTGGACAGCCTGGAACCATACGGCAGCGCCAACCCGAGACCCGTACTCTGTATCTGCGATGTGCCGCTTCTCAGCGCCTACGGGGTCGGCGCGGACAAGCAGCACCTGAAATTCAGCGTCGAATTTGACGGCAGACGCTTTGACGGGATTTTCTTCTCGCGTACAAAGGAAGCGCTTGGCATCAAGGCCGGAGACCGCGTGGATGTCGCTTTTACGCCGCAGATCAATGAATACCTCGGAAACGTTTCGGTTCAGCTCTCCGCCTGCGGCCTCCGCTGCCATCGCCCGGAGAGCCTGTGTGAGCATATTATGGAGCAGGATCCGGAGGTTCTCTGGGCCGCCGCTTCCTTTACGCCGAGCCGCAGCGACTTCGTCCGTCTCTGGAAGTACTTCGGAAAGCAGCCTCAGGTCGCCTCCTGTCTGCGGGATGTTCTGGCCGTCTGTCCGCCGGAAATGGAGCCGGAGCGCTACTGTCTCTGTCTCGCCGTATTTTCGCAGGCCGGGCTTCTGACCAGTGAGGACGGGCGCGTTTACTGCAGCCGCTATATCCGCTCGGAAACAAAAGCCGATCTGGACGCTACGGAAATCATGAGGATTCTGCGAAAACAGATCGGATAGAGGATTCACAAGCTGAAAAAAGGCATGCCGCCTGCCTCTGCCAATGGCGGCGGAGCGATCTTGGGATCGCTCCCTACGGTAAGGAGAACGCCATGAGCGATCAACCGTCCCCGATCATGGAAATTCCCGTACAACCGAATACTCCCCTGGATCCGGATGTCATGTTCGCGGCGCTGGAGGAAAAGCTCAGCCAGCAAGGCCACACCATGGACATCGGGCGGATTCGTGCTGCCTATGAAGTCGCAAAAACAGCGCATTCCGGGCAGAAGCGCAAGGACGGCAGCCCTTATGTCACCCACTGCGTGGCGGCCGCGGACATTGCCGCGGACATCGGCCTGGATGAGGACAGCATCGTTGCCGCGCTTCTGCATGACGTCATCGAAGATACCAATCTGAAGCACGAGGATATTGCCCGCCAGTTCGGCAGCCAGGTCGCGGATATCGTCGAAGGCGTCACCAAGCTGACCCGTGTGCAGTACACCAGCAAAGAAGACGAGCAGATGGAGAACCTGCGCAAGATGCTCATGGCCATGGCCAAGGACATCCGCGTGATTCTCATCAAGATTGCCGACCGTCTGCACAACATGCGCACGATGGATTATCAGTCTCCCGAGAAGCAGCGTACCAAGTCTCTCGAAACCATGGAGATCTATGCCCCCATCGCGCACCGTCTCGGTATGCAGCGTGCCAAGTGGGAGCTGGAAGACCTCTCTCTGCGGTATCTGGACCCGCAGGGATACGCCGAGATCATGGACACGCTGAACCGCCGGATGCCCGAACTCGAAGCCTTCATGGACCGCATGAAGGAGCAGATCTGCCAGCGGCTTGAAAAAGAGGGCGTCCACGCCTCCATCTTCTGCCGCATCAAGCACGTTTACAGCATTTACCGCAAGATGTACACCCAGAAGCTGGACATCAACGGTATTTTCGATCTCTGCGCCTTCCGCGTGATCGTCGATTCGATTCCCGACTGCTACAACGTGCTGGGCATCATCCACGATATGTTCAAGCCGGTTCCCGGCCGTTTTAAAGACTATATCTCGACGCCGAAGCCGAACATGTATCAGAGCGTCCATACGACGGTGATCGGTTCGGAAGGGATCCCCTTCGAGGTGCAGATCCGGACCTGGGAGATGCATTATACCGCCGAGTACGGCATCGCCGCCCACTGGAAATATAAGATGGGCGACGGCAGCAGCGCGGTGCGCAGCGGGGACGAAGACAAGTTCGCGTGGATCCGCCGTCTTCTGGAAACCCAGTCGGAATCTGACGCGTCCGATTTTGTCCACGATCTGAAGATCGACATGTTCTCCGACGAGGTTTTCGTCTTCTCGCCGAAGGGAGATGTCATCAATCTGTCTGCGGGTGCCACCCCGGTTGATTTTGCCTACAGCATTCACTCGGATATCGGCAACCACATGGTCGGCGCAAAGGTCAACGGCCGGATCGTCCCGTATGACACAGTGCTGCAGAACGGCGATATTGTCGAAATCCGCACCTCCAAGTCCGCGCCCGGCCCCAGCCGCGACTGGCTGAACTTCGTCAAAAGCAGCTCGGCCCGCACCAAGATCAAGCAGTGGTATAAAAAAGAACGCCGGGAAGAAAACATCCTGCGCGGCCGCTCGATGCTCGAGGATGAGCTGCGGCACATGGGCGTGTCCCTTGAAGAAGCGCTGAATCCGGACATTCTTCATCCCGTGATGAAGAAGCTGTCCTTCAACGAGGATGACGATCTCTATGCGGCAATCGGTTACGGCGGCATCACCGTCGTCCGTGTTGCCAACCGCCTGCGCGACGAGGTAAAAAGCGCCCGTCCGGATCATCGCAATCCGATCGACAAGATGAACGATGCCGCCGAGCGCCGCGAGCAGCAGGCAAAGCGCGACGGCAAAGCTATCCACGGCATACTGGTGGAAGGTCTGGACAACTGCCTGATCAAGTTCTCGCGTTGCTGTACGCCGGTTCCCGGGGACGACATCATCGGTTTCATCACTCGCGGTCAAGGTGTCTCCATTCACCGGAAAGACTGTCAGAATTACCGCCGGCGCGACACTTCGCCTGAGAACGAAGGTCGGTGGATCGCTGTCGACTGGGCGAATACCATCACGGATGTGTACGTGACGACCATCACCATCTCCTCCCGCGACCGCAACGGTCTGGTCATGGATATCGCCACCGTCCTCAATTCCGTGAATGCCAAGGTCCGCAATCTGTCGTCACGCGCCGTCGGCTTCGGGCAGGCGGTGACGGTTGTCTCGCTGGAAGTGAAGGATATTACCGAACTGCGCTATATCATGAACCGCATTGCCGGCGTCGCCGGCGTCTCCAGCGTGATGAGAAACGGCAGCTGAAGAAAGGAGAAAACCATGCTGATTAAAACGCTGCCGGTCGGGCAGCTGGAAACCAACTGCTATGTCGTAACCAACGAGGACACGCTCGCTTGCGTGGTCATTGATCCGGGCGATGAGAGCAACGTCATTCTGAACTATCTGGAAGATCATCACCTCCGCTGCGAGGCGATCTTCCTGACGCACGGGCATTACGACCATGTCGGTGCGGTCGAGGCCGTCATGGAGGAAACCGGCGCGCCGGTTTATCTCTGTCCCCGTGACGATGCCCATATGACCGGCGACCGCTATTATTCCTATCTTCTGCCGGAGGGCGGCCGCTTCTACGACGACGGAGACGTGCTGAGCTTTGCCGGGATGAACTTCAAAATTCTGGCCACGCCCGGCCATACGGCAGGCGGTGTCTGCATTCTGTGTGAAAACGCGCTGTTCACCGGCGATACCCTCTTCCGCGGCAGCTGCGGAAGAACGGACCTTCCCGGCGGGGATATGGATGAAGAGCTGAAGAGCCTCTCCCGCCTCTGCCGCCTCCCGGGAGACTATGAAGTCTATCCGGGGCACATGGACAGCAGCAGCCTGGAACGCGAGCGCCAGTTCAACTACTATTGCCGCGAAGCTAAAAGGAGATTTGGGTAAGATGCAGGATCCCTGTCTGGTCATTCTGGCTGCCGGCATGGGCAGCCGTTTCGGCGGTCTGAAGCAGATCACCGCTGTCGACGATCATCACCACGCCATTATTGATTTTTCCCTCTATGACGCGTACCGCGCCGGTTTCCGGAAGGTGGTCTTCGTCATCAAGCACGCCATTGAGGCGGATTTCCGCGCCGCGGTCTCGGACCGCATGGAGAAGCACTTTGACGTCCGTCTGGTCTTTCAGGAGCTCGACTGTCTGCCGGAAGGCTTTTCCGTACCGGCCGGCAGAGTGAAGCCCTGGGGCACCGCCCATGCCGTTCTCTGTGCCGCCGGAGAAATTGACGGTCCCTTCGCCGTCATCAACGCGGACGATTTTTATGGTCCCGGTGCCTACCGGGCGCTGTATGACTTCATGACCGGCCCGCGCGCCGAAGGAGAGCAGGCCATGGTCGCCTACCGCCTTCGCAACACCGTCACGGAAAACGGAACGGTCGCCCGCGGTATCTGCAGCGTAAAAGACGGTTATCTCACCACAGTGACCGAGCGCACCAAAATCGAAAAGCGCGGAGAGGATGCCGCCTTTACGGAAGACGGCGTTCACTGGGAGCCGCTGTCAGGGGATCTTCCGGTCAGCATGAACTGCTGGGCATTCGGTCCCGAGATGATGGACGAACTGCGGGACCGCTTCCCCGGCTGGCTCCGGCAAAACCTCGCGGTGAACCCCGAGAAGGCGGAGTACTTCCTCCCCTTTGTCGCAAACGCCCTCATTCAGGAGGGGAAAGGAAAAATCCGGGTTCTGGACTGCACGGAAACCTGGCACGGCATCACCTATCACGAAGATCTGGAGAGCGTGACGAACGCCATTCGTGAACTGCGGGCTGCCGGCGTCTATCCGGAAACCCTGCTGGAATGATTCGGAGAAAGAGAGGATTGGGACGATGACTGTACTTGTTACCGGCGGTGCCGGTTATATCGGAAGCCACACCTGTGTCGAGCTTCTGGAGAAGGGCATGGATGTCGTTGTGATCGACAACCTGGTCAACTCTTCCGCCAAAGCCATTGAGCGCATCGAAGAAATCACCGGCCGCAAGCTCGCCTTCTATGAGGAAGACGTCCGCAACCGCGCCGCTCTGGACCGCATTTTTGAGAAGCACGACATCAGCTGCGCCATTCATTTTGCCGGGCTGAAGGCCGTCGGCGAATCGGTCGAAATGCCGCTGGAGTATTACGACAACAACCTTTTCTCCACCGTCCGACTGTGCGAAGCGATGCGCGATCACGGAGTCAAGGATATTGTCTTCTCCTCTTCGGCAACCGTCTACTCCGGCGACAACGACATGCCCCTGCGCGAGACTTCCCGGACCGGCATGTGCACCAACCCCTACGGCTGGACCAAGTACATGTCCGAGCAGATTCTCCGCGATACCGCGAAGGCCGTCGAGGACTGGTCCGTGGTGCTGCTGCGCTACTTCAACCCCATCGGCGTGCATCCCTCCGGCCGGATCGGTGAGGATCCGCGCGGAATTCCGAACAACCTGATGCCCTTCATCGCCCAGGTTGCCGTCGGACGCCGGGACCATCTGAACGTCTTCGGCGACGACTATGACACCCCCGACGGAACCGGCGTGCGCGACTACATTCACGTCGTCGATCTCGCCCGCGGTCATGTCGCCGCCATCGACTATATGGCAAAGCACCGCGGGGAAAACGTCTTCAACCTCGGCACCGGACACGGCTACAGCGTGCTGGATATGGTGAAGACCTTTGAGCGTGTAAATGGCATTCCGATTCCGTATGAGATTGCTCCGCGCCGCGCCGGCGATCTGGCCACGGTTTACTCCAGTCCGGACAAAAGCGCCGAAAAACTCGGCTGGAAAGCGGAATACGATCTCGAAGACATGTGCCGCGATACCTGGAACTGGCAGTCGCACAACCCCATGGGCTACGCCGAATAAACAGAAGCCTTTGCATCGTTGTATTGCTGTTAAACCGGTTATTTCTTGTTCTTTATAAGAAATAACCGGTTTACTATTGATAAAGCCGGAAAATCGAATCCAAATTCTGCCGGGAACAGACAATCATATCAAAACTCCTTCGGAAACTACCCTTCCGAAGGGGATTATGGTATACTGAATTTTGGGAGAATGCTATACTGATCAGAGAAAGATGATGTTTCTGTTTTTTAAACGCTGCGAACAGGAGAAATATTATGCGCAGAAAAATAGAGATGGATAAAGGCTTCAGAGGAGTTGCGTATATTGTCAGAAATGATGAAGTCTTATGTAATTATTGCGGAGGCTTTGCCGATCTGGCAAATGAGATTCCAAATACAACAGATACAAGATTTGCCAGTGCATCAATGGGAAAAACCTTCGTAGCAGTCGGGATCCTTCAATTGATTGAGAACGGTAAACTGAAGTTCGGCGATACGCTTGGAAATATATTAGACAGTGAATTGAAAGGTATTGATCCGAACGTAACAATAGAACAACTGCTGACTCACACGTCGGGAGTGCCGGATTATTTTGACGAATCGGTAATGGACGATTATGAAGCTCTTTGGGCAGAGTATCCCAATTATAAGATCAGACATAACCACGACATGTTTCCGCTGTTTTCAGGCAAATCTATGATGTATCAGCCGGGAGAAAGATTTCAGTATAACAATACCGGATACATATTGCTTGCAGGCATCATTGAGAAAGCTTCGAATACAGAGTTTGATCAGTATCTGAAGCAGAATGTATTTGATGTGTGCGGGATGCATTCTTCAGGTTATTTCGAACTGGACAGGCTGCCCGCAAAATGTGCCAACAGTTATATACACTGCGCTGATTCCGATGATTATCGTACCAATATCTATTCTGTGGGAGCAAAGGGAACCGGTGATGGAGGGGCATTTGTTACCGCAGGAGATATTATTCGGTTTTGGAAAGGACTTCTGGAGTATAAGCTTCTCTCACAGGAAATGGTAGCAAAAATGTTTTCCAGGCAAAGCGGAGACGGAACAGATCCCGAAGAGGGATATTATGGATACGGAATGTGGATTATTGATAATCCGCTTGGTCAAGACTATGTTTATATGCAAGGAGCAGAGGACGGTGTCAGTGCTATTTCAGAATACAATCCGAACAACGGGATGATATCTGTTCTGCTCAGCAATTACGGAGATAATGTCTGGGCAAGGATGAGGAAGATCAGGCAGGATCTTTATTGAGATCCTCCGGCAGTGTGAAATCTTTTCTGTAAATTGAAGTCTTCTGTGAACCGACCAGAGTTGAAAGGGCCTGAACAGCGGTCTGAGCCGTCCAGCAGGATGAACATCCCTCGTTCTTTCGCGTATGCTTCCGCTTCGCGGATCAGTCGCGTTCCGAGCCCCCTGCTGCGATACCGTTCCGTAACGGAACAATCATCCAGGTAAATGTAATTATCCGGCTCACGATAAACTTCTACTGACAAAAACGCTTCAATCGACGAATCTGCAGCGACGTAGATCCTATCCTCGTTGTCACTCCAGAATCTGTCCAAATATCCGTTTTCATATCCTTGAACGTTCTCTGTATGATAGATAGTCTGCAACATTTCAATAAACAATTCACGAATTCTCTCCTCGTCTTCGGGAACAGCCAGTCTAACCACAAGCCCCATAACATACTCCCTCTTTCATAGCAATTTGTCGAAGTCATTATACCAGACCTCGCCGTACTAGCAACAAGAAAACTCCTTTGCCTATGATAGACAAAAGAGCTTTCCCGGATGCCTTAGTACGCCTAAATGGGACGAAATCAAGCAAAAGATATACGATTTGCAACTCGATGAACAGGACCTTGTCACTCGTCTGTGAACCGATACCCATCCGGGATCCGAATATATGCGCGAATATGTTCATCGATGGGTCGCTCGACAATTTTGGATCTGTTGTTCACGTTTCCTTCTGCGGCAAGGATTGTACGCTCTCGTTTCTCAAGAACGATCCCTATATGGTCGTGCTCTTTGTTTTCGATAACTCTGTCATAAATGACAATATCTCCCGCTTCCGGAATAAAGCCGTGTGCGCTCTTATGGTATTCGATCCGTTGATCGCCTACAGCAAACTCTTCCCAGCCGAGGCATGCTGCCAGATGACAGGTTTTACATTCACCGGGTCTATACGGGATCACGAATCCCGCTTCCGTGCAGCAATAATAGACAAACGCCGCACACCATAATCCGTCAGCTTCTTTGAGACTCCATGTCGGAAACAGCCGCACAATCGGCACAAGATTGGACGCCGTCCCGTCGATTTCTCCGTGAAACGGAAGCAGTGCCAACTCCCTCGCAACTTCTGCCAAGTGTTCTCTCGTCGCTTTTTTCATATGTTACTCTCGATATCCTAATTGAACTAAGTCGCTGCGCAACGGCCTGCCAAGGCTGAGCTCGGCATTTTCCTTTTTTAAAGCAGACAGTAGATCGCGACTCCTAAAAAGGAATATTGGCAAGTATAATAAAGTCTACTCTCTTTTCTTTATCATTCTAACGATTGAAACCGGTGTGCCAAGATTCCATTGCTTTTTGCATCCATCAAATTCAAAACCATATTTGTGATAGAAACGAATAGCTCTCTCATTTTTTTCAAACACCCACACAAATATAGTATTATATTCTTTAAGCCTGGAAAATGCTTCATTCATTAATCTATATCCAATTTTCCGGTCATAATACTCTGAAAGGACATAAATTGCTATAACCTCTCCTGCATCCATCAAATCTTCGTCTCTCGATGGACCATATACTGCAAATCCTACAACTTTCTCTTTATCCTTCGCTATAAGAGTGTTTTCCGGGAACTGTCGTGCACGTGCTGTTGTAGCCGCTACAGTCATCGAATCAAGATATCTATCACATACAATACCTCTATAAGCTTCTTGCCATGAAGTACAATGCACATATCCCCTCCCGCACAACTCTTCATCAGTTTCAGCTGATTTAATGCATATGGAATCTTTTTTTTCCATAATAATTATAATCCTCCATGATCTCCATTGAAGATGTTGAACCACGCCCTCTCTTCAAAGCTTCGTTTTTCCGGCGGCTTCGGTTCCGTTTCGGCAATACCGACCGGAAGGATGCATACCAGCTCATAATTCTCCGGAACATTGAGAATCTTTGCCAGCTTGTCTCCGATTCGATCGACATCGGTGATATGACCCTCATACCAACAGCTGTGGTATCCAAACGCTGTGATGGCCAACAGCATGTTTTCTATGGCAGCGGCATAATCCTGGGTGGCGTAGCACCGGTCCCGATAAGCGTTGATTCTTTGGGTCAGCACGCAAATCATAGCCGGTGCAGTTGCAGCAACCGGAGGATCAATCGCAGCGAGAAGTTTCACCAGAACTTTCGGATCATCCACGGCAATCAGGCTGGTAGTCTGTTTGTTGCAGCCTGACGGCGCGGCCAGTCCCGCCTCCATAATCACTTTCAAGTGTTCCCTCGGCACTTTGTCCGGTTTGTATTTTCCCCGATAGCTACGTCGGGATAGAATCAGCGTCAAAATAGAATTTTTGATATCTTCCCTTGTTTCCTCTGTTTTTTCGATCATTATGAGTACCCCTGATTTATGTCCCGCAGCGCGGGGGAGTTTGCTTTCTTCTTTATCCCATGGTCACTTCAACATGAACCGTGCTGCCTTTCGGAGCGGGCGGGAGGACATTCGTCTCCAGGGTTTTGCCGTCCGCCGTGATGCGGGCAATCCCGTGCTGGACGCCGTCCGGATTCTTCACCAGAATGTCATAGACAGCGCCACGGTATCTCCGTGTCACGAGGTACCCTGTCAGATCGGAAGGAATGCAGGGATCAACCATCAGCCCGTCCGGCGTCGGCTTCAGGCCGAGAATGGCCTGGCTGATGCTCAGGAAGGTCCACGCTGCCGTACCGGTCAGCCAGCTGTTCTTCCCTTCGCCGAAGCTCGGAGCATCTTTGCCGGCGATCATCTGGCTGTACACATAGGGCTCGGTACGGTGAATCTCGCTGATGTCCTCAATATAGGCCGGGGCGGTTCTCCGGTAAACCCGGAAAGCGCGGTCGCCGTGTCCGAGTTCCGCTTCCGCACAGACAATCCAGGGGTTGTTGTGGCAGAAGATGCCGGCGTTTTCCTTGTATCCGGGCGGATAGCTGGAAATCTCGCCGAGCTCCAGATGATAGCGGGTATAGGCTGGTTGGAGAAGCACGATGCCGTATTGCGTATCCAGTCTCTCTCCCACGCTCTTCAGCGCGGCAGCGGCTTCGCCGGTCTCTTTGCCGATTCCGGCCATGACGCACATGCCCTGCGGCTCGATAAAGATCTGTCCCTCTTCGCATTCCCTGCCGCCGACAACATTGCCGAAGGCGTCAAAGGCGCGGCGGAACCAGGCACCATCCCAGCCGGCGCTCAGGACCGCTTTTTCCATCTCCGCGACGGCCTTTTCGGCATCGGCCGCTTCGCCTTCCAGACCGAGGTGCCGGCAGATGTCCGCATAGGCGCGTCCGTACTTGACAAACATGCCGGCGATAAAGACGCTCTCCGCCACGGGGCCCTCGCTCGGTCCGGTCGTCTGGAAGCTCTCTCCGGGATGTTCGCTGAAGCAGTTGAGGTTCAGACAGTCGTTCCAGTCCGCCCGGCCGATCAGCGGCAGGCTGTGCGGCCCGAGATGCGTCTCGGTATAGCGGAAGCTGCGCCGCAGATGCTCCATCAGCGGTTGGGCAAGCGCCGGATCGTTGTCAAAGTCCACCGCCTCGTCCAGGATGCTCCAGTCGCCGGTCTCGCAGAGATAGGCATAGGTGCCCGCGATCAGCCACAGCGGATCGTCGTTGAATCCGCTGCCGACCGCCAGGTTTCCTTTTTTTGTCAGCGGCTGATACTGGTGATAGGCGCTTCCGTCCGGGAACTGGGTCGCCGCAATGTCGAGAATCCTTTCCCGCGCGCGTTCGGGAATCATATGCACAAAGCCCAGCAGATCCTGGCAGGAGTCGCGAAAGCCCATGCCGCGCCCCATGCCGCTTTCAAAATAGCTGGCCGAGCGGCTCATGTTGAAGGTCACCATGCACTGGTACTGGTTCCAGATGTTCACCATCCGGTTCAGTTTTTCATCTTCGGTTTCCACGCGGTATCCCGACAGCAGTTTCTCCCAGAAAGCCGCCAGTTCTTCCATCGCCCGGTCAAAGGACTCCGGCGAGGTATATCGGGCAATCATGGCTTCCGCCGGCTTTTTGTTGATCACGCCCGGTTTTTCCCACTTCTGATCCGCCGGGTTTTCGATATAGCCGAGACCGAAGAGCAGGGTGTCGCTCTCCGAAGGCTTCAGCCGGAGGTCGAACTGCTGCGCCGCGATCGGCTGCCAGCCGTGCGCCACACTGCCGGTGCATCCGCTGCCGAACACGGCCGCGGGCCTTGCCGGACTGCCGTATGTGCCGATAAAGGCCTCGCGGGCGGTATCAAAGCCGTTGGGCTCCCGGTTTGCCCAGAAAACCGCATAATGATCCCGGCGCTCTCGGTATTCGGTCTTATGATAGATGGCCGCTCCGACCACTTCCACCTCGCCCGTTGAATAATTGCGCTGGAAGTTCGAGGAGTCGTCCATCGCATCCCAGAGGCAGAATTCCAGATAGGGGAAAATCGAAAGCGTCTTTGCTTCTTCCGTCTCGTTCGACACCGTCACGCGCATCAGCATGCAGCGCTGCCCCATCGGGACGGTAAATTCCTGCCGGACGCGCACGCCGTCCTTCTTTCCCTCGATCACGGTATAGCCGAGCCCGTGGCGGCAGCTGTACTCATCCGGGTCCGCCTGAACCGGCTGCCAGCCGGGATTCCAGACGCTTTCTCCGTCCTTTACATAAAGATGAAAGCCTTCCTGGTCCAGGGGGCAGTTGTTATAGCGGTATCGGGTAATCCGCCGCAGGCGCGCATCGCGGAAGAAACTGTAGCCTCCGGCGGTGTTCGACAGCAGGGTAAAGAAATCTTCGTTCCCCAGATAATTGATCCAGGGCAGAGGGGTACGCGGCGTCGTAATGACGTATTCTCTGCGCGCATCATCAAAAAAACCGAATTTCATTCTCCGACTCCTTTCGTCCGAAAACGTTTAAGCTAACTGTAGCTTAGCTGATTTTTTGCAAAATTGCAAGCCTGTTTTTTACATTTTTCGAGATATTTTGCGCCGATCGGGCGTTTTTCTCTCCTCGTTTTTTGCATTTTCTTCACGAAATCTTTGCGATTTGGTAATAATCACAAAAATCAGCCCTAAAAATTGTGCAGGGCAAACAAAAAAAGAGAGTTTCTCGATTTTCTCTCATTTCCATCTTGCATTTTTCCGAAAAAAAGCGTAAATTAAAAAGCGAAAACGATTAAGTGGTGATAGGCAGGGAATCCTGCAAAAAATATATCACAATAATAATTAGGAGGAAAAACAATGAAAAAGTCTCTCGCGCTGCTTTTGACTCTGGTCATGGTATTTGCTCTGTTTGCCGTGGCTCCGAGTGCATCTGCCGCA
>JAFYHU010000029.1 GCA_017538965.1 Oscillospiraceae bacterium
CGTCCATCACCCGCGACGTGTCGGGCGAGGGCGTGCAGCAGGCGCTGCTCAAGCTGCTGGAAGGCACCGTGGCAAACGTGCCGCCGCAGGGAGGACGCAAGCATCCGCATCAGGAGTTCATCCAGGTGGACACGACCAATATCCTGTTCATCTGCGGCGGCGCCTTCGACGGTCTGGACAAGATCATCGAGCGGCGCACCGACCGGAAGAGCATGGGCTTCGGCGCGGAAATTCCGAGCGGGAAGGAAAAGGATCCCGGCGTGCTCTTCGAGCAGGTGCAGCAGCAGGATCTGCTGAAATACGGCATCATCCCCGAGCTGATCGGACGTCTGCCGGTTGTGGCAACCCTGGACAGCCTGAAGCGCGAGGATCTGGTCCGGATTCTGACCGAACCGAAGAATGCCATGACCAAGCAGTATCAGACGCTGATGAAGATGGACGGCGTGGAGCTCCTGTTTGAGCCGGAGGCGCTGGAGCTCATCGCAGACAGGGCGATCGACCGGAAGATCGGGGCCCGCGGCCTGCGCAGCATTCTGGAATCGGTCATGACCGATCTCATGTACACGGTGCCGTCCGATACCGGCATCCTTCAGATCACCATCACACCGGAATGCGTCCGCGGAGAGAGCGAACCGCGGATCGTCCGCGCGAAGGACATGGCAGGGTAAGAGAGATAAGAGAGAAGAGAAACGGGCTTACAAAACCCATATAAAGACAGACGGAGTCAGGCATATCAGGCCTGACTCCGATATTTATTGTGAGTCAAGGAACCTGTCCCCATGACTCAAAGATGAGAAGAAAGCCAATTTCCTTCAGGCGCAGCGGACGACGATTACCATGGGAGAAAGACCTGCCGAGCGAATCATATCGAGATCAGCTTCCATGATTTTCTGGCCTTCCTTTACCCGCTCTCCGACTTTGCCGTAGATGGTATAGGGTTTGCCGCCGAGGGAGACGGTATCGATGCCGACATGGATCAGAACGGACTTGCCCGTTTCATCAGAGATGGTAACGGCATGCTTCGTCTCCGCGATTTCCGAGATGGTTCCGGAGCAGGGCGCAAAGATGCTGCCGTTATCCGGGAGAATCCCGAAACACCGGCCAAGGGTTCCGGAGGAGAACGCCGGATCGGGGATGTCCTGCATCGGAACGAGCTGTCCGTCGACCGGAGAGGCAACGGTATCGGTTTCCTCTTCCTCAAGAAGGCTTTTTTCCGTTTCAACCACACGGCTTCGGATCTCTTCGACTTTAGACACGGAAACCGACAGTTCATCAATCCCGGCCTGAATCAGCCTTCGGATCGCGGCAGGGTTTGCGGCCAGTTCCCCACAGATCGCTGTGGGGATTTTCTTTTTGTGTCCGGCCTCGACGGTCGTCTCAATCATGCGGAAAATCGCTTCATGGCAGGGATTGTAATACCGCTCCAGGCCCTGCGCTTCCCGATCGAGGGCGAGCGTATACTGGGTCAGGTCATTGGTCCCGATGCTGAAAAACGCCGCCTTGTCCGCCAGCTCCTCTGCGATCATCACCGCCGCCGGGGTCTCTATCATGACCCCGAGAGGGGGAATCTTGCAGGGGACTTTTTCCGCAGTCAGTTCCGCGGCAACTTTTTCGATCAGCTGGCGGACAGCATCCACTTCCCAGAGCGAGATCACCATGGGGAGCATGATGCTGATATTGCCGCAGACGGCGGCACGAAGCAGCGCACGAAGCTGCGTGCGGAAAAGGCTTTCATTGCCCAGGGACACTCTCAGTCCCCGGCAGCCGAGAGCCGGATTCTTTTCGGGCGGAAGCTTCAGCCATTCCGCTTTCTTATCCGAACCAATATCCATCGTCCGGATCACGACTTGCTTTTCACCCATTGCCTCGGCGACGCTGCGATAGGCCTGAAACTGCTCCTCCTCCGTCGGGGCTGTCTCGCGGTCCATAAACAGAAATTCCGTGCGGAAAAGCCCGACGCCCTCCGCCCCTGAGGCGAGCAGCGCCTCGATATCCTGCGGACCGGTGATGTTGGCACAGACCCTGGTGCGGCTTTTTTCTCCGGAAGCCGGCTTTTTCTCTTCGCGCTCCATTTTCGCCATGGCGTCGTATCGCTGAGCGGCAGCCTGAAAGGCTTCGTCATCGGGGTTTACCGTCAGTTTTTCTCCGTCAAGGATCAACCTGTCTCCGCTTCTGATCGACGCAACGGCTTCCACCGAACCGTAAAGATACGGGATTCCGAGGTTACCGGCAAGAATGGAGACATGCGAAGAAGGGGCACCCTTCACGGTAACAATACCGCGAAGGAGACTATCATCCAGGCCGGAAAGCTCCGCGGGGCTCAGTTCATCGGCAATGAGGACGGAGGGGCTGCTCAGACCCTTCTGCTTTTCTCCCCGGAGAATTCGCAGCAGGCCGTCCGTCAGGCCCTTGACGTCGTCCGTCCGCTGACGGAGATAGGCGCTGCCGCTTGCCGAAAGCTCTTCGATCACAGACCGGCCCGCACGCTCCACCGCGGTTTTCGCATCCAGCCCTTCTTTTTCGATCAGGGCATGCGCCTCGCCGATAAAGTTCGGATCCTCCAGCATCATGATTTCCGCTTTGTAGATCCCGGCGTTCTCGCCCTTTGCCTTTTCGGCCGCGGAGGCAAGCTCCTGCCGGAGGGAAGATACCGCAGAATCAAGACGGGCAGATTCGTCTCCCGCGGCCTTCGGGGAATCGCTGCCGCTGCCGCCGTCTTTCAGCAGAAATGCCTCTCCGACAGCAAAGCCGCTCTGGGCGGTCTTCAGAATGTATTCCTTCATGCCTGTCTTCTCCTCACAGATTCTCTTTCAGAAATTCCTCCGCAGCCCGGAGGGCGGCGGGGGCATCCTTCCCTTTGGCCGTAACGGTAAGCCTGGTGCCCTGAAGGGCGCCCAGGTCCATCAGCTCCACGACACTCGCCGCAGAGGCGGTCTTCCCGTTTGCGGAGACCGTCATATCACAGTCGAAGCCTTTCGCGAGCGCTGCCAGCTCTCCGGCAGGGCGGGCATGGATTCCGACGGCATCGGTAATCGTATATTCGAAGCTGCCGTCCGCACTGTCAAAGGAAACCGGCTCTCCGTGATGAATCTTGCGAACAGGCTGCTCGGCAGACGGAGGGATCGCAGGCGTTTTCGCCGGTTCCGGCTGCGTCTTTTTTTCTTCCGATGCAGGAGAGAGTTCCTGTTTGTCAAGGACCAGATCCGTGATCACAAAGCTGCAGATATAGGAAACAACAAGGCCCGCGAGGTAGAAAAGGACGCTTTTCACGGCCCCGTTCGGACCCGCCGTCATCACGAAGGCCCCGAGCAGACCGGAAGGCCCCCAGGTGGTGGACGCGACTTCCATGGCCATCACCAGCGCGCCGCCAAAACCGGCGCCGAGCCCGGCCGTCAGAAAAGGTTTTCCCAAGGGGAGCGTGACCCCGTAAATCAGGGGTTCTCCGACGCCCAGGAGGCCTGCAGGAAGTGCGCCTGCTGTGACTTTGCAGAGATGGTCGTTCCCGACGGCTTTTGCCTTTCTCCAGATGGCAAGAGCCGCTCCGACCTGGCCCGCTCCCGCCATGGCGAGCGCGGGGTAAAGCGTGACATAACCCAGTTCCTCCAGTTGGACCGAATACAGCGCAACCAGGCCGTGGTGCATGCCGGTTGCAACCAGCGGTAGGAAGAGCGTGGCAGAGACAAAGCCCACAAGCGCCCGCACCAAAATATGCTGGGAAAGACACAGGCGGCTGAAGACCCACACAATGCCGCTCGAAACATAGCCGAAAAACGGCATGAAAAGCGTAATATACGGGATCGCACAGATCAGAAGCGACAGCAGCGGCGTGAAGATGATATCCACATTGTCCGGCATTCTGGAGCGTATTTTTTTCTCTACGTACGACAGCAGAAGGACGCCGGTGATGACCGCAAGGACGCCGCCTTTGCCGACGTGCAGCACGGAGTTCAGCGGGACGGCTTCATCATACAGGCCGAGCAGTTTCGCGATCTCATTGATCCCGTCCAGCGAAGTAATCAACCCTAGCATTCCGCCGAGGATCGGGGTCGCGCCGAAGCGCTCGGCCGCACGGTACCCCACCCAGGCGCTGATATAGGTCATGAAGGAGACGTTCACAAGCGAGAGCAGATTGAAAAGGAGAGCCCATCCTTTGCTCTCGGCATAGTTCGGAACCAGCTGGGAAATCAGCGATGCAAAGCCGGCACAGAGGCCTGCCGTAATGATACCGGGAATCAGCGGGATGAAGATATCCCCGATGGTCTTGAGGGCGGATTTGACGCGGCTGTTCGTCTGACGGCTGTCCCAGTCCGCTTTGTTTTGCTGCCAGTTTTCTCCGGCAGTCATGCTCTCTTCCGGATTGCTCCCGAGCCCCATTTCGCGGCAGAGATCTGCGTATCTTCTGCATTTTCCGGGACCGACAACGATTTCATAGGCATTGACGCGATTGTGCAAGAGACTGAGAACCGCATCGCAGTTCTTCAGGCTTTGCTCGTCCACAGGCGCTTCGTCCTTTACGACAACCCGCAGACGCGTCATGCAGTTGGATACCGCAGCAATATTGCCGGCGCCGCCGAGGCAATTGATGATAGCCTGTACGGTGTTCCTGTCGTCTTTCATCTCGTTTCCTTCCTTTGCCACAGACGGAACTGTTTTCAGAATGTTTCTGTCTCGAAATTATAGCACAGTTAGCTCAAAGTTCAAAGTTTAAAGTTCAAAGTTCAAAGACGAGGGATTTTTCCGCTGTAAATTTGACTTGAAGGGGAAAAGAGAGTATATTTGAGAGAGTAGAGAGTGGAGCGTTGAGAGTTGAGAGACGGGAGTTTGACGAGGGGGGAGAGCAAGTGAGACGGGTTGCGGTTGGAATACTTGTTTTATTTGTATTGGTTTTTGCCGGGATGACGATGAGCAGCTTCCGGGGGCAGGGAGAAAACGGACAGCGTGTTCCGGAGGCGGCGGAACCGGACGTTCCGGAGACGGACGAAGCGGAAATGCAGGAAGCATTCGAAGCGGAAGAGCCGGAAGAGCAGGAGGAGCTTGAAGACTCTGAAGAGGCAGAAGGGCCGGTGGAAAGTCCGGAAGAGGATGAGAGAAAGGAAACGGAAAGCATCACGCCCGACCAGATCAAAAAGGAAATCCTGGAGCCGGCGATATCCTTCCATCCCGGGACGGCCGGGTCTTCGCTGAAGCAGGCACAGGCCGCCGCGGAGATCATGAGCAATATTTCCGGGCCAGACTATCGCTATGCGGATGCAGAACAGCTGAAGCAGTCGATGGTCACGGCTTTCGGCATGCTCAGCGAGGAGGAACAGGGCTGGCTGAAGGAGAATCTGCCGGGAGTGCTGGCAACGGTCGATGAGCTCTTTGCGAGTTATCCGGAAATCCCGGGGGTGTTTGACGACGCCGGGGCCGAGGAGCTTGTCGAGGAGGCCATGCAGACGAATATGACGGCGGAAGACTGGGGGAAGATCAAATCAGCAGCGGAGCAGCTGATTTGAGAAAGTTCAAAGTTCAAATACACCTGCTGCGGCGGGGAGAGACAGTTTAGTAAGGAGGATGGAAGGATGAAAAAGGTAATCAGTATAATTACGATTCTTGTGATGTTCTGCACGCTGGCGGGAATGGCGGCGGCAGAAGGAGAGGTAACCACGACGGAGGCGGGTGGGGCGGTCACGATCCTTACCCCTGCGGACGAAGGAGCCGGCGAGAATACGGGAAACACGGAAGGAAGCGGCGAATCGGTTGTGGTAGTAGGACCGGGCACGGAGAACGAGACCAGCCCGGAAGGCCCGGACTCGGAGACAACGGAACCGACGCCGACTCCATCACCAAGCCCCACAACGCAGATAACCGTATCTACGACGCCGCCGACCGTCACCAAGCATCCGACGGACGAAACCGTCGACATTGGTGGCGAGTGTGTATTCATCGCCAATTATTCCAACGCGATCTGGGCAGTCTGGCATTTCGTCAGCCCGGACGGGAAGACGGACTATCGCTTTGACGACAAAGCAATAGCGACGGCGTTTCCGGGCCTGAAGGTTGAAAACGGGATGTACAGCAACATGTCACTGAAGAATATTCCGGCCGAACTGAACGACTGGCGCGTATGCTGCGAATACAGCAACAAAAGCGGCAGCGTAAGAACCAACTATGCCACCGTGACGGTACGGGGAGCTGAACAGGCGCTGGCGACACCGACCCCGACGCCTACGCCTACACCTACCCCCACGCCGACGTCGACACCGGAGGCGACACCGACGCCGGAAGCAACAGCAACGCCCGAACCGACGCCGACGCCGAGCGAGAGCCCGGAGAAAAGCTCGGCGCCGGAGGAGATCAAGAGTATGGGTTCCGGCGGGCATTTCCTGTTGCTGCTGGCCGTCGGATTCGGCATAGCGGCGGTGGTGATCTGCGGGGGAATTTGGCTGGTATACAATAGGAGATAAGAGAGAGTTGAGAGTGGAGAGTTGAGAGACGGGGGAAAAGGATGAAGAAGATAGGGTGTTTTTTGATTTGTCTGGCGTTTGCGGTTGTTATGGCGGGATGCGGGAATTTTACCGTCAGGACATCGAGGAATCATCAGATAGTTTTGCCTGAGGATATTCAGACCGGCGCTGAAGAGACGGAAGGGACAGACGTGCCAGAGGGGACAGAAGTGCCGAAAGAGACGGAAGTTTCGGATGGGGCGGAAGTGCCAGAAGAGACGGTAGTTTCAGAGGAAACGGAAGAGAGCGCGGAGGAGAGTGCGGAGACCGCGGCAGAGATAAGGGAGACGGAGGAGAGTACGGTGGTGACGGATCCGAAGCTGACGTACAGCTGGGAGGATCTGGTGCAGGCGAATAAGCTGAGCAGCGTGCTGACCTTGTATCCGTCGGTGAAGATCACGAGCCCGATTTACAGCCCGGACGACTGCACCCGCATCTTTCTGCACGCGGGAGAGCCGGTTCTGATTTCCGAGGGACCGGGGTATCTGAGCGGGCAGATCCGAGGATGCTATTTTGATATGGACGACACCGGAGACGGAGAGGTTCGCCCGGTGATCGGCGGGTTTTATGAAGAGAACAACAGCGAGAGGCTGGAGAACTGCCTGATCGAGTATTTCGCGGAGCCGGAAGAGATGAAGCTCGACCGGATCGAGGGCGACCTGATCTGGGCGGACTGCTTCTATGGAGACGGCTTCCGGACGAAGCTGGCGGTGGACCGCGGAACGCTGGTCGTGCGGGAGATCATGAGCCTGACAGAGAACGAAGAAGTGCTCGGGATCACGGACTTCGACTATCTGGAGGAAATCCGCGCGGACGAGGACTATCTCTTCCTGTACAGCTGGGATCGGCCGCTCAGAACCGTGACGGTGACGTGGGAGAGCTTTTACGCCGGGAAACAGGACGTTCGCACGGAGACGTTCAGCATTCCACAGGACTGGGAGCTGCTGCCCTGGGAGGGGCGCTATGGGGACTATACCGTGTACACGAACCTGGACTATATCGGGGATTATGCTTATCCCGGGGATGGGGAAGATTACGTGCTGTTTCTTACGACGGTGAAGGGGTGAGCAGCGGCGGAGCCGCGGAATTTGACAACGATGGCGAAAGGTGGTACACTGAACCGAATGGGGTCAGGGAGAAAGAATGCAGGAAATCATCACGCACAATGAAAGAGAAACCGAGCTTTTCGGGAGCAGTCTGGCGAAGCGGCTGAAGCCGCCCGCGGTGCTCTGCCTGTACGGCGAGCTGGGCGCGGGGAAGACCGCGCTGGTGCGGGGAATCGCGGAAGGACTGGGCCTGCAGTGCACGGTTTCGAGCCCGACCTTTACAATCGTGAACGAATATCCCGGGAAATGCGAGCTGATTCATTTCGACATGTACCGTCTCAACGGCGCGGACGAGCTGTTCGACATCGGATGGGAAGACTATCTGCGCAGGGACGCGATTCTCGCGGTCGAATGGAGCGAGAATGTGGAGGATGCGTTCGACGGGAGCGAGATCCGGGTCCGGTTCGAGAAACTCAACGGAAACGAACGGCGGATCACCGTGGAAGGAGGGCCAGATGCTGACACTTGCGTTTGAATCCTCGGCAAAGGCCGCCTCGGCGGCACTCTGCGAGGGGGAGAACCTGATCGCGGCGGTGACGCAGGTCAGCGGCCTGACGCACAGCAGAACCCTGCTGCCGATGGCGGAGGACCTGCTCAAGAACACGGAACTGAGCATGAAGGACGTCGAGTGCTTCGCGGTGGCGCAGGGACCGGGCTCGTTCACCGGGATCCGGATCGGAGTTTCCACCGTGAAAGGCCTGGCCTGGGCAGCGGAGAAGCCCTGCGTCGGGGTGTCGACCCTGGCGGCGATGGCCTGGAACGGGACGGCCGCGGGCGGACTTGTGTGCGCGGTAATGGACGCGAGACGCAGGGAAGTGTACAATGCGCTGTTTCGCATTGAGGACGGGAAACCGAGGCGCCTGTGCGCGGATCGCGCGATTTCGCTTTCGCTGCTGGCGGAGGAACTGGCAGAGACCGGGGAGGCGCCCTTCCTGATCGGAGACGGCGCCGGCATCACGGAAGCCTTTCTGCGCGAGAAGGGCCTGCCGTTTCGGACGGCGCCGGAGAATCTGCGCTGGCAGAACGCGTGGGGCGTCGCGATGGAAGCCTGCGGCAAACCGCTTCAGACGTCGCAGGAGCTGCTTCCGGTCTATCTCCGCCTGTCGCAGGCGGAACGGGAGCGCCAGGCGAGAATGCTGAAGCAAGACTGAAGTAATCAAACCTGCCGCCGGGAAAGGCGGCGGGAGAAGAAAGCAATAAAGGAGAAAGAGACCATGAGTACTGTCTGCGTATTCGACCACCCGCTGATCCAGCACAAGCTTTCCATTCTGCGCGATAAAAACACGAGCGTCAAGGAATTCCGCGAGATTATCTCTGAAATTGCCATGCTGATGTGCTATGAGGCGACCCGCGACCTTCCGCTGGAGGATGTGGACGTGGAGACGCCGGTTGCCATGGCAAAATGCAAACGGATTTCCGGAAAGAAGCTGGCCGTGGTTCCCATTCTGCGTGCCGGCCTCGGCATGGTGGACGGCATGGTGAGCATGATGCCGAACGTCAAGGTCGGGCATATCGGCCTCTTCCGCGACCCTGAGACGCTGGAGCCGGTCAAGTATTACTTCAAGATGCCGCCCGACATCCAGGAGAGAGACGCTATCGTGGTGGACCCGATGCTGGCAACCGGCGGGAGCGCCTCTGCGGCGATCCGCTTCCTGAAGGAGACGGGAGTCAAGCACATCAAGCTCATGAGCATCATCGGTGCGCCGGAGGGCGTGAAGAAGATGCAGGAGGATCATCCGGACGTCGACATCTTCGTCGCGGCGCTGGACGACCATCTGAATGACCACGGGTATATCGTCCCCGGCCTCGGAGACGCCGGCGACAGAATCTTCGGCACCAAGTAAGCACAGGAAACACAGAACACAACAGAGGAGAGAGGGCAAGTGGGGAAAGGCAAAAAGATACTGCTGACGCTGGTGGGCGTGCTGGTCCTGGGGCTTGCCCTGGGAGTAGGCGCATTCTTCATCCATCAGATGTTCAGCCGGAATCAGAATCCGCAGCCGAGCCCGACGCCCACGCCCGTGGAGACGCCGGAGCCGACCCCCGAGCCGACTCCGACGCCCGAACCGACGCCGGAACCGACCCCGACCCCCGAGCCCTATGACCCGCCGGAGGAGCTGCTGGAACTGCGGGAACAGAATCCGGACGTGATCGCGCTGCTGGATATTCCGGGCACGAGGATCCACTATCCGATTCTGCAGAACCCGAACCAGGAAGACGACCCGATCGAACCCTACTACCTGAACCATACGATCGACCATCAGGCCGGGTATCCGGGATCGCTCTTCGTGCTGCTGCCGGACGGGCAGAACTTCGAGACCTTCAACACGGTGATTTACGGGCACAACATGGCCGACGGCAGCATGTTCGGCACGCTGCACGACTTTGACGACCCGGAATTCATGAAGAATCACCGCGACATCACGATCTGGACCATGACGCAGCGGCATGACTATACCGTATGCGCGATCGTGGTCTACGATGACCGCTATATCACCTATACCTACGACGACGATGTGCAGGCGGACAGAGCGGCCTATCTGCGCTCGCTGCAGGGCGGGACCTGGATGGACGACGTCGAGGTGACGACGGACAACCATGTCATCACGCTTTCCACCTGCATCGGCGGGATGCCGGAGAACCGCCGCCTGCTGATCGCCGTGGAACAGGAGGACGAGAACACGAGGATGCCCGCGTGCATGAACATTCAGCCTTCGGGGACTGTCACGACCGTGTTCAGCGAGTCTTCAGACTGAGGAATCGGGTTTTATGACAGAGACGGAACAACCGAGACAGGCCTGCTTCAGCGCTGCAGATATTCTCATCCCGGAGGGATGTGATCTGCAGCGCTGGGCAGTCATAGCCTGCGATCAGTTCACCTCCCAGCCGGAATACTGGCAGAAAGTCGAGGCGCTCACGGAGGGCGTGCCCTCGGCGATGCACCTGATTCTGCCGGAATCAGAGCTGGACCGGAATCCGGAAGAGCGGATCCGGGCCATCCACGAGACGATGCTGCGCTATCTGCAGGAGGGCATCTTCCGGCGGTGGCCGGACAGCTATGTCTATACCGAGCGCAGACTGCGGAGCGGAGCGCTGCGGAGAGGCCTGATCGGCAGGGTAGATCTGGAACGCTACGACTACGGCGGGAAGGAAAACGCCGAAGTGCGGGCAACGGAGCAGACCGTCTCGGAGCGCATTCCGCCCCGGATGGCCGTGCGGCGCGGGGCCGCGCTGGAGATGCCGCACGTGCTGCTGCTGTGCAACGACGAGAGCAGGGAACTGATCGAACCGCTGGGGAAACAGCGGGAGCAGCTTCCGAAACTCTATGACTTCGAGCTGATGATGGGCGGCGGGCACGTGGAAGGATGGCTCGTCGCAGGAGAGGAAAAGGAGAAGCTGGACCGGCGCATCGCCGCGTACGAGGCGCGGGAACGGGAGAAGCACCCGACGGAGAAGCTCCTCTATGCCGTCGGGGACGGGAACCACTCTCTGGCTACGGCAAAAGCCTGCTGGGAAGAGGAGAAGAGCCGGAATCCGGAGGCCTTACAGGGCCCGGCGCCGGCGCGGTATGCGCTGTGCGAGCTGAACAACATCCATGACCCGGTGCAGATTTTCGAACCGATTCACCGCGTGGTCAAGGGCTGCGATGCGGAGAGGCTGATCCGAGAGGCGGAAAAAGTGTTCTGCGGGGAGAGCGGTTGGGAGATTCCCTGGATCAGCGGAGAGCGGGAGGGAATTCTGCACGTCCCGGCGGGGACAGGTCTGCCGCTTCAGACCCTGCAGGGTTTTCTGGACCGCTGGCTCGAAACGCATGCGGGAGAGCTGGACTATATCCACGGGCGCGAGGCGCTCGAGACTGTGGGACGCGAGCCGGGGAACGTCGGGTTTCTGCTGCCGCCGATCCCAAAGGAGATGCTGTTCCCGGAGATTCTCGCAGGGGGCGTGCTGCCGCGGAAGACCTTTTCCATGGGCGAGGCCGAGGAAAAGAGATACTATTTGGAGAGTAGAGAGTTGAGAGAAGAGAGACGGGGGATGGCGCCTGCGGGCGCGGGGATTGCTCCCAATCAGCCTGTACCGTTACGCGGCCATAGAAGCAACAGCCCCTGACGAAACAACTGCTGCCGCGAATGGATAGAACAGAAAGTTTTACCTCTCTATAAAACGCGGCGGGGAAAGGTTCGTGCGAGGGAGCAGGTAATCTTCCGCGTAAATGCAGAAAGCCGGAGTCGGGCATTTGTTGACGAGAGAAATACGGAGTTCTGCAGAGTTGAAGACGGAGAGAGAATCTGGTTGACTTTGGGGGATAACATGGTATAATCGCCGTGGTGATAATTTAGTACGATAAAGCGATAAAGTGAGGCCTGTTATGAAGGAGAGAGAATCTGTGATCCGGGTGCTGAACTATGCGGATACCGATCCGAAGGAACTGACGAAACCGAGAGGAAGTCATACCGACGTGTCGGAGACCGTGAGCAGGATTCTGGACGAGGTGCGCAGAGAAGGGGACGCCGCCCTTTTCCGCCTGACAGAAAAGTTTGACCGGGTGCGGCTCGAGTCGCTCGCGGTCTCGGAAGAGGAATGGAAAGAAGGCCTGCGGCACGCGGACCCGGAGTTCCTGAAGATTCTGGAGGACGCGCACGCACGGATCAGCCGCTATCATGAACAGCAGCGCAGGCAGAACTATGCGATCACCGGAGAGCACGGCGTGGTGCTCGGGAAGATCTACCGGCCGATTGAGAAGGTCGGGATGTATGTGCCGAACGGGACGGCGGCCTATCCGTCGACCGTGCTGATGGACATCGTGCCGGCGCGGATCGCGGGCTGCAGGGAGATCGTGATGGTGAGCCCTCCGGGACCGGACGGGAGACTGAATCCCTCGATCCTGGCCGCGGCAAAGACGGCCGGGATTACGAAAATCTTCAAGGTCGGCGGGGCGCAGGCCATCGCGGCGCTGGCCTACGGGACCGAAAGCATCCCGAGCGTGTATAAAATCATCGGGCCGGGCAACGCATATGTGGCGGAGGCCAAGAAGCAGGTGCACGGGCTCGTGTCGACCGACACGGTCGCGGGGCCGAGCGAGGTGCTGATCATCGCGGACGGGAACAACGATGCGCGCATTCTGGCCGCAGACATGCTGGCGCAGGCGGAGCACGATCCGGACGCGTCGGCGATGCTGGTCACCGGAAGCGCGGCACTCGCGGACGCGGTGGCGGAGGAGCTGGAGAAGCAGCTGGCCGTACTGCCCAGGCGGGAGATCGCCGAACGGTCGATCCGGAACAACGGGATGATCCTGCTGACCGACGGCAGGATGGAGACGGCGCTGGAGATCGCGAATCTGATCGCGCCGGAGCATCTGGAAATCTGCGTTGACGAGCCGATGCAGTATCTGGGCGGCGTGCGCAACGCCGGGTCCATTTTCCTCGGACGCTTCAGCCCGGAGCCGCTGGGCGACTATATGGCGGGACCGAACCATACGCTGCCGACCGGCGGTTCGGCGAAGTTCTCGTCGCCGCTGTCGGTGGATGACTTTCTGACGGCCTCGCAGTTTACGTACTACACGGAAGAAGCGCTGCGGTCCATCGCGCCGTCCATCGTGCGGTTTGCCGAAGAAGAAGGACTGGAAGGGCACGCGAGAAGCATTTTAGAGAGAGTTGAGATTTGAGAGTGGAGAGTTGAGAGACGAAGGATAGAGTTGAGAGAAGAGATAAGAGAGAAGAGAGTTGAGCAGCGGCGAAGCCGATGCGGAGAGAAGAGAGATTTTTATGAGTGTGTTTTTTACGGAGCGGTTTGCGCAGCTGGAGCCCTATACGCCCGGGGAGCAGCCGCAGGACCGGCGCTATATCAAGCTGAATACAAATGAATCGCCGTTTCCGCCTTCGCCGGGCGTGACGGCGGCGGTGGAGGAGGAGGCGCGGCGCCTGCAGCTCTATTCCGATCCGGAGAGCCGCATCGTGACGCGCGCGATTGCCGAACATTACGGGCTGGAGCCGGAGGAGGTTCTGGTGGGGAACGGCTCGGACGAGCTGCTGAACTTTGCCTTCATGGCCTACTGCGACGAGGGCTGCCCGGCGCTGTTTCCGGATGTCACCTACGGGTTTTATCCGGTCTTCGCCGAACTGAACCGGGTTCCGATGATCGAGGTTCCGCTGCGGGAGGACTTTTCCGTCTGCATCGAGGACTATCTCGAGCTCGACGGGACGGCCTTTCTGGCAAACCCGAACGCGCCGACGGGGATAGCGCTGAAGGCGGAGGAGATCGAGAGGATGCTGCGGGCGAGGCCCGATCGGATGCACGTGATTGACGAGGCCTATGTGGACTTCGGCGCGGAGAGCGTGCTGCCGCTGGTTCACAAATATGAAAACCTGCTGGTGATCCAGACCTTTTCCAAGTCCCGGTCGCTGGCCGGGGCGCGGCTCGGCTTTGCCGCCGGGCAGGCGCCGCTGATCCGCGATCTGAACACCCTGAAATATTCCACCAACCCTTATAACGTCAACCGCATGACCTCCGCGGCCGGGACGGCAGCGATCCGCGAGGACGAGTATTACCGGCGCAACGCGCAGGTCATCATGGAGAACCGGGCCTGGACGGCGAAGGAACTGAAGCGGCTCGGCTTCGAGGTGACGGATTCGCGCTCGAACTTCCTGTTCGCAAGGTCGCCGGCGCTGCCGGGCGGCGAGCTTTACAGGGCACTGAAGAAACGGGGGATTCTTGTACGACATCTGAAGGGGCTGCGCCTGGACCCGTTCGTGCGCATCACGATCGGGACGAGGGAGCAGATGGAGGCCCTGATCCGCGAGACGGAAAAGCTTTTGAAAACGGAGGCGAGAGAGGATGCGTGAAGCGACAATCAAACGGGATACCAGCGAAACCAGGATCAGCCTGACGCTGAACCTGGACGGGAAGGGAACCGCGGAGGTCCGCTCCGGATGCGGCTTTCTCGATCACATGCTGAGCCTGTTTGCGAGGCATGCGATGATGGATCTGAAGCTGGAATGCCAGGGGGATACCTGCGTCGATTATCACCACACGACGGAGGACATCGGCATCTGCCTCGGGCGCGCCGTGAAGGAGGCGCTCGGCGGAGCGGTCGGCATCAAACGCTACGGCAGCGCGATCATCCCGATGGATGAGACGCTGATTCTCTGCGCGCTGGATATCTCGGGCCGGGCCGGCTTTTATCCCGCACTGAACATCGCCTCCGAGAAGGTGGGCGACTTCGACACGGAGCTCGGGGAAGAATTCTTCGCCGCCTTCGTGCGCGAGGCGGGGATCACCCTGCACCTGCGGCAGGCGGCGGGCGCGAACGCGCACCACATCCTCGAGGGATGCTTTAAGGCCTTTGCGCGCGCGCTGCGCGAGGCGGTATCCAGAGATGAACGGAATCCGGACACCGTTCCGAGCACCAAAGGAGTGATCGGATGATAGCGATTGTCGATTACGGCGTAGGGAACCTGTTTTCGCTGCGCTCGTCGCTGCAGGCGATCGGACAGCCGGCCGAGGTGACGGGAGACAGCGCGGTGATCCGGGCGGCCGAAAAGGTCATCCTGCCGGGCGTCGGCGCCTTCGGGGACGCGGCCGACAAGCTCCGCGCGAGCGGACTGGACCGGGTCGTGTGCGAGGCGGCGGCGGAGGGAAAGCCCCTGCTGGGCATCTGCCTCGGGATGCAGCTGCTGTTCGAGAAGAGCAGCGAATTCGGCGAACATGAGGGCCTCGGACTGCTCCGGGGGAACATCGTGCCCATGCAGGGGACAATCCCCGCAGGGCTGAAGATCCCGCAGATGGGATGGAACGCGCTGATCAAAAAGCGCGAGCATCCGCTGCTGCGCGAGGTGCAGGAGGGGGACTGCGTGTACTTTGTCCATTCCTTCTACGCGACCGACTGCGAAGACAGCGTGGTGGCGGTCTGCGACTACGGCAGGGAGATTACGGCGGCGGCGGCGAAGGACAACGTGATGGGCTGCCAGTTTCACCCGGAGAAGAGCGGGCCGGTCGGCCTGTCTATCCTGAAAGCTTTCTGTGAGGTGAGCCTGTGATTCTCTATCCGGCCATCGACCTTTACGGCGGACAGGCGGTCCGCCTGGAGAAGGGCGATTACAGCAAGATGACGGTCTATGACCCCGACCCGGTCAGTCGGGCGAAGGCGATGCGCGACGAGGGAGCGGATCATCTGCATCTGGTGGACCTCGAAGGGGCGCGCAGCGGGCGGACTGACAACCTGCCGGTTATCCGGCGGATTGCCGAGGAGACCGGCCTGTTTCTGGAGCTGGGCGGCGGTATCCGCGATCTCGAAACCGCGCGGCGGTATCTGGAGCTCGGCGTGAGCCGGGTGATTCTCGGGACCGCGGCGGCGGAGGACGACGAGTTTCTGCAGCGCGCGCTGGAGCGCTTCGGTGACGCGGTGGCGGTCGGCGTAGACCTGCTGGACGGAAGGGTGCGGACACGGGGCTGGGAGAAGGACAGCGCCTGGACGGCGGAGGAATTCTTCGCGCACCTGGACCTGCTCGGCGTGAGCACCGTGATCTGCACGGATATCTCGCGCGACGGCATGCTGGCCGGGACGAACCTCGGGCTCTATGAGAGGCTGAACGCGGACTACCGGATGGATCTGATCGCTTCGGGCGGCGTCTCGTCGCTGGAGGATCTGCGCGCGCTGAAGGCGCTCGGCATGGCGGGAGCCATTGTCGGGAAGGCGTATTATACGGGGGCGGTCAGCATTTCTGCAGCAGTGGAACTGCTGCAGAAATGATAGAAGAGAGAAGAGAGTGGGAATGTTATGTTAACCAAGAGGATTATTCCCTGTCTGGACGTGCGGAACGGGCGCGTCGTGAAGGGCGTGAATTTTGAAGGATTGCAGGATGTTTCCGACCCGGTCGAGCTGGCCGCGTTTTACTCGGACAGCGGGGCGGACGAACTGGTTTTCTACGATATCACGGCGAGCTTTGAGGAGCGGAAGCTGTTTACCGACTGCCTGCGCACCGTGGCTTCGAAGATCTTTATCCCGCTGACGGTCGGCGGCGGCATCAACACGATCGAGGACTTCGACCGCGTGCTCAAGTGCGGCGCGGACAAGGTCAGCGTCAATTCCGGCGCGATCCGGGATCCCGGGCTGATCTCCGCCGCGGCGAAGAAATACGGCTCTCAGTGCGTGGTGCTGTCGGCGGATGTCAAACGCGCGGAGGGAGGCTTTCGCGTCTTTTCGCACGGCGGCCGCGTGGACACCGGACTGGACGCGCTCGAGTGGATCCGGAAGGGTGTGGCGCTCGGCGCGGGCGAGGTGGTGCTGAACTCCATCGACACGGACGGCGTCAAGAACGGCTTCGACATCGAGATGCTCAACGCGCTGGACGTCGAGGTGCCCGTGGTCGCGTCCGGCGGCGCGGGATGCATGGAGGACTTCGTCGAGCTCTTCCGGGCCTGCCCGGGAGTGGACGCGGGCCTCGCAGCGTCGATCTTCCACTTCGGAGAGGTCGCGATTCCGGAACTCAAAAAACGGCTTGTCGACGCGGGCGTCCCCATGCGCCCCGTGCCGAGCCGGAAACAGGAGACAGCCATATGATCAGCACAGACGATCTGAAATTTGATGAAAAGGGCCTGATTCCCGCGATCGTGCAGGATGCCGACACCGGACGCGTTCTGACCCTGGCCTATATGAACCGGGAGAGCCTCGGCATTTCGCTCGAGCGGAAGCTGACCTGCTTCTGGAGCCGGTCGCGGCAGGAGCTCTGGCTCAAGGGCGAGACCAGCGGAAACTATCAGCATATCGTGTCGATCACGGCCGACTGCGACAGGGACGCGCTGCTTGTACGGGTGCATCCGGACGGACCGGCCTGCCATCTGGGGACCGAGTCCTGTTTCGAAAACCCGCTCGTCAACGGCGAGGAGGCCTTTTCTCTGGACGGACTCTACGAGCTGCTGCTCGACAGAAAAGAACAGCTTCCGGAGGGCTCGTATACCAGCTATCTGTTCCAGAAGGGCATCGACAAGATCCTGAAGAAGGTCGGAGAAGAGTGCACCGAGGTCATCGTCGCCGGCAAGGGCGGCGAGCGCGCGGAAACCGTGTACGAGATTGCGGATCTCGCCTATCACGTGATGGTGCTGATGGTCGAGATGGGAATTCGCCCGGAGGAGGTCCGGCGCGAGCTGCAGTCCAGGCATGTCATCGACCACAAGGTCAAACAGGAGAAGATGGCCTGATGTTTTCAAACTATCATACCCACAGCCTGTTCTGCGACGGCGCGGACAGCCCGGAAGAGCTGGTTCAGGAAGCCATCCGCCTCGGCTGCCCGGAGATCGGTTTCTCCGGGCATTCGCATCTTGCGGAAGACGTCGGGAGCATGAGCGAAGAGGGAACGAGGGAATACTGCGCGGAGGTGCGGCGGCTGCAGAAGCAGTACGAAGGGCGCATCCGCATTCTGCTCGGAATCGAGCAGGACATCTTTTCCGAGATCGAGCGGCCGCTGTTCGACTATGTCATCGGGGCCGTGCACTATGTCGAGAAAAACGGCGTGAAGTACGCGGTGGACGAGAGCAGGGAGAACTTTCTTGCCGCCGCGGAAGATGTGTACGGCGGGGATTATCTCGCCATGGCGGAGGACTATTATGCGCTGGTCGGGGCGCTGCCGGAGAAGACCGGCTGCGATATCGTCGCGCATTTTGACCTGATCACCAAATACAACGAAGGGGATGCGCTCTTCAGCACCGCGGATCCGCGCTATATCGCGGCGGCGGATGCCGCGCTCGAGCGCCTGCTGGAGGCCGGGCCGAGGCCGCTGCTCGAGGTAAACACGGGCGCGATGGCCCGCGGATGGCGGAGCGAAGCCTTTCCCGAACGGCGTATCCGGGAGCGCTGGCTCGGAGAGGGAGGGAAACTGATCCTCGCTTCCGACTGCCACGACAGGCGGAATCTCCTGTATGCGTTTGACGAGTTCGCGGCGCTTCCGCATGTAACAACATTATGTTAACCAAAAACCAACAATATACCGTATCGATCGAGTCCTGTACCGTCGAGGGCTACGGCGTCTGCCGCCTCGACGGGCGGGCTGTTTTTGTCTCGGGCGCGCTGCCGGGGGAAGAGTGGGAGATTCTGATCCTGAAAGCGACCAACAGCGCCGTCTGGGCGAAGGGGATCCGCCTGATAGCCGCGTCCGATGCGCGCATTGCGAACGACTGCCCGAATCCCTGCGGGGGCTGCAGCCTCCGCCACCTCGAGTATGCGGCGGAACTCGCGGTCAAGAAGCAGCATACGGACGACTGCCTGCGGCGCCTCGGCGGGCAGGAGAAGGGGACCGACTGCATCCATCCCAGCCCCGCGATCGAGCGGTATCGAAACAAGGCTGTATTTGCCGTCGGGGAGCGGGAAGGGAAGGCCGTTTTCGGCTTTTACCGGCCGCGGAGCCATGATCTGATCCCGATTACGGACTGCCTGCTGCAGAGCGAACGCTGCCTGCGGGCGGCGAGGGCCGTGACCGATTTCATGAACCGGGAAGGAATTGCCGCCTATTGCGAAGAGAGCGGAAAGGGGACCGTGCGGCACATCTTCTGGCGGGAATCCGAGCGGGATGCGGTTCTCTGCATTACGGCCGCGCGGGGCTTCGGAGGACGGACGGAGGCGCTGGTCGCGTTTCTGCGCGAGGAATGTCCCTTCCTCACCGGGATTGTGCTGAATATCAACAAGGCGCGTCTGAACACGGTTCTCGCCGGGGAGTTTTACACTCTCTGGGGAAGCGGGAGCGTACGGCAGGATTTCTGCGGAGTCGAGTTTGCGGTGCAGCCGCAGGCCTTCCTGCAGGTGAATCCCAGGCAGGCGGAAGCGATCTACGAGAAAGTGCGGGAATGGGCGGTGCCGGAGGGCAGCAGGGCGGAGATTCTCGACCTCTACTGCGGCGCGGGGACCATCAGCCTGGGTCTGGCCGGGAGCGCGGAGCGGGTCACCGGCGTGGAGATCGTCCCCGAGGCGGTGGAGAACGCGAAACAGAGCGCCGCGCGAAACGGCATATCCAATACCGAATTCTTCTGCGCGGATTCTTCGGAGCTGGGCCAGCTGGTGATTCACCCGGACACGGCCGTGGTCGACCCGCCGCGCAAGGGGCTGGATGAGCGCGTCGTGGCCGATCTGGCTGCGCTCGGACCGGAGCGGATCGTCTATGTGTCCTGCAATCCGGCAACTCTCGCCCGCGACCTGAAGCGCTTTGAAGAACGGGGCTACACAATGGAGCGCGCGGAAGCCTACGACATGTTCCCGCGCACCGCACATGTCGAGACTGTCTGTTTACTGACACATAAAGCGTAAAAAGGGACGCAGAAGGCTCGAAATCAAGGGGTTTCCGTCATCGGGAGCGAACCGTGCTCCGCGTGACGGGAACCCTCTTTTTTCTCCGCGCGAACCTGTCGAAAGCAGGGATTCGGGGGCGCTTTTTTTCCGTTCGCAGGGTAGAAATCTACAATATAGTGTGCTATAATATTAATCTATGAGTTAACAAATTAGGGAGGTGTGACGATGCTGCGAAACGATGTAGAGCTTGATCTGAAAACCCGGGTTATTGAGGATCGGACCACTCAGAAAGAAATTGCTGAGAGAATCGGCGTTTCCTTGCCCTATGTAAACCGTATCATCCGGGGACACGAACAAATCGTGAATAAAACCTTCATTAAGATGTTGGATGAGCTTGGCTATGACGTAGAACTAACCTATCGGAAGAAACAAGATGATTCTAAGGATGCATAGCGGCTTCAATCAGCAGAATGGCATGAAGGAGGCGCATCCTCGGATGCATTCAATTCGAACGAAATTCACTCTTTCCTGTTATACTGCCAGCATCAGGACGATTATGAGAGAATCCTGGAGGAGTTCCTGAGATACTGCGACTTGAAGGGATACGGGAAAGCACAAAAGGAGTGAACAGACATGGCAAAGGATACTGAAATGCAGGTATTGGATCAGCAAAAAATCATTATCAACGACCTCTTGATGGAATGCATTACCATTTTGCGCAGGAACGGAGACCATGAGGTCGCCTTTAACAAACTGCTGGACCTGGTCGCGTCGTTTTACGACGCAGACCGCTCCTATATTTTTGAATTTGACCTGGGTTCCCAGCGGATGAGCAACACCTATGAGTGGTGCGCCGAGGGCATTGAAGCGGAAATATCCCTGCTGCAGAACATGGACATCGCCATTGTGGACCGCTGGATTGTGCAGTTTGAGGCTCAGGGCGAGTTCTATATCAATTCTACCGACGGCGAGCTGGATCACGACTCGGATGAGTACAAGATCCTCGCAATGCAGGGTATCCAGTCGCTGATGGCAGCGCCGCTGCGGCTTGGCGGTGATATTGTCGGTTTTCTCGGCGTGGACAATCCCCGCGCCAATACCAACACGCTGCTGGTTTTGCAGGCGGTGTCGTCCTTTGTGGTCAACCAGTTGGGCAAGCAGAGCGAGGAGCGGCAGCAGATGATGCTCAGTGCACTGACGGACGATTATGATGTTTTGATCCGCTCGGATATCGACCGCGACACCTTTGCGGTGCTGCGCACGAACGACAGCTATAAGGAGCATTGCCCGGAGCTGTATTCCTACCGCTCCCTCTCCGCTTTTCTCGACCGTATCAGCCATCTGAACGAAGAGGAATATGAGGCCTTCCACACCCGCGTAAACTGCGAAAGCATTGTACAGCACCTGACGCGGGACCATGCGCTGTACCACAATTTCAGGCTTACGGATCAGGCGGGGAACAGCACGACCTATCAGGTAAAAATCGTTCCGGTCGGCGCATGGCCGGAGTCCCGCCGGATCCTCCTGGGCATCCACAACATTGAGGAAACCGTACGCGCAGAAGAAAGTCAACGGCGGATGCTTCAGGAAGCACTGGATAAGGCGGAGCGCATCCAGCATTCCCTCGCACAGCACTCCGCCGTGATCGAGGCGCTGACCCGCGTCTACGATTCGGTCTGGCTTATCGACGATCCCAAGACCGAACATTTCCAACTGTATCGCATAGACGAGAGCATGAGCCATCTTCTGCCCGCGCAGGCCGCGGCAAAGCTCACGAAGGCTTCCGATGCCTTTGCGTTCTATTCCAATCTGGTGCTGGAAGAAGATCGTCAGGAATTTCTGGAAGCTGTCAGGATGGAAAATATAATCCGCAATACGGAGAACAGGCTGATCTATTCGGTGCCGTTCCGACGGGTCTTTGACAGCGGGATCCGCTACTACAGGGTGGAGTTTGCCAGACTGGCGCTTGAAGATGATCTCTCCAACATCGTGCTCGGTTTTAAGGACGTGGACGAGGAAGTGCGGAAGGAGCAGCAGATCCAGCAGACCCTGCGGGAAGCCATCGCCGCCGCCAACGCCTCCAACATGGCAAAAACCAGCTTTCTCTCCAACATGAGCCACGAGATCCGTACACCCATGAACACCATCATCGGTCTGGACAACATCGCTCTGAATGATCCGGATCTCACACCGCATACCAGAGAACAACTGGAAAAGATCGGCAGCAGCGCCAAGCATCTTTTGGGCATCATCAATGATATTCTGGATATGAGCCGCATCGAATCCGGGCGCATGGAGCTCAAGGACGAGGAGTTCAGTTTCCGGCAATTTCTGGAACAGATCAATGTGATGGTGAGCGGGCAGTGCGCGGACAAAGGCCTGCAATACGAGTGCAGGAAGATCGGGAAAACCGAGGACTACTACATCGGCGATGAGATGAAGCTCAAGCAAGTGCTAATCAACATACTGGGCAACGCAGTCAAGTTCACGCAGGCGCCTGGTTCGGTCACCTTTACCGTGGAGCAGACCTCCAGCTTTGATGATCACCGCAGCCTTCGCTTTACTGTCAGCGATACCGGCATCGGCATGAGCAAGGATTACATTCCCAAAATATTTGAGGCGTTCTCCCAGGAAACAGAGGGGGCCGGCAACAAGCTCGGCAGCACAGGCCTGGGTATGGCGATCACCAAAAACATCGTCGCCATGATGAACGGCGACATCCACGTGGACAGCGAAAAAGGCAAAGGCTCCACCTTTACCGTCACCGTGACGCTCAAGGGCTCCGACCGCCGTGATGAGGCAGAGCCGGAGCAGGCGCAGGAGCCGTCCGCTCAACCGGAGGATTCTGGTGTTGCGCTGGCAGGCAGCCTGGTTCTGATCGCAGAGGATATGGAGCTCAACGCAGAGATTCTGATGGATCTGCTGGAGATGGAAGAGATTCGCTCTGAGCACGCGGAGAATGGTCAGGCAGCTGTTGACATGTTCTCGGAGCATCAGGCAGGATATTACGACGCGATTCTCATGGATGTGCGCATGCCCGTGATGGACGGTCTGGAGGCCACCCGCGCCATCCGTGCTCTGGATCGGCCGGATGCAAAAAGCATCCCCATCATCGCCATGACCGCCAACGCCTTTGACGAGGACGTACAGCAGTCCCTGCAGGCGGGGATGAACGCGCATCTTTCCAAACCGGTCGAACCGGAGCGCCTGTATGAAATGCTCAGCCAGATGATTCACAGATAACCGTGCACGGCAAAACGCGCTGAGGTGCACAGAAAAAACACGTTCATAAGCTCGATCATACTGCCGGCGGAACTTGAGAAATATGCCTCGCGGATCATGACGGTTTGGGATAATGCCAGGAAAGCAGGACTGAAATCATGAAGAAATACGAATTTACAAAAGAACAGCGCGCCTTTATCGAAGGCATGCGCCTGCCTTTCGCCATTTGCTAGTTTCTTGAGAAAGGCGTTGCGACCCTCGTCGTATCGGACGGCTTCTGTGCGATGTTTGGTTATCAGGACCGAGCCCAGGCGTATTCCGACATGAATCAGAACATGTTTAAGGATATTCACCCGGATGACACGGCCAGGTTCACGAATGCCCTTCTCCGCTTTGGCGTCGGAGGGGGCAGGCTGGAATTGCTGTACCGCACAAAGAAGAGAGATACTGCCGGATATAAGGTCATCCACCTGCTCGGCGAGCATGTGGATACGGACGACGGACTGCGCCTTGCTCAGATCTGGTTTACCGAAGAGGGCGATTATCAGGAAGAGAGCGGGACTGACCTTCAACGCGGCGTTCAGAAAGAGCTTCAGGAGGAAAGCTTCAAAAACAGCGCCAGGTATGATTACCTGACCGGGCTTCCGAACATGAGTTCTTTCTTTGAACTGGCTGAGATCGGCAGAAAGACCATATTGGATCAGGGAGGCCTGCCCGCGCTTTTGTATTTTGATCTGGGAGGAATGAAGTCCTACAACCATAAATACGGCTTTTCCGAGGGCGATATGCTGCTCAGGCATTTCGCGGGACTCCTGAGCCGGACTTTCGGTACGGAGAGGTGCAGTCATATCAACGCGGATCATTTTGCAGCATTTGCGGATGAGAACGGACTGGAAGACCGGCTGGGCCGTCTGTTCCGGGAATGGCGGGCGATGGAGAACAACAAGCATCTTCCGATATGCGTCGGCGTCTATCCGAACCGGATCGAAGCTGTACCGGTAGGCATGGCGTATGACCGTGCGAAGATCGCGTGCGACGCCATCAAGGGAACCTATGCCTCATCCTTCAATTATTACAGCCATGCCCTGAGCGAAGGGATCGTCAGGCAGCAATATATTCTTGAAACCTTTGAACGGGCGCTGTCCGAGAACTGGATACAGGTCTACTATCAGCCGATCGTGAGGGCCATCGACGGGAAAGTCTGCAATGAAGAGGCCCTGGCGAGATGGATCGACCCGGTCAAGGGCTTCCTGTCGCCCGCGGAGTTTATCCCCTATCTTGAGGATGCGGGCCTGATCTACAAGCTGGATCTGTATATCCTTGACCAGGTACTGAGGTATATCAAAATCAAGGAGGCCGAGGGCTTCTACATCGTGCCGCATTCCATCAATCTTTCCCGATCTGATTTTGATGCCTGCGATATGGTTGAAGAAATCAGGCGCCGCGTGGACGCTGCCGGTGTCAGCCGGGACAGAATCAATATCGAAATCACGGAAAGCGTGATCGGGAGCGATTTTGATTACATGAAAACGCAGGTTGAACGCTTCCAGGCCTTCGGCTTCCCCGTGTGGATGGATGACTTTGGCAGCGGCTATTCCGCGCTGGATATGCTTCAAAGTATCAAGTTCGACCTGATCAAATTTGACATGGGTTTTATGCGAAGGCTGGACGATAACGACGACGGAAGGATCATATTGACCGAACTGATGAAGATGGCATCGGCTCTGGGCGTGGATACCATCTGCGAGGGCGTGGAGACGGAGGAGCAGATGCGTTTTCTTCAGGAAATCGGCTGCTCCAGGCTTCAGGGTTTCTATTTCAGCAAACCTGTTCCGATTCTGCATGTCCTTAAATATCACAGAGCGCACAGGCTGACGGGGTATGAAAACCCCGAGGAGTCCGAATACTACGAGTCGCTGTGCAGCCTGAATCTGTATGATGTCGGCGTCGTTGCGCGCGAGGAAAAGACTTCTCTCCGGAACACGTACAACACCCTGCCGATGTGCATTATCGAAGTCAAAGGCGACAGCACGCGGTTCGTGCGCACTAACCAGTCCTACCGCGACTTCTTCATGCGATTCTTCCATCTTGATCCGTCGGCGCTTGGCCCGGCATTCGCCAAATATGACGCGGCTTTCATGCACAATGTCGTAAAGGCCTGCTGCGAAAAGGGAATCCGCACTTTCTATGATGAAAAGATGCCGGACGGTTCCATCGTCCATTCCTTTGCGCGCCGTGTCGATGTCAATCCGGTTAACGGCGTTACGGCGATTGCCATCGCGGTACTGTCCATCCGGGAGCCGAATGAAAAACTGATGACCGAACAGATCCTGACTGTGATCGAACAGTTCGGAGAATACATGCCCGGCGGCTTCTTTATCTACAGAGCTGATGATGGGAGACTGCTGTATGCCAACAAAGCCGTCTTTGAGGTGTTCGGCTGCGACAGTCTGGAGGAATTCAAGGCGTTGACCGGCTTTACTTTCCGCGGCATGGTCCATCCGGATGACTACGAGAGGATCTCTACGTCGATCAAGGATCAGATAAAGGACAGCCAGTCCGACCTCGATTTTGTGGAATATCGGATCATCCGCAAGGACGGCGCGGTGCGCTGGCTCGACGATTACGGCCATTACATTGAATACGACGACCAGAACAGCCTGTATTATGTGTTCATCTCGGACATCACCGACAAGTATGAACAGGCAGAATCGGATAAGGCGCAGCGCGCCGCCGTTATTGAGGCGCTGACCAGGGCCTACGATTCGGTCTGGCTCATCAACGACGTTGAAACCCAGAAATTTGAATTGTTCCGCATCGACAAAGAAATGGAACATCTCATCCCGGCAGACGTTGCCGTGAAGATCGAGAAATTCTCCCAGGCCTTCGCTTTCTATTCAAAACTGGTGCTGGAGGAAGACCGACAGCGGTTCCTTGAGGCTCTCACGCCGGAGTGCCTCGTCAGAAACACGGAGAACATGCCGATTTATTCCGTGCCCTTCCGGCGGGTGTTTGATGATGGCATCCGCAACTACAGGGTGGAGTTTGCAAAGCTCGATCTGCCCGGCGGAAAAACCGGCATCGTATGCGGCTTCAAGAACGTGGACAAACAACAGTAAGAATGATCAATTTTCGATACAGCGCAGCAATCGTATGTGCCATAGCAACTTTTGCAGCTGTTCAGGAAGGGCATTTCATCAGGACGGGAAGAGAGCAATAGAGAACGAAAATCGGAATTTGAGAGGCTGATTATGAGACTGGACGGTTTTGGATTGCTTGTTGAAAATATGGCTGAAATGATTCGGTTTTACAGAGATGTGCTCGGCTTTGAGATTAAAGAAGCAGAGGATACATCGAATGTCTATCTTGTTAAGGATGGCACCCTGTTTCTGCTGTATGGAAGAAACGACTTTGAAAAGATGACAAATCGCAGATATGACTATATCAAAGGTCTGAACGGACACTTTGAAATGGCTCTTTATGTTGATACATTTGATGAGGTCGATGCTGCGTTCAAAAAAGCAGTGGAAAACGGAGCAACGCCTGTTTTGGAGCCGGAACTTGAGCCGTGGGGCCAGAGAACCTGTTATATTGCTGATCCTGAAGGGAATCTGATCGAGATCGGTTCATGGGATAAACCCTACGAAGAAAAAGATTCATAACCATGAATGACTATTTGCGTGAAAGCCTGAGTTACTTCGGACTGTACCGGAAAATGCTTCAGGTTAAGAAAAAGCATAAGCCTGTGTCGGTTTCCTATGGAAAGCACAAGGATCAGTATTTCCTGTACTATGAACCGAACAGCGTGATCAGCAACAAGATCATTGTATGGGTTCATGGCGGAGGTTGGAATGCAGGCAATCCCAGGCTTTTTGATTTTGTCGGGCAGTGTGTATGCAATCAGGGATACCGTTTCGTTTCTCTGGGATACAGATTATCTCCAAAGTATAAATACCCCTGTCAGATTCAGGATGTCTGTGAAGCGTTTCATTCCGCAGTCGGCTATATGGCAGACAACGGGATCGATGGTTCAGAGATTATTGCAGCAGGACCGTCGGCCGGAGCCCATCTGACATCCATCCTGTGTTACAGCCGAAAGGTTCAGGAAAAGTATGGCGTGGATGTTTCAAACATCAAGGGCTTTATCGGGTCGGGCGGTCCGTACAGTTTCAGGGAAGATCAGGGACTGACAATCCGTCTTCTGCTGGGGCAGCTCTTCAGGAAGGGCTATAACAGAAAAAACGGTGAACCGTTAGCTTTGATGGATAAGAGCAATATTCCCATGCTTCTTATTCAGAGCAAACACGACGGGCTGGTAGAATATGCCTGCGCAGAGGATTTTGCCGAGAAGGCAAGGAAACTGGGGATCCCTTGTGAACTGTACAGCGTGACAGATAAGAAAAATACGCATTCATGGTATACGGCAGGAATGTTTTTGGAGAGCAGAGAAGAGAATCAAGGATTGGACAAGTTCTTTTCCTGGATAGAAGAGAAAAAGGATGAAACATCAATCACATGAAATGACTCAGGGAACCTGTCCCCGTGACTCGTTTGGAGGGAAGAAAAATGGCATCAAGTAAAAGCTATCTGGATTTCATATTGGAGCAGCTGTCTGAACTGGAGGACGTTTCTTATCGTGCGATGATGGGAGAATATATTCTCTACTATCAGGGCAAGGTGATCGGCGGCATCTATGACGACCGGTTTCTGGTAAAGCCCACAAAGTCAGCGCTGGCCATGATGCCGGACGCGGACAGGGAGATCCCATATGAAGGCGCGAAGGAAATGCTGCTTGTGGATCATGTGGAGAACAGGGAATTTTTGAGAGTACTGCTGGAAGCAATGGTTGATGAGCTTCCGGCGCCGAAGAAAAAGAAATAACATGATCCGGCGATCGAACAGAAAAGAACGAGATAAAATGAGTCAGGGAGCCTCCTCGAACAGCTCCTGGTCAGCCTGTCATAAGCTCCTGACGGCAGAGAGAACAGAACAAAGATGATCAGCCTGAAAAAGATAAGCAGCAGAAATGTATGGGATATTCTGAAACTGAGGGTGTCCGAGGAACAGAAGAGCTTCGTGGCGGGGAATGAGATCAGCATAATCGAAGCCTATACCACGATTACGGCAAACGGATTTGCCTTTCCTTTCGGCATCTATGAAAATGAAACGCCTGTCGGGTTTCTGATGATCGGTTACGATGTGGATGACGACTGGGAGGATCCGCCTCAGATCGCGAAAGGGAACTACAATCTCTGGCGCCTGATGATCGATCAGGCCTGTCAGAATAAGGGCTACGGAAAAGAAGCCCTAAGCCTCGCGCTGGATTTCATCCGGACATTTCCGTGCGGAGAGGCAGAATACTGCTGGCTGTCCTATGAGCCGGAGAACAAGGCGGCCAGAGAACTGTACCGGTCGTTTGGTTTCACGGAAACAGGCGAAAAGGACGGGAACGAGCTGATTGCCGTCCTGAAGCTGTAGCGCAGAAGATCGTTTAGAAGCCGGGGAGGGAATATCCATGGTGAATTACGGACTGAAGGACAGAGTGGCTCTGATTACGGGGGCGAATAACCCGCAGGGGATCGGAGCAGCGACGGCACTTGCCTTCGCGCGCGAAGGGGCAAAGGTGGTTCTGGTATATAAGAAGATATTCCGGCAGTTTGATGAGAGCAGGACGGACAGAAACGGAGTCGACAGATACTATGCGGCGAATGCAGGGAATGCGGATTTCGTGGAGGGCAGACTCAGGGAAATGCATGCCGATTATCTGATTCTGGAAAGGGATATCTCCGATGAGGAGGCCGTGAAGGAAATCTATGCAGCTGTGATGGAGAAATACGGGAGAGTTGATATTCTGGTGAACAATGCGGCGGCAGATGATGAAAACGGCCTTGATACCATCGAAAAAATCACCCGGAAGGTGATTGACGAGACCTTTGCGGTCAACGTTCGGGGAAGCATTCTGATGACCAGGGAATTTGTCCGGCACCGCGGTGATTACGGCAGAATTATCAATCTTTCTACAGACGCATCCCAGGTCTTCGCCGGTCAGATTACCTACGGAGCGAGCAAGGCAACGCTGGAGGCGCTTACCCGCAGCATCGCGCTTGAAGTCGGAAAGTACGGCATTACGGTCAATTGCGTGGCACCCGGTCCGACACAGACCGGATGGATCGATGCCGATCTGGAGGAGGCGGTCATACCGCTGATTCCGATGGGAAAACTGATCCAACCGGAGGATATCGCCGAAACCATTCTGTTTCTGGCAAGCGAGCAGGCAGGAATGCTCACGGGACAGGTAATCAAAGTATCCGGCGGGCATGCGCTCTGAAGCGGTGCATCATGAATGGCGGGAGAAAATCAAACTATGACAGGAAATGACGGCAATGAAATACGGGATCTCGGCACACGTGTGGTCAACAATTATCTGATCTCCTCCGAAGCCGGACTGATTCTGATCGACACCGGCTACGAGGGCGGCTTTCCGCATTTTATAAAAATGCTGGAGAAGAACCGCATCGAGCCGAAAGAGATCAGATAGCTCTTTCTGACCCACGCTCACGATGATCACGCCGGCTTCCTGAACGAGGTGCTGGAGACACCCGGCCATACGGCAGACCATATCTCGCTGATGACGGGGGACAGAGTTTTCTGCGGAGACGCGGCGATGAACGGCTTCCCAAGCAGAAGACGGACGACCATCTGGATCGAGAATCTGCAGCAGTACAGACAATCCTGGGAAACAATCCTCGCGAAGAATCCGGATATGCTTTACCCGGCGCACGGGAAACCCTTCAGGGCGACAGACCTCAAAAAGTATTTGAAATCGCCGGATAAAGGAAAACTCTATGCTTTGAAATCAAAATGAAGCTTTGAAACGGGGAGAACAGAATATTGCCGAATCGGGAATGATCAGAACAGGAGTACGGGGGAAGATGCACTTTACGGAGGCAAAAGGAATCCTGACCGGAAGCGGCGGCAGATACGGCATGAATATCTATCGGGGATGTACGCACGGCTGCATCTACTGCGACAGCAGAAGCAGGTGTTATCAGTTTACGCACCCTTTTGAGGACGTCGAGGTGAAGCGGAATGCTCCGGAACTGCTGGAACAGGCGCTGAAATCCAAAAGACGGAGATGCATGATCGGGACGGGCTCCATGTCCGATCCGTATATGCACTGTGAAGAGGAACTTCAGCTGACGAGAAGATGCCTGGAAATCATCCGGAAATATGGCTTCGGGGTTGCCGTGCAGACAAAATCAGATCGGATTCTTCGGGATATCGATCTGCTGGATGAGATCAACCAATCCGCCAAGTGCGTAGTGCAGATGACGCTGACAACCTGGGACGAAGAGCTGTGCAGGATCATAGAACCGAATGTATGCGGAACCGGACGGCGGATCGAGGTACTGGACAAAATGCGGGAAAGGGGAATCCCGACCGTTGTATGGCTGACCCCCATCCTGCCGTTTATCAACGATACGGAAGAAAACATCAGCGCGATCCTGAAGGAATGCGCCCGTGTCGGAGTGAAAGGGATCATCGACTTCGGTATTGGCCTGACGCTTCGGGAAGGAGACAGGGAATACTATTACGCGGCGCTTGACCGGCACTTTCCGGGAATGAAGGAACAATACATCCGGCGCTACGGAGACGCCTATGAGTGTCCGAGCCCGAAAGCAAAAGAACTGACGGCACTGTTTCAGAGATTCTGCAGAGAAAACGGAATCCTGTCAAAGCCGGACGAATGTTTTCGTTTTATGCAGGAACTGCCGGAGAAAAATGCACAGATGAGTATGTTTGACCTGTGAAAGGGAAGCGCAGTCAATAAGGAGAAAAGACGGATGATAAAAGGCGAATCAAAGCTCAGCTTCTGGGAAGCAACCAGCATCATTATCGGACACGGAGTGGGCTCGGGCATTCTGGCGGTCCCGTACCTGGCTTCGCGAAACAGCTTTCGGGAGATGCTGCTGATTCTCTGCTTCTGTTATCTGTTCAATCTGGTCATGCACCTGATTATCGCGGAACTCTCGTACAACAATAACGGGGCGCAGTTTATCAAGTGCTTTGACGCGGAGCTCTTCTCCGGGCGCCTGAAGACGGTTTTTACATGGCTTGCGTTCGGACTGCTGGGCCTGTCGGTCCTGGTCAACGTCAGTGCATTTCTCACCGGCGCAGCAGCGGTTTTTCGCAGCTGGTTCGGATTTCAGGACTATCTCGGAATCCTGATTTTCTATCTGATCGGCGCAGGGGTTGTCTTTGTCGGGATGAAACTGGTCGGTTTCTGTGAGAAGATAGCCGTCGGATCGATGGTCGCGGTGGTCGGGATTCTCCTGGCCGCAACCCTGATGTCGGAAACCTCGCCGCTCCCGACCGGCTGGCACGGGGTCAACAATGCTCTGGCCCTGTTTGGAATGATCTCGTTTTCCCTGTCGGCCGTCATGTCAACGCCTCAGGTCGTGAAAGGACTGGAGGGCGATGCCGGGCAGATCCGCGGTGCAATCGCGGCAGGACTCGGAATCAATGCCGGACTGATTCTTCTGATAACCCTGATGACCCTTCTGGGAGCGGGAAAGAATATCAGCCAGGACGGTGCGCTTGTGGACCTCTCGGCGCACCTCGGCGGCTGGGTGAGCATCATCGGATATCTGTTTACGCTGCTTGCGCTGGCAACGTCTTTCTGGGCGAATACTCTGAACCTCCGGGACATCGTATATGAACAGACAAAATGGCATCTGAAGCTCAGCTGGCTTGCGGCGACGCTCCCGTGCCTGATCCTGGCCTTCCTGGGCCTGACCAGCTTCGTGGGATTTACGAGGTTTGCCAGTATCATCCAGGTGGTAACGGGACTTGGCATCGTCATCGCGTATCACAACAGCCGGAAGCGGACAGGGGAAGCGGCGATCGTGGGGAGATTCGGCACTCTCCCGTTTCAGATCCTCGTGATCCTGTGCACCTTTCTTGCAACCGTGGGATCCGTTCTCCCCGTTTTCTGAGCCGGAAGACCCGCCCTGTTTTCCGGATCCGTGCAGAAAAATTCACTTGATGTTCACTTGCGCTCCGGGGCGGAATGTGATAGTATCTGCCTGTATAAAAATCAGCTTTCGGGAGGGAGTCAATCATGGATTTTCAGACAATTATCGACTATGTCAAGGTATGCGTTCTGCAGAAGTATGCCGACTTCAGCGGCCGTGCCAGACGTGCGGAATACTGGAGCTTTGCGTTGAGCGCCGGCGTCATCAGCGCGATCCTGAATGCCCTTGGCAGAAACGGCAACGGCGGCTTTTTCAGCATCCTTGCTTATCTGTTCAGCCTTGCCATTCTCATTCCCAGCCTGGCGGTTGCATGGCGCCGTCTGCATGACATCGGGAAAAAAGGCACCTGGTACTTCATCGGCCTGATCCCTGTCGTGGGCTGGATCCTTTTGATCGTCTGGTTCTGCAGGGACAGCGAGCCCGGCGACAACGAGTTCGGACCGAACCCCAAGGGAGACCGGTAAAGCGAAAAGCATGAAAGAATATGTTTACACACCGAAATACGTCTGCTCGCGGGAAATCCGCTTCGGCATCGAGGACGGAAAGCTTCACAACGTTCGCTTCAAAAGCGGCTGTGAAGGGAACCTGAAGGCCATCGGGAAACTTGTGGAAGGGCAGGATGCCGCCCGCATCGCGGAGATGCTGGAAGGCAACGACTGCCAGGGCCGGGGAACCTCCTGCGCGGATCAGCTCTCAAAGGCGATCCGGGAAGCGCTGGAGGAGGAGAAAAACTGACAGCAAAAAACCACGCAGAGCTGCGTGGTTTTTTGCTGCCCGGACGACAGGTCAGATATTCATGTTGGCGTTCATGACGGTGCGGACTTCGTCGGCCGCTTCGGTAAAGGCATGGACGATCTTCGGGTCAAAGTGGGAGCCGGAGCCTTCCTGAATGATCTCCATGGCTTTTTCATACGAGAAGCCGTCCTTGTAGCTTCTCTTCGAGACCAGCGCGTCAAAGACATCGGCGACGGCCATGATTCGGGCGGACAGCGGAATCTCTTCTCCCTTCAGCCCTTCCGGATAACCGGTTCCGTTCCATTTCTCATGATGATACATCGCCAGATTGGAGGCTTCCTTCAGGTAGGCCGAGTCTTCTTCGGAAACGATATTCATCGCGTGCCGGATGACGTCGGAGCCAGCCGTGGTGTGCGACTTCATGATTGCAAATTCTTCATCGGTCAGCTTGCCCGGTTTGTTCAGAATGATGTCGGAAACGTTGATCTTTCCGATGTCATGCAGAGGCGCCGAGTTGACCACGTCGTACATGTACTCTTCCGTCAGCTGATCGGTATAGACGCCCTCCTTCAGCAGTTCGCGCATGATGATGTCGGTATAGGCCGCCGTTTTGCGGACGTGCTGCCCGGTGTTTTTGTCCCGGCTTTCTACCATGTCGGCAAGCACCAGAATCAGACCATTCTGCAGGCGGCTGATGACCTGCTTCTGCTGTTCTTCGTTCTCGATGGCGGCGACCATGTCTTCGGTCGTCTTGGTTACCGAGTGATACAGGTTTTCAATCTCGTCGCCGGTCTGGATGTCCAGTTCGCGGATGCTTTCGACGGCTTCATCACGGGCGGCCCCGGTATCATAGGCAAAGCGCCCGGTTGAGAGAGCCATGGCGTTGATCGGGAGAATGATGTTGTACTCTGCAAGCCAGATCGCCGCTGCCAGAATCAGCAGGAAGAATCCGAGAAACAGCGAGAGAACGCGCGCCAGGAACTGGTATCCGCTGGTCGCGATGTGCTTCATGTTGATGTCGACGCCGACGTAGCATTGGCACACGCCCTTGCTGTCATACATCGGGTGATACACCGTGAGCAGCCATCCGTATTTCTCGTTGGAGGTGATCGGCTCAATCTCTTCCCCGGCCAGCAGGGCGGGCAGGTATTCCGCGAAGGCTTCGTCAAATTCAATGACTTCGCCGGGCTCCGATCCGGGCACATCGGGAGTATCGGCGTCAAAAACGACATGACAGCCGTCTTCCATGATTTTGTAGGCATAGACATACTCAATGCTTTCCGAGCTCAGCGCCAGATCATTAAATCGGGCATCGATCACATCATAGCCTTCCGCGTCATGCCCCTTTTCCATGTATTCGTCTACACGGTCGCCGTCGATGGAGGCAGCAGCCACCCGGACCACGCCCCGGGCCAGGCTGATCTGCTCATCGATCGCGGCGGTCCGATAGTGGATATAGCTGATCCCAGTGACCACGAGAGCGATGATGATCATCGCGGAAGCCACCAGCACGATGAGCTTCGACTGCAGCGACTTGTGCCGGGAGATCTTCTTTTCCGCCTCGGCCAGCTTTTCATCCGAGAGCGGCGCCTGGTGCCAGCCGGTGAAGAAGAGGTTCTTCCGCAGCTTTCTGGGAAGCAGACTGAGCACCGCGGTCACGATCAGCACGGTGATGGTCTTGTCGGCAAAGTCGATCAGCATGTCCGCGGTGAATTGCGCCCAGAACTCCGAAAAGGCACCGGACGCATAAAGACGCTGTGCCAGCGGCGCGGAAATGCCCGAGCCGAAGCTGAAACCGTACAGCGTCCAGGTGAGAATCGAGCCGAGACCGCCGCCGATCAGCGTGAAGACAAGAATGACGAGCAGAAGCTTTCCGGGCTTTTTGAAGTCGTAGAAGCCTTTGCGTTCAAACTGCGTCGAGCAGATGGCCATCATTACGTTCAGGGTACCGTAATAAGCGGTTTCATAATCGCCGATGGCATTGAAGAGGTTGGTAAGAAAGCCGACGGTGATGCCGGGGATGATGCCGCCCAGCGCACCGGCCAGGGCACTGCCGATGTTGTCCAGAAAGAGAGTCCATCCGGCGGCACGCGCCAGCTGAGCGCCAAAAATGTTGACAAGCAGGCAGACCGCACACAGGACGAACAGATAATGGCGCCGTGATCTGCGTTCCGCTTCTTTATCGACAAGGCTGTGATTCATGCTGTTGCCCTCCCGGCTGAACAAAGCACTGTAATAACCATGCTTCCTGATACAAAACGATTATCTCAGATTTCCTCTGTTTTGTAAAGCGGAAACACGCGCTCAGAATGAGAATTCATGGCGTTTTCACAATGATTCCTTGTCGCCGGGCAGAAAATATGGTAAAATACCCCCGTTTTCAACACAAGATATGGAAATGAACCGGAGAAGATGGCCTATGAGCACGCAGACAGGCAAAATCGATCTGCATATCCACACGAGCGTTTCAGACGGTACCGACCGCCCGGAACAAATCCTTCCGATCATCCGGGAAACGGGGATCGAGCTGTTCTCCGTCACCGATCACGATGACATCAAGGCAGGCCGCCTGATCCGGCCGCTGCTGAAGGAGGGCGATCCGCGCTTTCTCTCGGGAGTGGAGTTCTCCTGCCGGGATGATAACGGCCGGTATCACGTTCTCGGTTACGGATACGACGAGAATGCGGAGTCCATCCGCCGTGTCGTGGAGAAAGGACATGCGCTGCGCATGATAAAGACCCGCGCCCGCCTCGAATATGTCCAGGAGGCCTTCGGATTCCGCTTCCCGGAGGAAGAACTGCGGCAGCTGCTTGCCATGGACAATCCCGGGAAACCCCATATCGGGAAACTGATGGTGGAGCACGGATATGCCGAGAGCATCGGCCAGGCGATTCATAACTACATCAACGGCATCCGTTTCCGGGATCAGTTCCTGAAGCCCGAGGAAGCCATCCGCGGCATCCTGGATGCCGGCGGGATTCCGGTCCTGGCCCATCCCCCCTTCGGGGACGGGGATGAGAATCTCAGCAGGGAAGAGCTGGAGACGAGGCTGAAGCACGTGCTTGACTTCGGCCTGCAGGGGGTCGAGGCCTTCTATTCGGGCTTTTCCGACAGGCGGCGCGACGAGGTGCTGGCCCTGGCGGAGAAATACAGACTCTATGTGACCGCGGGAAGCGATTATCACGGCGCCAATAAAGTGGTGATGCTCGGCGATACGGGGCTGGATCGTGTACGGAATCAGCCGGAAGGTCTGCTGCGCTTCCTTGCGGAGGTCGCGGACAGATGCTGAACGCGGAGAAAAGACAGCAGAAAGGAAATTCCATCTATGGCATGGTATGACGAGGCGGTATTTTATCACATTTACCCGCTCGGTCTCACCGGCGCGCCGAAACAGAACGACTATGGCGAACCGGTACACAGACTGAATACGCTTGTTCCCTGGATCGGGCATATGAAAACCATCGGAGTCAACGCGCTCTATATCGGGCCTCTTTTTGAATCGGTCGGTCACGGCTACGAGACGACGGACTACAGGAAGCTGGACAGCAGACTCGGGACGAACGATGATCTGACGGCTTTTGTAAAACAATGTCATGAGGCGGGAATCCGTGTCATTCTTGACGGCGTGTTCAATCACACGGGGCGCGACTTTTTCGCCTTTCGGGATCTCCGGGAGAAACGGGAAAATTCCGCCTATCGGGACTGGTACTGCAATGTAAACTTCTGGGGAAACAACGAATACAACGACGGATTCTCCTATGAAAACTGGGGAGGCTACAACCTTCTGGCGAAGCTGAACCAGAGAAACCCCGCGGTCCGGGAGTATATCTGTGACGTGATCCGCTTCTGGGTGAGAGAATTCGACATTGACGGTCTGCGTCTGGATGCGGCGGATGTGCTGGATTTCAATTTCATGAAGGAACTGCGTCGGACCGCCGAAACCGTAAAGCCCGATTTCTGGCTCATGGGGGAAGTCATCCACGGCGACTATTCCCGATGGGCCAATGAGAACACCCTTCACAGCGTGACGAATTACAGCCTGCACAAGGGCCTGTACAGCGGTATGAACGACCACAATTTTTTTGAGATTGCGCATACCGTGAAACGCTGCAGGGAGATGGTTCCCGCCCATATCAAGCTCTACAATTTCGTGGACAATCATGATGTGGAAAGAATCATGACGAAGCTCAGAAACAAAGCGCATTTCACCCCCGTTCACATCCTGCTGTACACGCTGCCCGGCGTACCCTCAGTGTATTACGGGAGCGAGTTCGGAATAGAGGGGAAAAAAGAGCGGCATTCCGACGATTCTCTCCGTCCGTATATCGATCTCCGTGAGCATCGGGAGGATTATGAGAAGAATCCCTGCACAAGGCTGATCGCCGCTCTCGGCAGAATCCGGGAAGCCTGCAGGCAGGAGCTTGCATGGGGCGAATATCGGGAGCTCTGCCTGACAAACAGACAGTACGCATACAGTCGCGGAAGCCTGATCATAGCGGTCAACAATGACGATGAGGAGGCGGAGCTGCATATACCCGCGCGCGACGGGGAATACCGGGGCCTCCTGTACGGGGGCAAAGCGACGGCAGCGGGAGGAAGGCTGACAATCCGGATCCCGGCCAATAACGGAGAGATTTACGCACCCGCCTGCCTGCAGAGCGAGCCGGAGCAAAGCGGCATGCTACCTGTACCCGAAAAGGCAAAACCTGTCATCCGGACGGAATCTGTTAAAAAAACACCTCCTGAGAACACGAGGATCCCGGAGATTCCGTATGAGCAGATGAGCGTGGAGCAGCTCCAGGCAGTGATTCTGCAGAAAATGGCAAGAAACGGTCCCGTGACCGATCAGATGCGAAGAGACGTGGAGCAGAACATCTGGCAGAATTCCCTGATCAACTGGGCAAGAAGCTTTCAATAGAGGAAAGAAAAACGGCGAGAATCCGCAGCATGGACTCTCGCCGTTTTCAGGTCCGACAGGTTGTTATTTACTCAGAACAAAGCTGCTGTCGCGGTTGGCATAGAGCTCGCCGTACATGTACAGGGCATCCGCTTCCGCGTCATAGGTCAGGGGCGTGATGAACTCGCCGTTGACGTCATGATAGTTTTCATGCAGTTCATAGCTGTTGCTGCCGGTTTTCAGCCAATAGAAATCTTCGTTTGTCTGGATGGTCTGGGTATAGGAGCCGCTGCTGCCCGAGGTATACAGGTTCGTTGCATACAGCCAGCTTCCGTCCTCGTTCAGAACAATGTACTTGTCAAAGTCGCCGCCGTAGGGATTGGCAGGGTATTTCCAGGAACCGACGATCGCGTCAAGTTCTTTCTCTTCCGCTGCCGGAACCGGTTCGGGTGCCAGGGTGCTCTCTGCCGCAGCCGGGACGGCCTGCTCAACCGCAGCGGGAACGGGGGTGCTTTCCGTTAGTGCAGGCGCGGGCGTGCTCTCCGCGGGAGCCGGTTTTTCGGAATGATCCGCACAGGCGGTGATCATGGTCAGCGAGAGAACAAAGGCAAGAACAAAAGCCAGAGTCATGAATACCTTCTTCATTGGTTTTCCTCCGTGATCAGAAAAGTATGGAATGTATTATACACTATAAACCAGCAATTGTCACACAACTGTCACATAAAAAACAGGGGCGGAAACAGTTGCAGAGAAACCGAAGATATGGTATCTTATTATGATAGGGATAATAGGATTATCAGCATATTTGCAGAAAGGGACGGCATTATGAAAAACGAAAAAGTCCTTCGGAGTATTTGGCAGGGAAGCATCTGCTTTCTTCTCCTGATCCTTGCCATTTCTGTGTTTTCGGCAAGCGCCTTTGCCGACAGCGAATTTACGGTGGATGCGTCGGGCGTCCTGACAAAATACAAGGGTACGGACACCGAGATCGTCATACCGGATAACGTGAAGACCATCGGACCCGGCGCCTTCAGCGGAAAGCAGTATCTCACAGGCGTTACGATTCCGGAAGGCGTGACGCAGATCGGCAGCAAAGCTTTTTACAACTGCAGCGGTCTGCGGCGTCTGTCTCTGCCGCAGTCTCTGGTCAGCATCGGCAGCCAGGCTTTTGACAACTGCGATGCGCTGCAGGATCTGAATCTGCCGCGCAGCCTGCAGATCATCGACGACGGGGCATTTGCCAACTGTGATTCGATCAGCTCGGCGGCAATCCCGGACAGCGTTCATACGATCGGAAGGAATGCCTTCACCAACTGCAGCAAACTGTGTGAAGTCACGCTCGGCCGCGGTGTTCGAAAGCTCGGCGGCGGCGCTTTCGGCCGCTGCATCAAACTGACGGATATCAGCCTCAACGACGGCCTGCAGGAGATCGGGCCCAACGCCTTCTCCTACAGCCCGATTACCGAACTCATTTTCCCGGACAGCATTACCAAGCTGGATTTCAGTGCCGTCAATGCCAACAGCACCTCGGATGCCCTGCGTGGTTCTCTGAGAAAGGTACGCTGGCCGGCTTCCCTCCCGACGGTCCCGATCAGCCAGTTCAGCGGGTTTCGGGCTCTGGAGACCGCAGAACTGCCGGAAGGCGTAACCGAGATCAAAGGCAGCGCCTTTCTGGAGTGCGTTTCCCTTCGCTCGGTCTCTCTTCCCCAGAGCCTTTCCGTGATCGGCAATCAGGCCTTCAGCGGCTGTACCGGTCTGGAAACAATCAGCTTTCCCGGGCAGCTGAGAGAAATCCGGGAACAGGCTTTCTCAGACTGCCACGGGCTGACGAGCATCTATATCCCTGACAGAGTGACGATCATCGCCGACCGCGCGTTTATGCACTGCAGAAATCTGCAGAGTGTCTCTGTTGGGAGCGGTGTGCAGAAGATTGGCATTTCGGCCTTTTCCGGCTGCCCGGAACTGAGCGAGATGAACCTCAGCGAGGGCTTGAAGACCATCGAAAGCAATGCCTTTACCTACACCAATCTGAAGGAGCTGCGCATTCCGGACAGCGTTACCCGGATGGAGACTTCGGCCATCAATTCCAACAAGATTGACGATCCGCTGCGGAACAGCCTGAAGAAGGTCTGGTGGTCTCGCGGCATGACCAAAGTCACCGACCGGCAGTTTAACTCCATGACCGCCCTGGAAAAAGTGGTGCTCCCGGAGGGCGTGACGGTGATCGGCGCGGGCGCCTTCGGCGAATGCCCCTCGCTGACGGTGGTGGAGCTGCCTTCCACGGTGACGGAGATCCAGGCAAAGGCATACTTCCACTGCGAAAACCTGACGGCGATCAAACTGCCGGACAGACTGAAAACCATTGGCGACAACGCCTTCTACGACTGCGACAGACTGATTGCGGTTATCCTGCCCGACAGCGTGAGCAAGATCGGCTCGGCATGCTTCAGCTGCTGCGACCGGCTGGCGACGGTCAGCTTCGGCTCCGGGCTGAAATCAATCGGGGCTTCCGCCTTTGACAGCTGCAGCAGACTGGAAACCGTCAACTTCAAAAAAGGACTGGAACAGATCGCTAACAACGCCTTTACCAACTGCCCGATTACCGAGCTGGATTTCCCGGATACGGTAACAACCATGTCCGGAACGGCATTCAGCACAAAGAAGAACAACGATGTCATGCGATCCACACTCAGACGGGTTCATTGGCCCGCAGGCGTCAGTACAATCCCTGACAGCGAGTTTATTGATTTTGCCGCATTGGAAGACGTGGAAATCCCGAAGGGGGTCACCAGCATCGGCCCCAATGCCTTTACCCGCTGCACGGGCCTTACCAGTGTCGTGCTCCCGGACGGACTGAAGAGCATCGGAGCAAAGGCTTTCTCCCAGTGCACCGGGCTTCAGACCCTGAGCCTTCCTTCCAGCGCCACAAGCATCAATCTGAACGCCTTTGAAGGCTGTGACAGCCTGACGATTATAAAACGCTGAGGTTTTCAACTATGACCGAATCCGACCGTGATCCTGCAATGCCGGAAGGCAGACTGTGGGAATTTGCGGAAAAATGCGCCGCGCGCAATGCCGTCGTGAACGCCTGCCTTGCGCAAGGAGAAATGAGTCTGGACGAGTTCCTTGAGCGGCAGGCGGAAAAGGTCCGGAAAAACCTTGCGGCCTGCCCACTCCGAAATCCGGCGGATTTCATCGAAGCCTCGGTCTCCATGACGGAAAAACGTCTTGGAAAGACGGCTGCCGCCGATGTCCGAGACGCGCTGCGCTGCGGCGTAATCCTGACGGCCGATCATCACGGCGGCATCTATTGTGCGCAGACCTTTCAGGGAGACATTCTTTATGCCGAACTGCTTCGGAGACTGGGATATGCCGGTCGGCACATCCCGATTCTCGGCGGTGCGCAGGTCGAACTGGGCAATGTTACATTTGCCAGGGGAATCTGTGTCTACACCGAACCGGACGGAAAAATCTTTCTGCCCATGTTCGGAGGAAAGTACCGAAACATGATTGCCCTGCGCGCGCCTTCTCTCACGAAAAACGAAATCGACCGTTTCCGCTCCGAGTGCATCCGCCTGGTCTCCGCTCCCCGCATGCGTGATGCTCTGAATTCAATCTGCTCCGATGTGTATGAAACGGATGAGGTTTTGTCCGCGCCGGATTACTGCTCTCAGATCACGCAGCTTGGGGTGCGCCTCTCCGAACAGCTTTTTCCGGAGGACGGGTCCCCGGCTTTCACCTATCTCGAAATCGAAGAGGCGATTCTGCCGATCCTGATCGGCGAGCTGCGTGAAGAAGGATCGCTGCTTCGTCACCTTCTCAGCGATCCGGCTGCGCGGGCGCAGTTTGCTTCCGTGAAAACGGGCGAGGGTGCCCCTCTTATCTCTTATCTTTTCGGCGCTACGGACGAAAAGGGAAGAAAAGTCTTTCTGCAGCCCGATGAGGACGGCTTTCTATCCGGTACTACGATGGACGGCGGCCGGCTTTCCTTCCCCTTCGAGCCGGATGCCGTCAGCGATCTCCTCGAACAGCGCGTTCTGTTTCCTCTGCTGTATGCCGCCGTGTTTCTGCTTACTTTTGAGCGCGGCATCACCATGACCGGCGGCATGTTTCAGGCCCTCTATCTTCCGGACTGGCACCGCTGTACCGTGGCCCTTCTGGAGGATCTTGCACTGTCCGAGACAGCTGAACGGATCCGAAACCTTGACTGCAGCGGCTATCTCTGCGGACCGATGTCCGCACTCTGCGCCTGCGGTGACTATGCTGTTCCGGCAGGGCCTGCCGAGATGTGGATGCTCGGTACCGGCTTCCCTGAAATCCGCCGTCTGATCTCAGCAACAGGGCTCTGGAATGCCCATCTTGTCGGACTTGCCGAGATGTATTACGATCTCTTTCATAAGAACGAACGGGAAGAAAACTGGTACCGTACAATCGGCGAAAGCCTGTACCGGAACTGCCGGAGGAATATCCTGCATGATGAATCTGCATAAATCGGCCTGGGCTGAGATCCGGACCGAGGACCTGAAAAACAATATTGCCGTGATCCGCAGCCAGCTGCCCGCGCATACCGCTGTCTGCGCTGTCCTGAAGGCCGACGCTTACGGCCACGGCATGACGGGACTGCGAAACTGGCTTGCGGAAAAGCATCTGGTTGATCTGATTGCAGTCGGAAAGATGAGCGAACTGGTGAAGCTGACGGCGGCTTCCGGTTCCGACGGCCCGAAGATGCTTCTGCTCGGACCGACGGAGACCGACGAACTGGAAGCCTGCCTTGCCGCAGGGAAGGTTAAGCCGGACAGAACCGTCTTTTCGGTTACCGGCATGCGGCAGTTCGGCGAACTCGAGGTTCTGGCGGAAAAGCGTTCCCTGCGCCTGAGCGTCCATATCCGAACCGATGGCTGGAACTCGGGAATGGGTCTTTCCTATGAGGAATTTCTCCGGAACGAGGATGCGCTGTTTTCCTCTCGGCATCTGAATGTGTGCGGACTCTACAGTCATCTGTATACCTCGTATTCCGGTGACGTGGAAGGGATTGCGCGTGAACTTGAACGCTTCGATGCCTTCCAGAGACAGATCTGTCCGGAACACCGCGAAAAGCTGACCGTACACATTCTGAATTCCTCGCTGGTGTTTCTCTTTCCGCAGTATGCCTATGACATGGTGCGCGTGGGGACGGCGATGTACGGCCTGCCAAGCTATGACGGAGGCCGGCTGCGCCCGATTCTGAGGGTCTGCGCCCATGTTTTCGATGTGAGGGAAGTCAGCGACGATGCGCCGCTGTGCTACGAATCGCATGTGGAGAAGCCGCATGAGGGCAGCCGAAAAATTGCCCGCATCATGCTGGGCTACTGGGACAGCCCCCTGCTGCTGACACAGAAGGAAATCCGGATCTTGATCCGGGGGCGGCTCTTTCTTCCGGCGGACGATATCTGCATGGATAATCTTGCGGTCGATGTGACGGGAGCCGATGATATTGCGGTCGGCGACGAGGCGGTGCTGCTGGGCGATAAGGGAGTCAGCCTGGAAGAGACGCTGGAGAGAAACGGAATTTCCATCGCGCGCAGCGAATGGCTCTGCATGACAGCAGGAAGATTGGAGAAGATATTTGTATGACAGGACGAAGAAAAGGAAAAAAGCTCACAGCGCTGCTGATAGCCGTGCTGATGCTCACAAGCCTGCTGATTCCGACAGCCTTTGCCGATGAAGCCGCAGTCGAAGAGGAATACAGTACGGAGCCGCATGCCCGGCCGGACGGAGGAAAATACCGCATCGCCTATATCGACTATGACGAATATCTGGTCGCGAGCCGCCAGTTCTACTACATCCTCGCAGGACTGGAAGAACTCGGCTGGATTCAGGAGGGAAGCCTGCCCTTCGGCATAGAAGATATCGATCGCGAGAATCTTTCCACCCGTGATCTGTTTTCGCTGCTGACAAAAGCGGACCTGGGACCGTATCTCAGCTTTGCCGACGGCGCCTTCTTCTATCTGGGCTATGACGACCCTGAGGTCGTCGCCGAGACGCTGACTTCCCGGGCGGGGAAGGACATCGATCTGGTGATCACCTTCGGAACCAGCGCCGGCGTATTCGTCAAGGAACTCGGTCTTCCGATTCCGATGTTCGATTTTTCCGCGACCGACCCGGTCGCTTCCGGCATTATTGACTCGGCTACCGAGGGCAGCGGCAATCCCATGGTCTGGGCGCAGGTAGAGCCTACCCCGTTTTTCCGTCAGCTGAAGTACTATAACTCCATCTGCCCCTTTCACAGACTCGGAGTGATTATTTACGGAGATGAAACCATCTCCGGAGTGCCGGATATCCTCTCAGCATCGGAGATTCTCGGATTTTCCGTATGTAAGGACAACATTGACGAGCAGCCCCGCGAGACCGAAGAAGAACTGGAACGCTACTATGAACTGGTGGCGGAGCGGATTCAGACCATGGCCGAGCAGGATATCGATGCTTTTTATCTCGCCATCGACCTGATCAACGACCCGACGCTGCTGAAGGACATGCTGAAGCCGTTTTACAGAAAAAATATCCCTGTTTATCTGATGGAAGACGTCGAGGCTGTCAGAAACGGCGCACTGATGCTGATTTCGGCCAGTGACATGATCAACGTCGGCCGCTTTATTGCAGATGCCGTTGCAAAAGTCCTGAACGGTGCCGAAGCAGGCTCGCTGCCCTGCATTTACTTCAGCGCCCCGGGTATTTATCTGAATTACGATGTAGCAAGAATGATCAATTATCCGCTGAATTTTGAATTTCTGTCCATCTGTGACAGTATCTTTGTTGAGGAAAGCTGATATGGCAGACAAGAAGAAAGAAAACAGAATCTATCTGCTGAGCATGATTCTGGTGGCGGTTTTTGCCGTGTGCTTTGTCTCGGCCATGGGCTACCTGAACTACCGCACGACGGCAATCGGACTGGAAGAGCAGGTCATCGCCCGGGTAGAGAAAGATACCGTGTCCACGGTCGAAACGGCGGTCAGCTTCGGCAAAAGCTTTGAGAATTTCTACGGCATGGACGATGTCTTTGCCGCTTTCAGCGAACAGTATCCCGGCCCGCTGCCCTTTGTGATCGATACGGAAGGCAATCTCCTCTACTGTGCGGAGAGCGAGAATACCGACGCAGAGAATGCCCTGGATCATTTTCTGAACTCCGGTGAGTTCCGGCGGGCGCTTCCCGTGCTTATGTCGCGCGAGGGCAGCCCCGTCGAATCGGGAAAACAGCGCGCCATCTTTGTAAGTATCCATCAGGACGAGGATGTTGTCGGCTATTTCGGAAGTCTGTATGAGAACAGCCTGTTTCGGAGCAGCTTCGGCTCCCTGATGAAGCATATCGCTCTGCAGGCGGTGCTGACCCTGCTGTTTGAGTGCCTGGCGATCTTCCTGCTCTTCAAGCTTGTGCGCGGCGACAACTGGATGCGTTCCCTGGAAGAGCCGGTTTTCCGGAGAATCGAAAGAATTCTGTCCGTTCTGATTCTGGCGTCAGGCATCCTGATTCTGTCCGCCTCTTCCATTTATACCTACCAGAAGGATTACCGGCACAGAACGGAGGATTCCGTACGGACATCCCTGCAGGGCCTTGAGAGCCGCATTAGCCATGTCAGCAACCAGGGCGTCAATCTGCGGTACGTCCAGGGCCTGAAGGAATACATCAGCGATCGGGTCAACACGCTCGAAATGCTGCGGGCGGTGCGCATTTCCGAGCATATCTCCGAGGTTTTCCGCACCGAAGAAGAGTCCGACATGATCATCTTTACCTTCCGCACAGGGTCGGGAGCGAAAGAACAGCTTTATCTGGAGGCGGAGATTTCCGATGAAGCGATCGCCGCCGAGATGAGAAGCGTGATTCTGGTTCTTGCTTCCACCAGTATCATTTTGCTGGTCTTTGTATTTGAACTGAACAATCTGACCGATCTGCTTGCCATGCGCGTCGCGGAACCGGAAGAAAGAAGCGCTTCTTCCGAAAAACAGGTCAGCCTGGCCCTGCGCTTTACGGGCTTCCTCTGTTCGACGGCCGAATACATGTGCGTCCCGTATGCGGCGATGATGATCCGAGCCAGCGGGGAATCGCTGTTCGGACTGTCCGTCGGCATGACGGCGGCCCTCCCGCTGACGATGGAGGGTCTGACCCAGATGGTCGGCATGCTCATTCTGCCCCGCTATGTGCGCAAGTTCAACACCCGTGTGGTGCTGCTTTTCTCAACGGCGCTGATGGTGCTCTGCAATCTGACCGCCTTCTCGCTGGGCGGTGCCCTGACCGTGGTGCTCTGCCGTGCTCTGGCGGGCTTTGCCTATGCTGGCTTTAAACAGGTATCCAACTATCTGATTACGCGCGGCTATGAGACCGAGCGCGGACGCAGCGAGAACATCGCTCAGGACAACGCGGGCCTTCTTGCCGGTGCCACCTGCGGCGCCGGTCTCGGCGCGATTCTGTCGGCCAACGCCGGCTATGCGGCGACCTTCCTCTGCTCCGCGGTTCTCTTCGGAATCTATCTGGTCTTTACCATGTGGCTTACTCCGTGGAAGCTTCTGGCCCGGCGCGTCCGTCAGGCAGGGGAGGTAAAGCCGGTCTACTTCAGAAACGTCGTGAAAATGCTTTTCTCGCGCGAGATGATGGTATTCATTCTCACGGTGGGCATCCCGCTCAACATCGGCGTCATGCTCTGCGTGACGCTGGTTCCGGCGATCTCTCAGGTCCTCGGCATTTCCTCGGTTATGCTGAGTTACTGCTATATTGCAAACGGTCTTGCGGGCATTTATATCGGCCCGATGCTGGTCGCGCGCGCAAAAGAACGCTTCGGCGTGGCTCCCTGCCTGGCCTTTGCCTTCGCGCTGACGGCGGTCGGAATCTTCATTCTGCGCATCCCGCCGGTGGCGGTCATGCTCATCCTGACAAGTTCGATTCTCGGCTTCCTGGACGGATTTGGCACGCCGCTTACGACCGACCGCTTCATGAGCCTGCGCGTAGTGCGTACGGCTGTGGACGAGCCGACCGCGCTGATCTTTTCCGTGGTGCTCTCCTATGTGCTGCTGACCTTCGCCCCCATGGTGGCCGAACTGCTGCTTCTGCCCGGCAGAGGGGCGTTCTCCCCGATGCTTCTGGGTGCGGCACTCTACGCACTTGCCGCAGTTGTTCTGATCCTGTTTCGTGAACGGAAGGAGACAAAGCAATGAGTAAGAAAAAAAGTCTGGGCCGGCAGTTTGCGATTCTGTTTCTGATTTTTGCGCTGGTGACGACTGTGGTCAGCGGCTTTGTGACCTATGGCGAGACGACAGAAACCTATCACGTAGAATGCGTGACGGATCTGAAGAAGCTCACGCAGCACATCGTCAGCCTGATCCAGAAGGAAGGCGATGATTTCGTCGCGCTGAGGGACTGGTTCGAGAATCATGCGGACGAGCTGAAGGTTCCGGTCGACTTCCGGGAGGATCTGCCGCTTTCGCGCAATGCCTTCCTCAACTATATGAAAGATCACTACGGCAGTGCGATACCGAACAATGACATTCCCCTTGAAGAGTTGGACGAAACCGCACAGCGTCTCTATATGACCTGGCGCTTTGAATACTGGTTTTCCGTGATGATGGACGCTGCGGACGAGTTCCGTCTGAGCTATGTCTACTTCGTTTACCCGACTCCGGGAAAAGAACTCACCGTAACCTATATGTTCGATCCGTCCATGGTGACCATGACACAGGAAGACGGCAGTGAGATTCTCTTCTTCGGTGATCAGATCTATGAAGATCCCGCCGAGCATGCCGTCATGTGGCGTGCCTGGGAGACCGGCGAGGATCAGAATACCGTTGATTCCGTCGACAACGAGTACGGCTATGTGTATACCTATTGCCAGCCTCTCATCATCAACGGAGAAAAGATCGGCCTGGTCTGTGCTGACGCGAGTGTCAACCGCGTGACGCAGGCAACGCGTGACGCGGTGATGCACCTGTCCGTTGTTTCTGCCGTCATTCTGCTCATTGCGACGGTATTTCTGTTTCTGCTTCTGCAAAGCAAGGTTCTCCGCCGCATCATCCGGCTGGAAAAGGACGTCGAGACTTATTCCGAGACGAAGGATCCCGAAACCGCCGTCACCATCCGCGAGAATAAAGGCGCCAACGACGAGCTGGGCTCGCTTTCCGACCGCTTTGCCGAGATGATCGGCTCGCTGGACGAGTATATGATCAACCTCCAGCATGTCACGGCTGAAAAGGAACGCATCGGCGCTGAACTCTCGGTGGCTACCCAGATCCAGGCTGATATGCTGCCCCGTATCTTCCCGGCTTTTCCGGACCGGAGCGAGTTTGACCTCTATGCCACGATGACCCCGGCTAAGGAGGTTGGCGGCGACTTCTACGATTTCTTCCTGGTCGATGAGAATCACCTGGGCGTCGTCATGGCGGACGTCTCCGGCAAGGGCGTGCCCGCGGCGCTGTTCATGGTCATCGCCAAGACACTCATCAAGAACCGTGCCCAGTTGGGCGCCTCCCCCGGCGAAGTGCTGGCCTATACCAACGAGCAGCTCTGCGAGGGCAACGATGCCGAGCTCTTCGTGACGGTCTGGATGGCGATTATCGAGATCTCTACCGGCCGCGGCATTGCCGTGAACGCCGGTCACGAGCACCCGGTCATCCGCCGCAAAGACGGCAAATATGAGCTGGTCATCTATCGGCATTCGCCTGCGGTCGCCACGATCGAAGGCCTGCGTTTCCGGGAACACGAATTCCGGCTGAACCCCGGCGACAGCCTCTTCGTCTACACGGACGGCGTCCCTGAGGCGACAAATGCCGAAAACGAACTCTTCGGCAATGAGCGGATGCTGGATGCCATCAACGAGGTAATCGACCGGCCGCCGGAAGAGCGCCTGAAGCACATCAAGGAAGCAATCGACGCCTTTGTGGGCGACGCCCCCCAGTTTGACGACATCACGATGCTCTGCCTGGATTACCACGGAACGGAAAAGGAGGACAACATGCTGACGCTCGATGCGACGATCGAAAACCTCGACACGGTTCTTGCCTATGTGGATGAACAGCTCGAGAATCTCGACTGCCCGATCCGCAAGAAGATGCAGATCGACGTTGCCGTGGAAGAACTCTTCGTAAACATTGCAAGCTATGCTTACGGGCCCGAAGGCGGCAAAGCCACCGTGCAGGTGACTTCCGGAACCGATCCGGACCGCGTATCGATCACGCTCTCCGACCACGGCATTCCCTATAACCCGCTGGCACGCGAAGACCCCGATGTGACGCTTTCGGCAGAAGAGCGGAAGATCGGCGGCCTCGGCATCTACATGGTCAAGCAGTCCATGGACGAGGTCTGCTACGATTACCGCGACGGACAGAATATCATTACCATTACCAAGTATCTGGAAAAATAAACGATGATTAAAACGATGCTGAAAAGCCTCCGTGAATTCCGGAAGCCTACCATCCTGACGCTCGTTCTCATGGTCGCCGAAGTCCTGATCGACGTTCTGATCCCGTTCTATACGGCGGATCTCGTGAACAGCGTCAAGGCCGGCGTCCCCATGAACGAGGTGATCGGTCCCGGCTTGATCCTCGTCGTGATGGCGATCCTGTCTCTCATCTTCGGCGGTGCGGCCGGCGTTACCGGCGCGCACGCTTCCGCGGGCTTTGCGCGAAACCTCCGCGGGGATCTTTTCAAACGGATTCAGACCTTTTCCTTTGAGAATATCGACCATTTCTCCGCCCCGTCGCTGGTCACGCGCCTGACGACGGATATTCAGTATGTCCAGATGGCCTTCATGATGTCCATACGGCTGGCCGTGCGCTCGCCGCTGATGTTCCTGTTTTCGGTGATCATGGCCTTCATCATGGGCGGCGCCCTCGCCATGGCCTTTGTCATCGTGATTCCGATCCTGGCGCTGGGCCTGATCTTTGTCGCGAAGAAGGCCATGCCGGCTTTCCGCTCGGTCTTTTCCAAGTATGACCGCATGAACGAGTCAGTGGAGGAAAACGTCCGGGCTATGCGGGTGGTCAAAGGCTTCGCACGCGAACCCTTTGAGAAGAAAAAGTTTGCGGCGGCCTCTGATAATATCCGCAGGGACTTTACCTATGCCGAGCGCATCGTCGCTCTGAACGGCCCCCTGATGCAGCTCTGCCTCTACCTGAACATGGTCTTCATCCTCTATGTCGGCTCGCGCATGATCATCTCCTCCGGCGGCTCGACCATCGATGTCGGCCAGATTGCCGCCATGATGACCTACGGCGTGCAGATTCTGATGAGCCTGATGATGATTTCGATGATCTACGTCATGCTCACCATCTCACTGGAGTCCATGCGCCGTATTGCCGAGGTGCTCTCGACCGAAGCCAGTCTCAAGAATCCGCCGAGCCCGCTCACGGAAGTCCCGGACGGCTCGATCGACTTTGAGAACGTCAGTTTCAAATACTCTGTCGACGCGCCCCGCTGCGCCGTTGAGGGGATCAATCTGCACATTCCTTCCGGCGCCACCGTCGGCATCCTGGGAGGCACGGGCACGGGCAAATCCACCCTGATCCAGTTGATTCCGCGCCTCTACGACGCGACCGGAGGGCGGGTGCTCGTCGGCGGCAGCGATGTGCGAGACTACGACCTGAAAACCCTCCGGGACGCGGTTTCGGTCGTGCTGCAGAAGAATATGCTTTTCTCCGGCACCATCCGCTCGAACCTCCGCTGGGGCGATGCGGATGCAACGGACGCGGAGATCGAAGAAGCCTGCCGGCTTGCGCAGGCTGACGAGTTTATACGCGCCTTTCCCGACGGGTATGACACCCGCATCGAACAGGGGGGCACCAATGTCTCGGGCGGGCAGCGCCAGCGCCTCTGCATTGCGCGCGCGCTGCTCAAGAAACCGAAGATTCTCATTCTCGACGATTCGACCAGCGCGGTGGATACGCGCACCGACGCCCTGATCCGTCAGGGCTTCCGCAGCTATCTGCCCGATACCACCAAGATCATTATCGCGCAGAGGGTTGCGTCCGTACAGGATGCCGACCTGATCCTCATCATGGAAAACGGCCGGATTGTCGCCTCGGGCACCGATGAGACGCTGCTCAAAGACTGCGCCATCTACCGCGAGATTGTCGAGCAGCAGACGAAAGGAGGCGGCGAAGATGCATAAAACAGCCAATCGTTCTCCTTCCGACCTCTCGAAGAACTTTTCGTCGCTCGGCCGCGTCATCCGAAAGCTCTTCTCGTATTATCCCCGCCTGGCCCCGCTGACTGTCTTCTGCATTCTCTTCTCCGCCGTTGTTTCGGCCATTCCGTCTCTCTTTGTGCAGAAAGTTCTGGCCGTCGTGGAAGAACTGTTTGTCAGCCGCGACTGGGAAGCCGCCCGGCCGGTCATCGTTCATTACCTCCTCATTCTCGTTTCGCTCTACCTTCTGTCCCTGATTGCCATGACGCTCTATACCCAGATCATGGCCTTCATGACGCAGGGCTTTCTGGACAAGCTCCGGCGCGAGATGTTCGACGGCATGCAGGAGCTGCCGCTGCGCTACTTCGATACCCACGCGCACGGCGACATCATGTCGCACTACACCAACGATATCGATACGCTGCGCCAGCTGGTCTCACAGGCGCTGCCGAACCTGATCCAGTCCGGCGCCATTGTCCTGGCGGTTTTCGCCGTCATGCTCTGGTTCAGCCTCTGGCTGACGCTTGTCCTGGTCCTCGGCATCGTCGCCATGTTCTATACCACCAAGTTTGTCGGAGGCGGCAGCGCCCGTTACTTCATGCGCCAGCAGGAGGCGACGGGGACCATGGAAGGCATGGCACAGGAACTGATGAGCGGCCAGAAGGTCATCAAGGTCTTCAATCACGAGCAGGAGAGCATCGCGGACTTCGAAAAGGCCAATGACGAGCTCTTCGAGGTCAGCCGCAAGGCCAACACCTATGCCAGCCTCCTCGGACCGATTATGGCCAACATCGGCAATCTCCTCTATGTCGTGCTGGCGCTCGTCGGAGGAGTCTTCCTGCTCTCCGGCATCCGGAACGTCAGCCTTTCGGGCCTTCCCTTCAGCATCTCCATCCTGGTGCCCTTCCTGAACATGGCCAAACAGTTCACCGGCAATGTGAACAATCTTTCCCAGCAGTTCAACGCCATCGTCATGGCCGGTGCGGGCGCCGCCCGCGTCTTCTCGCTGATTGACGAAGCCCCCGAAACCGACGACGGCTATGTCACGCTTGTCAACGTCCGCGAAGAAAACGGCGTCCTTGTCGAGACCGAAGAGCGCACAAGGCACTGGGCCTGGCGCCATCCCCATACCGCAGACGGCGCCGTCACCTATACGCCGCTGCGCGGCGATGTACGCATGGTCGATGTCGACTTTGCCTATGAGGAGGACAAACCGGTTCTCTTTGACATCTCGGTCTATGCCGAACCCGGCCAGAAGGTTGCCTTTGTCGGCGCGACCGGGGCAGGAAAGACCACCATCACAAACCTCATCAACCGTTTCTACGATATCGCCGACGGCAAGATCCGCTATGACGGCATCAACGTCAACAAGATCAAAAAGGCCGATCTGCGCCGCTCGCTCGGCCTGGTTCTGCAGGATACCCATCTTTTCACGGATACCGTCCTTGAGAACATCCGCTACGGCCGTCTCGATGCGACGGACGAGGAATGCATCCGCGCGGCCAGACTCGCCGGCGCCGACGACTTCATCACGCGTCTGCCGCAGGGCTACCAGACCGAACTGGTGGGCGACGGTGCCAACCTCTCTCAGGGGCAGCGCCAGCTGATCGCGATTGCCCGCGCGGCCGTTGCCGACCCGCCGGTTATGATCCTCGACGAAGCCACCAGCTCCATCGACACGCGCACCGAGGCCATCGTCCAGCGCGGTATGGACAAGCTGATGGAGAAACGCACGGTCTTCGTGATTGCGCACCGGCTCTCCACCGTGCGCAACGCCGATGTGATCATGGTTCTCGACCACGGCCGCATCATCGAGCGCGGCAGCCACGCTCAGCTGATCGCCGAGAAGGGAACCTATTACCGCCTCTACACCGGCGCTTTCGAACTCGAATAAACAAAAAGCATTCCCGCCCATCGCAGCGATGGGCGGGAAGATTGTTCCAAAACAGGGAGGACCCTATATGAACGCACGCGAATATCTGGAAATCTTGCATGTTGCCGAACGCCTGAAGGACACCCCGCGCCACTGCACGACCTCCGGGCGGCGCATCGAAAGTGTTGCCGAGCACAGCTGGCGCGTCTCGCTGATGGCTATGCTTCTGCGGCGCGAGTTTCCCGAGCTTGACATCGACCGGGTGACGGACATGTGTCTGATTCACGATCTCGGCGAGTGTTTTACCGGCGATATCCCGACCTTCCGCAAGACTGACAGCGACCGCGACACCGAGGATTCTCTCCTCCGCCGGTGGCTCCGCTCTCTGCCTCCCGAGGTCGCGCAGGATCTCATCGCGCTCTTTGACGAGATGGACCGGCAGGAAACCCCCGAGGCCAGACTTTATAAGGCTCTCGACAAGCTCGAGGCGCTGATCCAGCACAACGAATCGCCCCTCGACACCTGGTCCGAGAACGAGTATTCCCTGAACCAGACCTATGCCTTTGATACGGTCGCGTTCTCCGAATGGCTCACCGAACTGAGAAAGACCATCCTCGCCGACACGCTTGCAAAAATCAATCACGGAACCCAGGCATGAAGCGCCCGTTTCTCATTCCGCAACGACAAAGGCGGCTGCATAGTCTCCTTCGGTGGTGATCGAAAGATGCAGCGTCCCTATGCCTGATTCTTCCAGATAAGGCTGAAGCGCATCCGTAATCCGGACGACCGGGCTTCCGTCCGGACGGTGGACGCTTTCCACGATCCGCAGATCAAAGCCGTTTTTCGTCAGCGGCGCGACGGCCTTGTATACCGCTTCCTTTACCGCAAAGCGCGCGGCATAGAAAGAAGCCAGATCATGACGAAGGGACGCTTCTTCCTGTTCGGCATCCGAGAATGCGCGCCGGAAAAAGGCCCCCTCAGGCCCCTCGCGATCGAGAATGTTCCGGATCCGGGAAATGCTGCAAAGATCCACACCAACGCCTTTTACCATTCCGCGTCTCCTTTCGGAAAAGATTTCTGTCGAAAGTATAGCATAAGCCTGTCAAAAAGGAAAGAATGTGTTGCAAACGGATCGCTTTTCATGTAAAATATAAGGTACTCAATAAGCAGAACCGAAAATCATTATTTAGAGGAGGACAGCATGGAGAAAAGTAGGACGAAAGACCTGATTGCGCTGCTCATTGCGGCTGTTCTGTTAGTCGTTTTGATTGTCGGCCATGTCCGGGTAAACCAGAGCCAGGTTTTCCGCATGCCCGAAGACGGTCAGCTGCTGACGGCTACGGTGCAGGGAAGAAACGGTCCCGTCGCGGTCGAAGTTGCGGCAGGCCCGACGGAGTTCTATCGCGTCAAAATCACCTCACATGAAGAAACGGAAGGCATCGGCACGCTGGCCGTGGATGCGCTTCCCGATACGATTATGGAAAGCCAGCGTCTGGATTTTGACGCTGTCAGCGGTGCCACGATCACCTCTGAAGCCATCCGCCTAGCGGTTGCCGAGGCGCTTGAGTCCGGCGGAATCGATCCCGCTGCCTTCGGCTATGTAGCCAAGACAGAAGGGACGGAGGAAAAAGGGACGGAGCAGGCTTCTGCAGAACCGGCGGCTGCGCCTGTCGCTGCAGCCGGCGCCTATGTGCCCGGAACCTATACTGCGGAAGCGACCGGCATGGGCACGGTGAAGGTCAGTGTCACGGTGGACGAGAGCTCAATCACGGAAGTTGTGCTTGACACCTCGGGCGAGACGCCTGAGATCGGCGGCGCGGCGACGGAAGAGCTTACTGCCCAGGTCATGCAGGCACAGGGCGCTGCGATTGACGGCGTTTCCGGTGCAACCCTGACGAGCAACGCGGTCAGCACGGCGGTTGCCGACGCGCTTGCACAGGCAGCGGCCGCACCTGCGGAAGAGACTGCTGCAGCCGGCGCCTATGTGCCCGGAACCTATACTGCGGAAGCGACCAGTATGGGCAAGGTGAAGGTCAGCGTTACGGTGGACGAAAGCGCAATCACCGATGTTGTGCTCGACACCTCGGGCGAGACGCCTGAGATCGGCGGCGCAGCGACGGAAGAGCTCACCGCTCAGGTCATGCAGGCACAGGGCGCTGCGATTGACGGCGTGTCCGGTGCAACGCTGACGAGCAACGCGGTCAGCACGGCGGTTGCCGATGCGCTTGCACAGGCAGCGGCCGCACCTGCCGAAGAGGCTGCGCCTGCTGAAGAGACCGCGCCTGCCGAAGAAGAACAGGCGGCCGAACCGGAGGCTGCTGCCGCAGCGACGGAAGCGTCCGCCGATGCCCAGACCCTGACGGGGTCCGGAATGGGCAAGGTCGGCAATGTCGATGTCGAGGTGGTGGCCGATAACGATGCCATCTACTCGATTGCGGTTACCAAGCATGATGAGACGCCCGGCATCGGCACCATCGCCGTGGATCAGATTCCCGGCGCGATTGTTGCCGCTCAGAGCCTGAAGGTCGACGCCATTACCGGCGCCACCATGACGACGGATGCCATAAAGGAAGCCGTCGCTGCGGCTCTTGCATCCGGCGGCATCGATGTTTCAAAATTTGAAAAGGATATAGAAGCCGACGCCGAGCCCAAGGAAAAGACTCCGGAGACCCTTGACTGTGACGTGGTCATCGTTGGTGCCGGCGGTGCCGGTCTGACGGCTGCGGTGCGTGCCTCCCAGGAGGGCGTCAAGGTCCTCGTGCTCGAGAAGATGCCCATGGTGGGCGGCAACTCGAACCGTGCCGAGGGCGGCATGAACGCTGCCGGCACAAAACTGGAGGAAGAACTCGGGCTGGATGACAGCACGGTTGAAAACTTTGCGGCGGATACCCTCCGCCTCGGACACGACCTGGCCGACCCGGATCTGGTTCAGACCCTGGCTGAGAACAGCTCTGACGCGGTCGAGTGGCTCAAGACCGTCGGTGCCGAGTTTACCGACGTCCATGCCACCGGCGGCTGCGAAGGACGCAAGTACCTGCATCAGCCGGAAGGCGGCCGTGCAGTCGGCGAGTTCCTGGTAGAAAAACTGAGCGCCGCGGCGGAAGAGCAGGGAATCGAGATCATGCTCAACACCAGGGCCACCGAAATCCTCCTGGATGACAACGGCTGCGCCGTCGGCGTCATGGCTGAGGACAGCGATCATATCTATACCGTCAACGCAAAGGCGGTTGTGCTGGCCACCGGCGGCTTCGGATCGAACTTTGAGATGATGTGCAGCTACGATCCCAGCCTGGAGAACGCCGTGACCACCAACCACTCCGGTGCGACCGGCGACGGCATCGTGATGGCGCAGGCCATCGGCGCTGACACGGTCGACATGGAGCAGATTCAGCTGCATCCGACGGTGATTCAGGAAGACGGCACGCTGGTTTCCGAGTCCCTGCGCAGCAAGGGAGCCATCGTGGTCAACACCGAGGGCAAGCGCTTTGTGAACGACCTGGCCGGCCGTGACGTGGTCTCCCAGGCGGAACTCAAGCAGCCCGACGGCTATTGCTTCATCATCTTCGACCAGCACTTGGTAGACGGCCTCGCGCTGGCGCAGAAGTTTATCGATCGCGGCTATGCGATCAGCGGCGACACCTATGAAGAGCTCGCCGTGAACATGGGCCTTACCGACGACGCGGTGCAGAACTTCGTCAATACCATGAACACCTGGAACGAGTCCGTTGCGAAGGGGATCGATGAAGAGTTCGGCCGCAACAACGGCATGGACGATGATCTGACCACCGCTCCGTTCTACGCGATCAAGATCGCCCCGGGCATCCACCATACGATGGGCGGCATCAAGATCGATACCAACGCGGAAGTCATTAATACCGACGGCAACGTCATTCCCGGTCTGTTTGCGGCCGGCGAGACGACCGGCGGCATTCACGGCGGAAACCGTGTCGGCGGCAACGCCGTCTGCGACTTTGTCGTGTTCGGCCGGATTGCCGGCACCAACGCCGCCGCCTATGTCAAAGGAGAGAGCATCACTGCGGAGCCTGCTTCTAAGGAAGCGGCTCCCGCGGCGGGCGCTGTCTATGTGCCCGGAACCTATACCGCGGAAGCGAACGGTATGGGGAAGGTGAAGGTCAGCGTCACGGTGGACGAAAGTGCGATCACCGAAGTTGTGCTCGACACCTCGGGCGAGACGCCTGCAATCGGCGGCGCGGCGACGGAAGAGCTCACCGCCCAGGTCATGCAGGCACAAGGCGCCGCAATTGACGGCGTGGCCGGCGCAACAATGACGAGCAACGCGGTCAGTACGGCGGTTGCCGACGCCCTTGCACAGGCGGCCGCTCCTGCCGAGGCGGAAGAGACGGCTGAGACAGCAGGGACGGAGCCTGTGGAAGAGAAAACGGATGCGGCCGAAGCACAGACCCTTTCCGGAGTCGCCGAAGGCAGAAACGGTCCCATCGAAGTGGATGTTGTCGCGGACAAGAACGGAATCTATTCCGTTGAAGTGATCTCTCACTCGGAGACCGCAGGCATCGGTACGATCGCGGTGGACCAGATTCCTGCCGCCATTGTGGAACAGCAGAGCATTCTGGTGGATTCCGTCAGCGGTGCCACGGTGACATCCGATGCAATCAAGACCGCGGTTTCGGCTGCCCTGACCGGCGGCAAGATCGACCCGGCGAACTTTGAAGTGGCCGCTGCGGCCGTTGAGACCGTCGAAGACGTGATGATGGATGTCGATGTCGTCGTTGTCGGCGCCGGCGGCGCCGGTATGACGGCCGCCATTACAGCTGCGGATGCCGGCAAGTCGGTCGTGGTTCTGGAAAGCCAGGGCATCGTCGGCGGCAACTCCGCCCGCTCCACGGGCGGCATGAACGCCGCTCCGACCGAGTGGCAGCAGGCCAACGAATTCGGCGAGAGCGCCGGCGTGGAAAGCACGCTGAAGAAAGTAGAAAACTATCCCGACAACGAGAGAATTCAAGAACTCGGCAAGATTGTCGCCGACCAGTGGGAAGAGTACCAGAAGAATCCGGAAGGATACTTTGATTCTGCCGAACTCTTCCAGCTGGATACCATGATCGGCGGCGGCGGGATCAACAACCCCGCGCTGGTCAAAAAGCTTGTGGAAAACAGCCCAGACGCGATTGACTGGCTCGGCCAGCTCGATCCCGAAGTCATCCTGCACAATGTTGCTGCATTCGGCGGCGCTTCCGTCAAGCGCATCCACCGTCCGGTTGACGAGAACGGCAAGACCCTCTCGGTCGGCGCCTATATGGTGCCTCTGCTGAAGGAGAATCTGGACAAGCGCGGCATTGAAGTTCTCACCAACACCACCGCAAAAGAGATTTTGATGGATAACGGCACTGCCGTCGGCATTGTCGCCGAGACCTCGGACGGCGCGACGGTAACCGTGAACGCGAAGGCCGTTGTGATTACCACCGGCGGCTTCGGCGCCAACAACGACATGATCGCGTCCATCCGTCCCGAACTGGACGGCTTCATCACCACCAACGCACCCGGCATTCAGGGCCAGGGCATCCAGATGGCTCAGGCCGTCGGGGCCGATACCGTTGACATGGATCAGATCCAGCTGCATCCCACGGTCCATGTCCAGGGGAGCGACGCAGTTCTGATCACCGAAGGTCTCCGCGGCGACGGCGCCATCCTTGTCAATCAGGAAGGCGAGCGCTTCTTTGACGAAGTCTCCACCCGTGACAAGGTCTCCAATGCCGAGTTTGCCCAGACCGGCGGCTACGCCTGGCTGATCATCGACAGCCGCATGAGCGACGCGTCCAACGTCATTCAGGGCTACATCAACAAGGGCTATGCCGAGACCGGCGAAACCTACGAAGAGCTGGCCGAGGCCATCGGAGCACCGGCGGATGCTTTCGCAGCCACGATGGAGAAATGGAACAAGTGTGTCGAAGCCAAGGAAGATCCGGACTTCGGCCGCGTGTCCTTTGCCAACCCGCTGGATCAGGCACCCTATTATGCCATTAAGGTTCAGCCCGGTATCCATCATACCATGGGCGGCATCAAGATCAACGACAATGCCCAGGTCATCGACACCGACGGCAATGTGATCCCCGGCCTGTTTGCAGCCGGTGAGACGACCGGCGGCGTCCACGGAAACAACCGCCTCGGCGGCAATGCCGTAGCCGACTTCACGATCTTCGGCCGCATTGCCGGCAGCAGCGCTGCGGCTTGTGTCGACGGGGAGAGCCCCGCTGCAGAACCCGCTTCCGAGGAAGCCTCCTCCAGCCGGACACAGACGCTTACCGGCTCCGCGATGGGCAAGGTAGGCCCGGTCGAGGTTGAGGTTGTTGCCGACGATGACAGCATTCTCTCTGTCACCGTAACCAACCATGGAGAAACTCCGGGGATCGGCACCATTGCCGTTGACCAGATTCCCGGCGCCATTGTTGAACGCCAGGGGCTGGATGTCGATGCGGTCGGCGGTGCAACCGTGACCTCCGAGGCGATTATTGAGGCGGTATCTCAGGCGCTCGAATCCGGCGGCATCAACCCCTCCGCCTACGGCGGCTCCGGCGATGCGCATGACGGCGCACCGATCGGCAAAGAAGTATAATTATAAAAGAATAATCACAGCAAAACTCCCCTGACCGTTTCGGCAGGGGAGTTCTGCGGTCTCGGAGGACCTTGCAAAGTTGTTAATTTTTTGTGAACGGCTCCAAAAAGGCTAAGAAAATGCTATACTGTTCAAGCATAGCGAAAGCTCGGTTTTCTATAATTCTGTCATCATAACAAAAAAAGAAAAAAGGAGAAAACAACATGCAGTACAAAATTCAGGGAGATAATATGCCGGTCGTGATCTGCGCCCTTGAGGACGGAGAATCCATGGTCTGCGAAGCGGGGGCCATGAGCTGGATGAGCCCCAACATGGAGATGGAGACGAAATCCAAGGGCGGTCTCGGCGGCTTTTTCGGCCGCGCGCTGTCCGGCGAAAGCGGCTTCCAGAACTTCTACACCGCGCGGGGCGGTCAGGGCCTGATTGCGTTTGCCTCGTCCTATGTCGGAAATCTCCTGGCAGTGGAAATCACGCCGGACAAACCCATCATCATTCAGAAGCGGGCTTTCCTCGCATGCACGACGGGCGTTGAGATGGAGGTCTTCTTCCAGAAGAAAATCGGCACGGCGCTGTTCGGCGGCGAAGGCTTCATCATGCAGAAGCTCTCCGGCAGCGGCACCGTCTTCCTTGAGCTGGACGGTTCGGTTATCGAGTACGAGCTCAAGGCCGGCGAAAAGATGCTGATCTCCTCGGGCCATCTCGCCATGATGGACGAGACGGTTACCATGGACATCCAGCAGATCAAAGGCGTCAAAAACGTCCTCTTCGGCGGCGAAAGCCTCTTCAACACCGTCGTCACCGGCCCGGGCGTCGTCACGGTTCAGAGCATGCCGCTCTCCAATCTGATCGGTCTGATTGCCGCCCGCATACCGACAAGCAGCAGCAACTAAATCAATCTGAAATTCAGGCAGTCCCGCAGAATCAAAGGAGAAAACCCATGAAAAAGCTGATTGCGATGATGCTCCTTGTGAGCCTCATGATGAGCATTGCCGTCTCCGCCTGTGCAGAAGGTACGGTCGACCGTGCCACCGCGGAAAAAGACGACTTCCCAAAGATCGGAGTAACCCTTTATTATCCCGATAATTTCAAAGTAGAGAAAGGCATTTACACCGTTGCGGCAGACGACGACATTCTTGGTCCCGGCATCTATCTTGCCCAGGCCAATTACATCGGCGTCAGCATGGAATGGTATGAATCCGCGCTTCATGTCGAAGACATCAAACAGGAAGATATCGAGAAATACATGAATTCGATGGCGGCTCTGTTCATGCTGATCGGTATTGATCAGAACCGGAACGCGGAGGATATCTGTGCCGCCTATAAGGCGCTTACCGGCGCAGACGTCCTCTCCCCGGACGACATGACCGAAGTCGGGCAGTTCGAGGACATTACCTGGTATCTGCTTGAGAAGGACTTCACCGGCAACGTTCAGAACCTCGACCCGGTATTTGCGGCAGAATACGACAGCCTTCGCGCACTGGTCGGCACGATCGCTTCCAATGCCGATTATCACCGGCCCTTGGGTACCTATGACGCCATCGCTGATCAGACCGTTTCCTTTGAGACCACGGACCTTGACGGCAATCCCGTCACCAGCGAAGAAATCTTCAGCAAGTATGACGTGACCATGATCAACGTATGGGCGACCTGGTGCAGCGCCTGCCTCAGCGAACTGAGCGAGTTGGAGGAGATCAACAACCGCCTTGCTGAGAAAAACTGCGCCATTGTCGCTCTCCTCGGGGACGGTGATGAGGAAGAGACTGTCGCCCTGGGCAGGAAGCAGCTTGAAGAAGCGGGCTGCACTTATCTGTGCCTGCGTCCCTTTGAGGGATGGGAAGAAATGTTCATCATGAACGAAGGCTGGCCTACGTCGTTCTTCTTTGATTCGACAGGCAAGATGGTTTCCAAACCGATCATCGGTGCCGCAGTGGACAGATATGAGAGCAGGATAGACGACATCCTCAACGGCGCCGAAACCGGTGAAGCCATCGTAAGCAACGGCAATGAGAATCAGGCAAATGCCTACCGGATCTTTGTTGTGGACCAGAGCGCCAATCCGGTTGTCGGTGCTATGGTTCAGTTCTGCACCGCCGACACCTGCCAGATCGGCAAGACCGACGAAAACGGGATGGCTTCCTTTGACAATCCGGAAGGCATCTATGAGGTGCACATTCTGAAGGTGCCCAAGGGCTACGTGAAAAACGAGTCGCTCTATACAACGCCCGAGACCTACAGCGACATGACCATCGTGGTGGAAGCGGCATAAAAGACGTTTCCCGCGAGCAACCAGTCTCCCCGGCTGCGCACGAATGAGGTGCGCAGCCGGGGCTGCATCGTTTTTTTACAGATAGGAGCGTGATGTTTGTGACAAGAAACAAGGTGCCGCTGCTTGTGCAGTCGGCGCTGTGTGTTGTGCTGGTCGTCATGCTGGCGGCCGGGGCAATCGGCATTTACCGTGAGGGCATTGCCGAAAAACAGGAAGACCCGCTTGCCTGGGTCTACACCCGTGAGAAGGCCGCCGCGGCGCTCAGACCCGTTGCGCCGGTATTCCTGGCGGCTGTCGCGGTAACGGTCGTCTGTGCGGTGCTGAACGTCCGGGATGAAAACGAAAACAAGCCCGTAAAGGATGTGGAGCTCAACCGCAACCTGATGCGGGAGCGTGTAGCGGAACCGAGTGAAGCCATGCGCAGGGAACAGGCTTGCCAGAAGAAACTGCTGATCGGCGGCTGGGCGGGATTTGGCATATGCATGCTGCCCGTTCTGCTGTATATGATAAACGGCAGTCACTTTCAGAACGGGGATCTCGAGGAAATGATCGGGGGCGTAGCCCTGCATGTGTTCCCCTGGATTATTCTCGGTCTGGCCTGTCTCATAACGTCCGAGATTCTTCAGGGCAGGAGCATTCAGCGGGAGTATGATGCCGTCATGGAGCGCATCAAAGAGGAAAAGGCCGCCGGGATCAAAGTGGACCCGAAGGAAAAGCAACTCGAAAAAAGCTGTACGCTGCTGCGGGTGATTCTGCTCGTTGTCGCTGTGGTGTTCATCCTTGTCGGCATCCGCAACGGAAGCATGAACGCCGTCATCAATAAGGCGATCAGAATTTGTACGGAGTGTGTTGGCCTTGGATAATTTGAAAGTTTCATGGTGGGAATCCCACCGCCCGTCCAGGAGACGGCTGATTCAGCTCTACTGTGCCCTGCTCTACAACGCCCATATCAAGGGCTTTCTGGAGGGCGAGATCTATAAGAGCAAAGTGCCCACAACAAAGGGAATCTGCGTTCCCGGTTTTAACTGCTATTCCTGCCCCGGGGCGGTCGGAGCCTGCCCGCTGGGCTCTCTGCAGAATGCCATCGGGACGACCAACAAGCAGATCGGTTTCTATGTTTTCGGAATCCTGATGCTCTACGGGTTGATTCTGGGCCGCACGATCTGCGGCTGGCTCTGCCCTCTGGGACTCATTCAGGAGCTGCTGCACAAACTGCCGACGCCGAAGATCAGGAAGAGCCGTGTTACCCGCGCACTGTCCTATCTGAAATACATCATTCTAGCGGTCTTTGCCATCGGGATTACGGCCTGGTACGGCATTGCCCATGGCGTGGCTCTGCCGGGCTTCTGCAAATACATCTGTCCCGCGGGCACATTCGAGGGTGCGATCATGCTGCTCTCGAATCCGAATAACGCCGGTGATTTCAGCATGCTGAATATCCTGTTCACGCGCAAGTTCGTCATCATGCTGATCATCGGCCTCGCCTGTGTATTCTGCTACCGCAGCTTCTGCCGCTTTCTCTGCCCGCTGGGCGCCATCTACGGTTTCTTCTGCAAACTTGCCGTTGTAGGCGTGAAAGTGGATACAACTCGCTGCAACGGCTGCGGTTCCTGCGTACGCAATTGTCAGATGGACGTCCGCCATGTGGGCGACCATGAATGCATCCACTGTGCCAAATGTATGGATGTCTGCAATCAGAAGGCGATTAGTCTGAAAGCGGGCAGGTTTACATTGAAAGCGCCCGCCGGCGGCTGCACCGATGACAGACCCGATGCAGAATCAAAGCGAAAGAAGATTGAAAAAATCGCCTGGGGCATTGCCCTTGCCGTGCTCTGCTTTGCCCTGCTTTGGTACAATGTGCTTGATCCCAATATTAAGAAGAAGACGAAAGAACCCGCATCACAGCCGCCCATTGAAACGACAGCGGAGACTCCGGCTGCGGCGAATGATGAATCGGCCGTGGAGCAGCCGGCAGCAGAAGACTGGAGCAGCGACGCGCCGCTCGGCTGTGAAGTCGGCAATCAGCTGCCCAATTTCAGCATCGAGTGCCTGGACGGCTCCGTATTTACCCTGTCGGAGACGCGCGGAAAGCCGGTGTTCATCAATCTGTGGGCGACCTATTGCGGCCCCTGCGTCAAGGAACTGCCGCATTTCAGCGAGCTCTATAAAGAGCATGAGGGTGACATTGCCATGCTTGCGCTGCACTCGGATATTGTTGCCGACGATCCGGCCGAGTACCTGGAAGAATTCGGCAGCGACTGGGTTATGCCTTTTGCCGTCGAGACGGATGACGAAGAGATCTGGGACCTCGTGGGCGGCACGACCGCCATGCCGCAGACCATCGTCCTGAACCGTCACGGCGAGGTCATTTACAACCAGCGCGGTTCCGTGACTGCCGAGATGCTGGAAGAGCTGTACGAACAGGCTGCGGAATAAGCGTCCGTCGTAAAAAGGGTTGCTGTCCTGAACCGGCCGGCAATCCTTTTTATTGCAAATCTCCCGGGCATGTCATATAATACTTTCAATTCTTATCTATCCCCTTTAAGGAGACTGCCATGAAACACCCAAAGAGAAAACTGATCGGAGGAATTCTCCTTCTTCTTGTTCTGACAGGGCTCTTCGGAGGCTTTCTCCTGATTTCCAACGCCGGCGGCACCATCACGCACAGAATGGAAACCCGGGCGTCGATGATCAAGGCCGTGAACGAGTCCCTGGAGAACGATCTTCAGCTGTCTCTGAATGTTGGCGCATCCATCATGGAAAAAAACAGAGAGCGGCTCTTTCTGAGTGCCGCTGCCTGCCGAAAGGTCCTGGAAGCTGACTGGGACGGGAATCCCATGGCTTTTCTGGACGGTGCCGTCATCACGGCGACGAGAAACGGAATCCGCTGTCCGGATGGCTTTCCCGCGGATCTGATCATCGATGCCGACGCGCTTACAGAGAAAACCGGAATTTTCTATACCTTGTCTCCCGGGGCCGAGAGCGATTCTGATCTGTTATACGCGGTCTATTATTATCGGCTCGACGAAGGTGTCTGGTTTGTCGAATGGGAGAAATACGAGAACCTTGATCAGCGGATGAACGAGCTTTACGATTTCCGCAGGAGCTTTACCGGTATTGAGAAGGCGTTCAACACGGAACTCGTGCTCATTTTAGCCGCGCCAGATGAAAACGGCGGACACCCGTTGTTCTACAAATCGGATTCTCTGCCCGAAGCTGCGACAGCGGAAGATCTCGGCATCACCGGCGAGATGCTCGCCAAATCATTTTCCGCCTCGGAGGAGCTGACCCCCGAGGCCCTTGCCGATGTTTACCAGACGATCATCATCGACGGCCAGCCCTATGAGGTTTTCTTCCGTCAGCTGGACGGCTCTGTCATATCGGATGTCACCGTGGCCTACCTGACCCCCTTCGAGGACACGAAAGAAGAGATTACGGAGCAGATGGCGATCCTGCTTGTCGTCTTTTTCGCCATCGGCATTGTGTTCATGGTCTGGCTGTTTTCTGTGCTTATGCTTGTCCGCCGGCATACGCTGAACGAAAGACAGAGGAAGGACTATAGCTTCGGAACCTGCTGGCGCAGAATTTTCGGGATTCTCGGTGCCGCCGCGGCGATCATTCTGGCGGTATCCGCTCTGATGCTCTCCCTCTCCCGCCTGTTTTCCGTTTACCGGCAGGTGGACACCTCCCTCCTCGCTCTTTACCAGCGGATTGAGGAAAACGCGGATCAGCCCCGCGTGACGGAGGCCGTAAACAAGGAAACCTACGAGGGCTTTGCCGCCTTGACGGCAGAACTCTTCACGGAATATCCCGACCTGTTCACGGCCGACGACCTCCAGACCTTCTGCGACATCATCGAGGCCGACTACATCATGCTTTTTGATTCCCGCGGGGATGAGATTCTGACCAATTCCCGCTATGTGGGTTTACATCTCGGCAAGGATCCTTCCTCCGCCACCTATGATTTCCGTCTGCTGCTGAACGGTGTTCCCATGATCACGCATGATCTCATGACCGATGAGCAAACCAATCTGACCAATTTCATGATCGGCGCATGTGTCGGCGACCCGGAGAAAGGCGGGCACTACGGCGCACTGCTGATGGCCGTTCCGAAGGATCGGATCGTCGGCAGGGAGGCGGAGCTTGAGGAAAACATCATGGCCTCTCTCGTATCCGACGGAATGCTTGTCTTCTCTGTGGATCGGGAAAGCGGCGTGATCCTGAACGCGAGTGACCGCAAGCTGATCGGAAACAGCGCGGTCGACCTCGGTCTGCCGGAAGCCGCTCTTCGGAACGGATTTCAGGATTCCTTCAAACTCAACGGCCTGTCCTTCTACGGAAAAAATGAAGAGCTCAACGGCATTCTCTATTTCTCTGCCGCAGAAAGCAGCCATATTTACGGCAATGTTCTGACCCTGTCTCTGCTTTCTGCGCTGGTGTCCTTCTTCCTTCTTCTGATTTTTGCGCTGTACATGATGTACGGATACCGAAAAGAGTTTGAGGAATACGCTTCCGTGGGCGCGCTGCTGGAGGATCCCGTGAACGAGGTCAGGCTCTCTGCCGGCGGCCGGAAGCGTTCGATGGACCCCTCCGCACGCTGGAAGCCGGAAAAGCCGGAAAACGATGTGTATCTGCCCCGACGCAATGCGTCTCTCGCCGCCCGGATTCTTCTCATTCTCTGTGTCGCCTGGATCGGCTTCCGGCTCCTTTCCGGCGGGACAAATGCCTCTCTGTTCAGCTTTATTATTCGGGGCCAGTGGACAAAAGGCTTCAACCTCTTTGCCTTTACCGGCATTTTCATTCTGCTGGCGGAAGTGGCGGTCGCCGTCACCCTGCTCAGGTTTTTTATTCAGATTCTGAGCAATGCCTTCGGTACCCGCGGGGAAACCGTCTGCCGTCTTCTGCTGAATCTTCTGAGTTACGGCGGCATCATCGTCTTCGTCTACTTCGCGCTCTATGATCTTGGATTCTCTCCCGGCACCCTGTTGGCTTCTCTCGGCCTGCTGTCCTTTGCGGTCTCGCTGGGCGCGAAGGATCTGGTAACGGATATTCTCGCCGGTCTTTCGATCGTGTTTGACGGTGAGTATCAGGTCGGCGACATTATTGAAGTCGGCGGCTATCGCGGAGAGGTGCTCGAGATCGGCGTCCGCACGACCAAGCTGGAAGGCCGCGGCGGCAATATCAAAATCATCGGAAACCGGGATGTTAAAAACGTCGTCAATATGACCCGCAAGAATTCCTGGTATCCGCTGGACATCAGCATTTCCGCAGACCAGTCGCTCGAAAACATCGAAAAGATGCTCAGGGAACAGCTGCCCCATATCGGAGAGGCAATCCCCGAAATCATCAGCGGCCCGTATTACAAGGGCGTCATTGCCATCGGCAAGGGAAGCATCACTCTTTCCATCATCGCCGAGTGCAGCGAGGCCGATTATCACGTGGTCCAGCGGGCATTGAACCGTTCCATTCAGGAACTCTACGCGGAAAAAGGAATAAAAATCCTGTGAACCGACGACAAAACACCCCTGCCGAAACAGGCAGGGGTGTTTTGTCAAGGCAGAACAATTATACGCGTTTCCAGCGGACGCCGTTGGGGATATCGGTCAGTTCGATGCCCTGGGCCTTCAGCTCGTCACGGATCCGGTCGGCAAGGGCAAAGTCCTTCGCCTTCTTGGCTGCGCGGCGGGCTTCGATCTTTTCGCTGATGGCGGGGTCCTCCACGCCGTCTTCGGCGATGATGCTGAAGCCGGAACCGGCAGCGGGCGCTGCCGCCTGACGGCTGAGTTCTTCGCGCTTTCTGTCGGCTTTCTCGATGAGACTGAGGCTCAGCACCCGGTCAAAGTCCTGAATCAGCGCCAGCTTGGTGGCGTCGTTGGCCTTGACCTTCAGCGCGTCATACAGCGAGGTCACAGCCAGAGAGGTGTTCAGGTCGTTGTCCATGGCGGCTTTGAACTTCTCGGCCTGCGCCGCGAAGACTTCTTCGTCGACGGGACCGTCGACGGGCTTCAGCGCGGCAATCCGGGCGATCAGCTTCTGATAGGCAAGCTGCGCGTTGTCCAGGTTCTCCCAGGTGAAGACAAGGGCTTTGCGGTAGTGACTCTGCAGGCAGAAGAAGCGGTAGCTGAGCGGATCATAGCCTTTCTGCTCCAGCAGGGAAACGGTCAGAAATTCGCCGGACGACTTGGACATCTTGCCGGTCTGGGTGTTCAGATGCAGCACGTGCATCCACCAGTTGCACCACTTGTGTCCGAGATAGGACTCCGACTGGGCAATCTCGTTGGTATGGTGCGGGAAGGCGTTGTCAATGCCGCCGCAGTGAATGTCAAGATCTTCGCCCAGATGCTTCATCGAGATGCCCGAGCATTCAATATGCCAGCCGGGATAGCCGACGCCCCAGGGCGAATTCCATTTCAGCGCCTGGTCCTCGAACTTGGACTTGGTAAACCAGAGCACGAAGTCGTTCCGGTTGCGCTTGTTGGGATCCTCTTCCACGCCTTCGCGCACGCCGACATCCAGGTCCTCGGCGCTGAAGTCATTGAAGATATAATAGCGCTCCAGCTTCGAAGTGTCGAAATAGACATTGCCGCCGGCGAAATAGGCATAGCCGGTATCCATCAGCTTGGTGATGATGCGGATATAGTCGTCGATGCAGTTGGTTGCGGGCTCCACCACGTCCGGCGTCTTGATATTCAGCTTCGCGCAGTCCGAAAAGAAGGCGTCGGTATAGAATTTGGCGATCTCCATGACCGACTTGTGCTCGCGCTTGGCGCCCTTGAGCATCTTGTCTTCGCCTTCATCGGCATCGGAAGTCAGGTGGCCGACGTCGGTGATGTTCATGACGCGCTTGACGGGATATCCGAGATAACGCAGGTATTTCTCAAGGACATCCTCCATGATATACGAGCGCAGGTTTCCGATGTGGGCATAGTGATACACGGTGGGACCGCAGGTGTACATCTTGACGATATCCGGATGGTTGGGAACAAAGAGTTCTTTTTTACGGCTTGCAGAATTGTAGAGATACATAGAAAACGCTCCTTCTCAATCGACGCGGCGGAACACGTCGCGGTTTTTCCAAAAGTATTCGATACCGGAATAAACGGTGGTGATCAGAATGACGGCCGTGCTGATCTGCGCGATGAAATCCGGGGCCGAGTCCCAGGGCTCGGGCGGACCGATCAGCAGCATCAGACAGAGGCAGATCATCGTGGCAGCGGTCTTGATTTTGCCGGACCAGGCGGCGGCAATGACCCGACCCTGTTCGATGGCGACCAGACGCATGCCTGAAACGGCAAACTCCCGCAGCAGCACAATGGCCAGCGCCCAGCCGGGTATACGGCCGACCTCGACAAAATAACACATGGCAGCCAGAACGAGAATCTTGTCGGCCAGCGGATCCATGAATTTGCCGAAATCCGTAATCTGGCGATAACGGCGGGCGATATAGCCGTCGACCATGTCTGTCAGACTTGCCAGAAGAAAGACGATCAGCGCCGGAATCCGCAGCCCGCCGTAGCAGAGCAGCAGAAAGACGGGAACAAGCAGAATCCGGAAGACGGTGATCTTGTTTGCGGTCGTGCTCAACATCGCGTTGCCTCCTCACAGAGTTTGCCGTACAGGATGCCGTTCTCGGCACGGCAGATCCGGACCGGCTGAATCTCTCCCGGACGGCAGCGGCCGGAGATACAGACGAAGGAGTCAATCTCCGGCGAATCGGCATAGCTGCGGCCGATCCAGCAGGCTTCCTCTTCATCATACCGTTCGATCAGGATCGGCAGCGTTCTGCCGACCTGTTTTTCGGCAAAGGCATCCAGAAATTCTCCCTGAAGCTGCAGAATCCGATCGGCGCGCTGCGCCGCCGTTTCCGCGTCAACGTGAGTCATCTCGGCAGCGGGCGTGCCCTCCTCCGGGGAGAAGGGGAATACGCCGGCCCGCTCGATTTTGGCCTCCCGCAGGAAGAGGCAGAGTTCTTCAAACTCTTCTTCTCCCTCGCCGGGAAGCCCGGTGATCAGGCTGGTCCGCAGGACCAGACCGGGAATGCGCTCCCGCAGCGTTTTCAGCAGGGCGCGGATCTCGTCGCCGGAGCCGTGCCGGTTCATGCGGCGGAGAATCTCATTGTTGATATGCTGGATCGGAATGTCCAGATATTTCAGAATCTTCGGGTTCTGTGCGATCTCGTCAATCAGTTCGTCGTCAAACTGATCGGGGTAGAGATAGTGCAGACGGATCCACTGAATTCCTTCGATCGCGAAAAGCCGCCGGCAGAGATCACTGAGACATCGCCTGCCGTAACGGTCCGTCCCGTAGCGGGTGATGTCCTGCGCGATGACGATGAGTTCTTTGATCCCTGCTTCCGCAAGACCTTCCGCCTCGCGGACGACCGCATCCATATCGCGGGAGCGGTAGCGCCCACGGATATAGGGGATGGCACAGAAAGCACAGAAGTTGTCGCAGCCTTCGGCAATCCGAAGCCAGGCCCAGCCCGGCCCTGTCGATACAACGCGGGGAATCTCGTCCACGGGAGCGCTGCTGTCAAGGAAAGAACGAAACGGTCTGTGTTCAAGAACCGCTTCCGCCGCACGGACAATCTCGCCGAAGCTGCCGACGCCGAGCACGGCGTCAATCTCCGGCAGCTCCTGCTGGATTTCCTTCTGATAGCGCTCGGAAAGACAGCCGGTGACGATGATGGCCCCGAGCCGGCCTTCCGCCTTCAGCGCGGCGTGCTCCAGAATGCAGTCGATCGCTTCGGATTTGGCCGCGTCGATGAAGCCGCAGGTGTTAATGACGGCAAAATCCGCGCCGTCGGCGTCCGGAACGTTCCGGAAACCTGCCTCCTGCAGGAGAAAGAGCATCTGCTCGCTGTTGACAAGATTCTTTGCGCAGCCGAGAGAAGTCAGTGCAAATGTCGGCAAAATGAATCCCTCCTGTCAGTCAGCGCGGCGAAATTTTTGAAAAGCAGCGCGGATTTCCTCCCAGGAATAACCGCGCCGCAGCAGGGCAGCACTGAGTTTCTGTACTTCTTTCCGGTCCTCCGGGTTTTTCAGGCGCTTCTGCAGAAACGCGTCGATCTGTTCGCCGGGTTCCGAAATTTCCTCCAGCGCGTCTTCCCAGAGCTCGCGGGGAAGCCCGCGCCGGGAGAGCTCGGACCGGATCCGCTGAGCGCCGTAGCCTTTCAGAGAATAGTGGCGGACGACGGAACCGGCATAGCCTGCGTCGTCCAGATATCCGTGATCTGCGAGCCAGGCGATGGCCGCCTCCGCGGCCTCCGCGCTCTCGCCTTTTCGGATCAGTTTATCGCGCAGTTCCTTCTGCGAGTGCATGCGCTGCGACAGAAGCAGAAGGGCATGATCCCGCGCGGCCGCCAGGTCGGTCTTTTCCCGGAGAAGCTTCAGCTCCGCCTCGTCGAGGTCTTTCCCCGCATAGAGGCGCAGCTCCGTCACGACCCCGAGGGTCGACGGAATTTCTTCTCCGTCCTCCAGAATCAGTGTAACGCGTTCTGAGCCCTTCTGCTTCAGGGAGCGGAGAATCATCCCTGATCAAAATCGTCGGCCGAGATGTCAACGGCTTCGACGGCCCGTCCCGTTGCCTGCGCGGCGCGGCGTGCCTGCGGCGACATCAGCTTCCAGGCATTGTCGCGGATTTCCGTCTCAATCTCTTCGCTGACCTCGGGATTGTCCAGCAGATACTGCTTCACCGCGTCGCGGCCCTGAATCCGCTGATCCTTGATCGTAAACCAGGCGCCGCCCTTATCGATGATTCCCAGCTTGACACCCAGATCGACAATCTCGCCCACGCGCGAAATGCCTTCGCCGTACATGATGTCGAACTCCGCTTCCTTGAAGGGAGGCGCGACCTTGTTCTTGACGACCTTGGCGCGGGTGTGGTTGCCGATGATCTCGCCGCCGACCTTCAGCGACTCGACCCGGCGTACGTCGATGCGTACGCTGGCGTAATATTTCAGGGCCAGACCGCCGGGCGTGGTCTCGGGGTTGCCGTACATGACGCCGATCTTCTGGCGCAGCTGGTTGATGAAGATGACGGTGCAGTTGTTCTTCGAAATGGCGCCGGCCAGTCTGCGCATGGCCTGGCTCATCAGGCGGGCGAGCACACCGACGACGGAGTCGCCGATTTCGCCTTCCAGTTCCGTGCGGGGAATCAGCGCCGCGACCGAGTCAACCACCACGACGTCCACCGCGCCGGAACGCACCAGCGATTCGGTGATATCCAGCGCCTGCTCGCCGGTATCCGGCTGCGAAATCAGCAGGCTGTCGATATCCACGCCGAGAGCGCGGGCATAGGCGGGCTCGAGGGCATGCTCGACGTCAATATAGGCGGCCTCGCCGCCGCTCTTCTGCGCGGAGGCGACTACGTGCAGCGCAAGGGTGGTCTTGCCCGAGGCTTCGGGGCCGTAGATCTCGACGATTCTCCCTCTGGGTACGCCGCCGATCCCCAGCGCCAGGTCCAGCGAAAGGGAACCGGTCGAGAGCGCTTCCACGTTCACGGGAAGGTCATCGCCCAGACGCATGATGGTGCCCTTGCCGTAATCCCGTTCGATTTTGGCAATGGCGGTTTCGAGCGCTTTTTTCTTGTCGGGGTTCGCCGGGCTTGCGACGGCGGCGGTTTTCTTCTTTTCTTTCTCAGCCATGACTGCGTTCTCCTTTATTTCATTTTTTATTAAACCGATTCATTCTCGCTGGTACGGCCGATGACAACGCGGGGGATGCCGGCGCTGTCTTCCCGGCACTCCGCCTCCGCAAAACCGGCACGCAGCAGCATATCCGTCACCGTTTCCGCCTGGTTTTCGCCGACTTCAAAGAAAATCAGACCGCCGGGACGCAGCACCGTCCGCCAGTGCTTGATAATGCCCTTGTAAAACTTCAGACCGTCTTCGCCGCCGTCCAGCGCCCAGAAAGGCTCATGATCCCGGACGGAGGGGTCCAGGGTGTCGATTTCTTCGGTGGCAATGTAGGGGGGATTGGAAACAATCACGTCGAACAGACCGATCCCCAGCGGCGGAGAGCTGAGCGCGTCCGCCTGCATGCACAGGACGCGGGATTCGAGATGGTTCCGGTCAATGTTCAGGCGACAGACCTGCAGGGCGCTTGCGCTGATATCGACACAGACCAGCCTGGTCGCCGGCATCTCTTTGGCAAGGGCGCAGGCGATGCAGCCGCTGCCGCAGCAGAGGTCCAGAATTCTGGCGTCCATCTTCCGTCCGACCAGCAGCTCCTTGACGGCGTCGATCATGACCTCGGTATCCATGCGGGGAATCAGAACATCCGGCGTCACCGCGAGCGGAATCCCGTAAAACTCCCAGGAACCGGTGATATAGGCGACAGGTTCGCCTTCCGTGCGGCGCTGAAGATAGGACATGGCCTTATCGACAATGGCGTCGGTGGTGTAGAGATTCATGTCCCGCAGCAGTTCAGGGACCGTTTTCCCGGCGGCATGGGCGACAAGCAGGCGCGATTCCAGCTGGGCACTTTCCACGCCCTGTGCAATCAGCTCCTTGCGGATCGTGAGCGTCAGATCGTTATAGGTCTTCATACTTTATTTTCCCCATTCGTCAGAGCCTTTCTCATCCGGAATGACCAGCTCCATGGCGCGAATTGCGCACTCGATCATCCCGTCGTCGGGCTCGTTGGTGGTGATGCGCTGCAGCCACTTGCCGGGTGCCGACAGAAACGCGGAAAGCGCGTTGTCGTGCATGCCGCACCAGCGGTTGATTTCATAGCTAATCCCGACTACGACGGGAAGCAGCAGCAGGTGACAGCCGACCCGGGCAAAGGGATTGCTGACGCGCACCAGCGCGTTGACCAGAATGCTGACCAGCACCACGACCAGCAGAAAACTGGTTCCGCAGCGCGGATGAAAGCGCGATTCCGGCCGGACATTCTCAACCGTCAGCTCTTTGCCGTGCTCATAGCAGAAAATCGTCTTGTGTTCGGCGCCGTGATAGGAGAACAGCCGCTTTACGTCTTTCATGTTGCCTACCAGCGCCATGTATCCGATCAGGATAATGACCTTGAACAGACCTTCCGACAGGTTGCGGATCAGATAGCTTTCGGTCAGCGGTTTGATCAGAGACACAAGAAAAGTCGGCAGGACGATAAAAAGAAAGACGGACAAAAGAACGCCGAGAACCACGGCCACATAGATGATCAGCTTTGCTGCCTTTTCTTCCGGAAAGTGTTCGGTGATCCACTGGTCAATCTTGTCAGGCTCTCCCTGCTCCTCCAGCGGTACCAGGCTGGCGGAATAGGTGAGGGCCTGCATTCCCTTGACCAGAGAATCGACGAAAATGACGCATCCGCGAAGAAGCGGCCAGCCGAAAACCGGGAAGCGATCTCGCAGCGGATGCAGATCTTCCTCCTTCTCGACCAGCCCCTCTTCGGTCCGGCAGACAATGGCCTGCTTTTTGGGTCCGCGCATCAGAATGCCTTCAATCAGGGCCTGACCGCCGATCGAGGTTCTGAAGCCGCAGGATTTGTTGTTTTCAGACATGCAGGTTAACTCCAGGTTTTATAATTCTGTATCAGGATGTTCTTGTGCTGATGGGGAGATAGATCACGACCATGCAGCCGCCCCCGTCGGCATTGTAGATGTCCAGGCGGCCCTTGTGCCGGGAGACAATTTCGTCGCAGACGGCAAGGCCGATTCCCGTGCCGCGGCTCTTCGAGCTGCCCTTGTAAAACTTCTCTTTCACGTGCGGAAGCTCGGCCTCGGGAATCCCGTTTCCGTAATCGCGGAAGTTGATTTTCACGTAGTTGCCGTCCCGCCCGAGGGTGACGTCGATCATCTTGCCGTCGCCGCCGTGCGTCATCGCATTGTCCAGGACATTCAGAAAGACCTGCTTCAGACGCTCAGGGTCGCCCGGGATCATGGGCAGATCCTTGGTCGGGGGCGTATAGTGAACCACCATGCCGGCCTGCTTCATCAGCTTGCCGTAGGTAAAGAGCGCGTCTTCCAGCTCTTCGGCAATGTCGATGGTCTCGATGCGCAGGTTGAAGCGTCCGTCCTGAATCCGCGTGAATTCCAGAAGCTCGGTCACCATGCCGGTGAGACGCTCGGCTTCTTTCGAGATGATGTTGATGCCGCGCAGCGAGTCGCCCTGGACGGCCGGGTCAAAGGCGATGGTCTCGCTCCAGCCGGTGATGGCGGTCAGCGGCGTCCGCAGTTCGTGCGAGACCTGCGAGATAAAGTCCGTTCTGGCTTTTTCCGCAAGGGCGACCTTTTCGGACATGTCATTGATGGCGTCGGTCAGACGGCCGATTTCGTTCTGACTGCTGTCTGCCAGCTGGCTTCCGTATCGGCCCGAGGCAATCTCCTGGGCAAAGCCGGTCAGCCTGTCGATCGGCTCCGAAATGTTCTTCCAGAACCAGAAGATCAGGTAGATCATATAAAAGCAGATCAGCACAAGGACACAGACAGCAAGGATCATGTAATCGCGGGTTACCGCCCAGATGCTCAGCAGCATCAGAATCAGCGCCGCGATGACCGATACCAGCAGCTGTGTCCGAAGGTACTTAAACATGAATGCTTACTTCCTGAAAAAGAACTCCCGGGGATCAGTAACCCCACTTATAGCCGTATCCCCATACCGTGGTGATATACTCCGGTTCGGTGGGGTCGGATTCGATCTTGATGCGGAGACGGCGGATGTTGACGTCCACGGTCTTCAGCTCGCCGCTGAAGTCTCCGCCCCAGACAGCCGCAAGAATGTCTTCCCGGCTCATGGCCTTGCCGGGATTCTCCATAAACAGCTTCATCAGCAGATACTCGATCTGTGTCAGCTTCAGGCGCTGACCGTCCTTCTCCAGCGTCCGGTTGCGGGGATTCAGGACAAAGGGGCCGCTGACAAGCTCGTTGTTGCCGCTGTCCTCTTCGTCGGTGCCGAGACGGCGAACCAGCGCGTCCACACGGGCGGTAAGCTCGGCGGGGGAGAAGGGCTTTGTGACATAGTCGTCCGCGCCCGTCATCAGGCCGGTAACCTTGTCGATTTCCTGACTCTTGGCCGTCAGCATGATAATGCCCATCTTGGAACCGGAAGCACGGATCCGACGGCAGACTTCGAAGCCGTCAATATCAGGAAGCATGACGTCCAGCAGAGCGAGACAGATGTCCGGATTGGCTTTGACTTTCTCCAGCGCTTCCGTTCCGGTGGCCGCCTCGATCGGCTCATATCCGCTGCGGCGAAGATTGATCACCACAAAGCTGCGGATATTGCTTTCGTCTTCCATGACCAGTATTTTTTTCATGTTTTTGAATCCCTCCCGCGTATCTAAAGAGAGTAAGTTACAATCTGACAAGTAATTATAACATAGTTTTATCAAAAATGGTAGTCAAAGTTTCAATCTTTTTCTTTTTTCTTGCGAAACGAAAGGGAAGCTGATAAAATCACTCAGAAGCAAATCATTCTGGGAGGAAAGAAACCAAATGAAAGCATATGAACGGCTGCTCCGCTATGCCCGGATTCACACCTCGAGCGACGAGAAAACCGACACGACACCCTCAAGCGCCCGCCAGCGGGATCTGAGCCTGCTTCTGGAGAAGGAAATGGCGGATCTGGGCTTTTTGGATACCTTCGCGGACGAACATGCCTACGTCTACGGGTTTCTGCCGGCGACCGCGGGCAGGGAAGAAGAGCCATGCATCGCGCTGATCGCTCACCTGGACACAATCCCCGATTCGGATTTCCCGGGAAAGAATGTCCGCCCGCAGCTTGTTCCGGATTATGACGGCGGCGACCTTCTGCTCGGAGAGAGCGGCCGCGTCCTGTCTCCTGCGCTCTTCCCGGATCTGAAGGACCTGAAGGGCCACACCCTGATCGTCACCGACGGCATGACCATTCTGGGCGCTGACGACAAGGCCGGCATCGCCGAGATTCTGACCGCCTGTGAAGAACTCCTGAGGGAAAAACTGCCGCACGGCAAAATTGCCGTCTGCTTCACCCCCGATGAGGAAATCGGGCACGGCGCCGCGCTGTTGTCGCTCGAGCGCCTCGGCGCCGATTTCGGCTATACAGTGGACGGCGGCGGTCTGGACCAGATCAATACCGAGACCTTTCATGCCGCCGAGGCGGTGGTCAGCTTTGCCGGCGTCAACGTCCATCCCGGAGACGCCAAAGGTCGCATGCGCAACGCGTCCCTGCTGGCCATGGAATTTGCCGCGCTGCTTCCGGCGGCCGAGCGGCCCGAGACGACTGAAGACCATGAGGGCTTTTTCCACCTGACCGACATGTCCGGCAGCGTGGACAGGGCGAGCCTGAACTACATCATCCGGGATCATGATGCCGCCCACTTTGCAATCCGCAAGACGATGATGCGGAAGGCAGCGGACTTCCTGAACGAAAAATACGGCGAGGGTGTCGTGACCCTCACCGTACGCGATCAGTACCGCAATATGGCCGAAGTGCTGGAAGGCTGCCCGGAGGCAGCGGCGCGCGCCGAGGCCGCCATCCGCAGGGCGGGCCTGACGCCGCGCCGCGTGCCCGTGCGCGGCGGGACGGACGGCTCCCAGCTTTCCTACCGCGGCCTTCCCTGCCCGAATCTCGGCACCGGCGGCGCCTGCTTCCACGGTCCCTACGAGCATATCTCCGTCGAGAACATGGACCTCGCCGTCAGGATTCTGAAGAACCTTCTGACCTTTGCAGATAATCCCTGAGTTCTTTCACCCATCCGGGCGGGTTGTTCCCCTGGAGAATCAGCTCGCCGCCGACATATTCGGCGACTTCGGTAAAGCCGTTATAGTTGTCGAAAAAGCGGGCTTCGTCGCAGCAGGGGAGCACCTTGGCCACGGCTTCCCAGCGGCCGGCAAAGCGGCGTTTCACATCCGTTTCGCGAATGTCGTGTCCGCCGTGCGCGACACGGTTCTCAATACGCCGGAGGCATTCCTCGACGCTGTCGAGCCCGACGTAGTAAAGCCGCACGGAATACCCGCGTTTCCGGGCTTCTTGGGCCGTCATTTCCGTCTTGCGGCCCGAAAGCGTTGTCTCCTGGGTAAAGCTGAGGCCTTTGTCCAGACAGTCCCGAATCATCTCCAGCGCAATCTTGCCGCCCTGAATGGCGCTCCCGCCGTTCTCGGCGGTAATTTTATCCACATCGATGATCGGACCGAGATCCATTAACTGCGCTTTCAGAACGCCGGACAGACTGCTCTTCCCCGTCCCGTTCACCCCTCCGACGATGGTGTAGGTTCTGCGGGGCAACCTTTCTTCCGTACTCCCATAGAGAGCCAGGGCGTCGTTTTCGGAGAGAGTAAGATAAGAAACGCCCGTATGGGTGCGCCTGGCTGTAAAGAGCTCTCTTTTTGAGTCTTCCAGAGCATCGGCCAGACGGAGATACTCATCCGGGGAGAGGAGCACGCATTCCGCCTCGTTGTTCTTTATGACCACTTTGGAATTGCCCTGTTTTACTTCAGAGAAAATCCTGGAAGCCATGCCCTTGTGAAATTGAGAAATGGAAACGGTGTTTTTTATCGCTCCGCTTAAGTTTGCCATCATCATCGCCTCCGTCTACAGTATAGGGAATACCAAGTGAATTGTCAATGAAATAAACTTGTAAATTTACATGTTAATCTAAAGATACCCTGGGAATACTCAACTGAGATATGTTTGCTCTAAATCGCTAATATATGAGTAAAATCTTGACATAAAACAGTCAAAGTGCTAAAATATGAGCGATCAGGAGGATAGCAATATGGTCTTGAAAACGCCTTACGAGATGGCTGCGGATACCGCAAAGCGCTTCCGAAAAGTGAGAATGGCAAAGAAAATGACAATTAAGGAACTGAGCCTGCGGAGCGGGGTCCCGTATTCAACGGTACGAAGGTTTGAGAGCATGGGGGAGATTTCCTTTGTTTCCTTTGTGAAATTGACATCGGCTATGGGAGAAGATCAGGAGATCGACAGGCTTTTTGCCGAGCCGATCCCGCAGACGATCGAGGAAGTCTTATGTGATAATTGCAGAAAGAATGGGATACCGAGATGAAAAAACGGTTAATAATTCTGCTTTCCGGGATGATGCTCGTTTCGCTGCTTGCTTTCAGGCAGCAGCCGGCTGCCGAAGCGGCGGCTGCGCCGTCGCCGACCCTGACCTATGAGGCGGCTGTAGTTCTGGACCATGTCGGCGCGGTGACAAAGACCTTTGACCGGGGCGATCAGGTGAACGTGGAATCCGAGCAGGATGACTGCTATGTTCTTTCCGACGGGACGCTGGTAGAGAAGTGGCTTATCCGTCTCGATACGGAAGAAGCTCCGGAAGGAACCACAGAGAGAGCCTTACAGGATGCCGCGAAAGAGGCTGAAGAAAAGGCCGCAAAAGAAGCAGAGGAAAAGCCGGAGACAGCGGACAAACCGGCGCAGAAAGCCGAGGAGACGCTGGAGAAGGATCCTGTCGGGCGGACGGCATATATCAAAAAGGGCGATACACCGCTTTATGACAATCCTTATCTGGAAGGGGAGCCTCTGCGGATGCTGGCGCTCAATCAGGAGCTGACGGTGCAGGACGAGTTCGGGAAAATCCTGTGCGTCATAATCGAGGAAGAAGTCCCTGTGCCGGAACCGGAAGAGGGGGCTAAGTCCGCGGAGAGTCCGAAACCGGCGGAAAGTCCCAAACCCGCAGATGCTGCCGAAGCAGAAGAGACGGAGGAGCCTGAAACGATTCAGATCATCGGCTATCTTCTCGCTGCCGACACCAAGAATTCCAAAGCCTACGGCTACGGATACGGCGGCGGAGGCGGCGGCGGAGGTGGAGGCGGCGGCGGAGGCGGCGCCGACGGCGGCGAGATCTCGCTGACCGGGTTCTACGTTTCCCCGAAAAAGGAAGGCTTTGTCTTCCTTGCTGCCGAAACCAAAACCGATGAAGAAGAGGAAGAACCCTTCGTTGGCGGGCCGGGCAAGATCCTTGCCAGAGGTACGGAAGGATACGCCTGCTTCTTCAACCGGGGAGACGTGGTTGCCGCGCTGGAGCTTCCGGTTCGTGAGGGAAAGGCCGACAAGCCGGAGGAAGAGGAGAAAACCGAAGCAAAAGAGAAGACTCCGGGTGACGCCTCGGCTAAGAGCAAGGCGGATGCCGAAAAAGAGGATGCCGAAGAAGCGGAAGAGACGGATGATACCATTGGTCTCAGCACCTTGCTCCTCAAGAACGGAACGACAGCCACGGTTCCCACAAAGCTGCTCTTTTTCAAGGGAGACCAGCCCATCGAGCCCTGGACCGGGTACTCGAAAAACGGCGCCATGTTCTACCGGAGATGGCGTACGAAGCTGGATGATCCGCAGAAGCTTTCCGTGAATACGGAGTTGCAGGTCATCGGAACCGTCGATGACTTCAGCATCGTTCAGCTCGAAGACGAGTCGGTCGGGCTGGCCGAGACCAGCCTGATCTCCGAAACCAAGGTCGCCTACAGCTACGGCGGAGGCGGCGGTGGCGGAGGCGGCGGTGAGTGGTCCGACCCCGTCATGTGAGAATACAAAAAACCTGCCGGTTTCGGCAGGTTTTTTGCTGACAGAGAGGAAATCAGAGAGATTCAGGGCAGCCAGATTTTGTCTCGGGTGATGTCCTTCAGAGTGGCTGCGCCGCACATGGTCATCGTGCTCTTCAGTTCACCGGTGATCTTGTCCATATAAACGCGGTAGCCTTCCTCACCGGCACCGTAGATGGCCGTGAGAACCGGACGCCCGATCAGCACGCCGTCGGCGCCCAGAGCGATGGCACGGAAAACATCCACGCCGGAGCGGATGCCGCCGTCCACGAGAATGGTGATCTTGCCCTTGACCTGCTCTGCGATGGCAGGAAGCACCTCGGCCGTGGAGGGAACGCCGCCCTGCACGCGGCCGCCGTGGTTGGAGACCACGATGGCGGAAGCACCGGCGTCAACGGCCTTCTGCGCACCGTTCGGGGTCATGATGCCCTTGATAATGAAGGGACGGCCGGCATAGTCGATGATCTCGCGCATCTCGTCCACCGACTTGCTGCCGGCGTTCGGATTCATGGCCTTGAGGAAGGGGAGACCCGCGCCGTCCACGTCCATGGCGGCGGCAAAGATGTTGTTGGCCTTCAGTACGTCCAGTTTCTCAAAGACGGCCTCCTTGTTCCAGGGCTTGATGGTCGGCACGCCGACGCCTTCGTACTTGATCATGTCCTGCACGGCAGATTTCATGATCTCCGGATTCACGCCGTCCCCGGTCATGGCAAACACGCCGTACTCGAAGGCGGCCTTGATCAGAATGCTGTTGTAGGCAAAGTCTTTGTACTTCGGGCCGTAGTGCATGTCCAGCGCGCCGATCGGAGCCATGAAGATCGGAGCCGAGAAGCGGCGGCCGAAGAGCTCAAAGGAGATATCGGGATCTGCGTTCGGGCACAGCGTGTCCATGTTGACGCAGATCTCCTGCCACTTGTCATAGTTGCGGGCGGCGACATTCCCGGGCACCTTGCTGCCGGGACCGGGCATGGCATTGCCGCAGGCGCGGCCGTTGCAGACGGGGCATGCCTTGCAGTACGGGCCGACACATTCCCGGGCGGCGGCCAAAACTTCGTTATAGTTCATTTGTATACACTCCTTTTATTATTCGGATTCAAGGGGTAAGGAATACAGATTCATTATCACGCACGGTCGCTCAAAAGTCAAGACCGGTTCCGTCAAAAACGGGGAGATATTCCGTCCCGGCCGAGGCGGTTTCCTGCCAGTAGCCGTCCGCGAGATGCCGGACCTTCAGATAGTGGATCAGCGCTTCGTTTTCTTCACGGCTGACCGTCCCGCTCAGTTCGGGAAAGCGCGGATCCGGCGCCATCGGCGTGTACTGGCTCATCAGCGAGAACAGAACGCTGCCCTTCGGAAAGCTGTCGGCTATATAATCGATGACGTCTCTGCTCTCGTCCGTGTGTCCCGGGAGAATCAGATGGCGGATCAGAACGCCGCTCTGCAGCATCCCGTCCTCGTCCAAACGGTAAGGTCCGCGCTGCCGGAACATCTCCTGCAGAGCGCCGACGGCGGCTTCCGGATAATCCGGCGCAGCAGAATAGCGTTTCGCGGTTTCTGCGCGCAGATACTTCAGGTCCGGCAGGTAGACCTGAACCAGACCGTCAAGCAGCTTCAGCGTTTCCACCTTTTCATAACCCGAGCTGTTCCAGATCACCGGGATGCCGAGCGCAAGACCGTCCAGCGCCTCGGCAATGACGCGGGTGAAGTGTGACGGCGTCACGAGTTCAATGTTATGCACGCCTCTGTCCCGCAGCTGCAGCATCAGAGTCCGCAGTTCGCCAGCGCGCAGGCTCTTTCCGAGACTCTCCCGGCTGATCTCCCGGTTCTGGCAGTAGACACAGTGCAGGCTGCAGCCTGTAAAGAAAATGGTCCCCGCACCGCGCAGGCCGCTGATGCAGGGTTCTTCCCCAAAATGCGGGGCAGCCCGGATGACGCGGGGCAGAAGCGGGCTCTGACAGACCCCGCCGGCCTGCGTCTCCGTTCTCAGAGCGCCGCAGCCGCGGGGACAGTCGCGGCAGATGATCTTCATAAAACCCTCCGAAACAAAAATGGACAAAAACGACAAAAACGGGAATCTGCCCGCGGGAATTATACCCCAGTTTTGTACATTATGCAAGAAGCGAAAAAAAGTACAAAAAAACAGTAGCTTTTTCCAAAATATGTGCTAAAATACCGATGAAAAGAATCCAATTCCAGATGACAGCGCAACTTGATTCTGTTCAATCTATTCAGGAGGAAAGATCATGAATTACAACAAAAAAACCGTGTACGACGTCGACGTCAAAGGGAAGAAAGTCCTGCTCCGCTGCGACTTTAACGTCCCCCAGAACAAGGAAACCGGTGAGATCACCAGCAACAAGCGCATTGTTGCCGCCCTTCCGACCATCCGTTATCTGCTCGACAACGGCGCTGCCGTAATCGCCTGCTCGCATCTCGGCAAGCCCAAGGGCGAGTGGAAGACCAAGCTGACCCTGGCGCCGGTTGCCAAGCGCCTTTCCGAGCTGCTCGGACAGGATGTCATTTTTGCCACCGACATCATCGGGGAAGATGCCAAGGCCAAGGCGGCTGCTCTTCAGCCCGGCCAGATCATGCTGCTGGAGAATCTCCGCTTTGATATCCGGGAAGAGAAGAACGGCGCCGACTTTGCCAAGGCTCTGGCCGACATGGCCGACATCTTCGTCTCCGATGCCTTCGGTACCGTCCACCGTGCCCACGCCTCCACTGCCGGTGTCGCAGCATATCTGCCCGCCTATTCCGGCCTGCTGGTCGACAAGGAACTGTCCATCATGGGCAAGGCTCTGGATGATCCGAAGCGCCCCTTTGTTGCCGTCCTCGGCGGCGCCAAGGTATCCGACAAGATCGCGGTCATCAACAACCTGCTTGAGAAGGCCGACACCATCATCATCGGCGGCGGCATGGCCTATACCTTCCTGAAGGCTCAGGGCTACAGCATCGGCAAGTCTCTCCTGGAAGAGGACAGACTGGACTATGCCCGTGAGATGATTCAGAAGGCCGCAGACAAGGGCGTGAAGTTCCTTCTGCCGGTGGATCACCTCTGCGCGGCGGAGTTCTCCGCGGACGCCGAGCCGGTTCTCGTTGAGGGCAACATTCCCGACAATCTGATGGGCATGGACATCGGCCCCAAGACGGCTGCGCTCTATGCCGACGCGGTCAAGGGTGCCGGAACCATCGTCTGGAACGGACCCATGGGCGTCTTTGAGTTCGACGCTTTTGCCGGCGGCACGAAGGCCATGGCCAAAGCGCTGGCGGAATCCGGCGCCGTGACCATCGTCGGCGGCGGCGATTCGGCCTCCGCGGTCGAAAAGCTCGGCTTTGCCGATAAGGTCACCCATATCTCGACCGGCGGCGGTGCCTCGCTCGAGTTCCTGGAAGGAAAAGAGCTCCCCGGCGTCGCCTGCCTGCTGGACAAGTAATTTAGGAGGATCAGGATCATGAACAGAAAGTATCGCAAGACCGTTGTTGCCGGCAACTGGAAGATGAACCAGCTGGTCTCCGGCGTGAAGCCCTTCATGGAGCAGCTGCGCGAGGTCATGCCCCGCACCAAGACCTGCGAAGTCGCGATCTGCACCCCGGCCCTGATGATCCCGGCGATGGTCCGCTACGGCAAGGAACTGCGCGTTGCGGCCGGCGGCCAGGATGTCTCGAATCACGAGAAGGGCGCGTATACCGGCGAGATCTCCGTCGATATGCTCGTGGACGCCGGTGCCAAGTACTGCATCGTCGGCCACTCCGAGCGCCGTGAGTATCACCACGAGTCGGACAGCCTCATCAACGAGAAGGCGAAGGCCCTCCTGGCGAAGGGCATTACCCCCATCATCTGCGTCGGCGAAAGCCTGGAGCAGCGTGAGAAGGACCTCACCATGGAGTTCATCGCCTATCAGGTCTGCGCGGCTCTCTCCGGAATTGACGGCACGAAGGTTCGCCGCTGCGTGATCGCCTATGAGCCGATCTGGGCCATCGGCACCGGCAAGACGGCCACGGCCGAGCAGGCGGAAGAAGTCTGCGAATTCATCCGCAGCGTCGTCCGCAAGCTGTACGGCGCCAGAAGCGCCCGTGCGGTCAGCATCCTCTACGGCGGCAGCATGAACGCCAAAAACGCGGCCGAACTGCTGGCCATGCCCGACATCGACGGCGGCCTGATCGGCGGCGCCTCCCTGAAGCCTGCTGACTTTGCAGCCATCGTCGCGGCAACGGCGCAGGAATAAGCGGCATATGAAAAGCGAACTCAAAAACCGCGCCTGTCTGATCATTATGGACGGCTTCGGCATTGCTCCGCCTTCGGCGGGCAATGCCGTTACCACTGCCCGCACACCGAATCTGGACCGCCTCTTTGCGCGTTTCCCGCATTCTCAGCTGCAGGCATCCGGCCTGGATGTCGGTCTGCCGGAAGGGCAGATGGGAAACTCGGAAGTCGGCCATACCAACATCGGTGCCGGCCGGGTCGTTTTCCAGATTCTGCCGCGCATCAGCCTCGCAATCGAGACCGGCGAATTCTTCCGGAACCCCGTCTATCTCAAGGCGCTGCATGACGCGAAGGAAAACAATCATCCCCTGCATGTGCTGGGGCTTCTGTCCGACGGCGGCGTTCACAGCCACCTGACGCACATCTTCGCCATGCTCGACATGGCCGAACGCGAGGGCGTCAGCCATGTCTATGTTCACTGCTTCCTCGACGGGCGCGATGTCCCGCCGACCAGCGGCGCGGGCTATCTGCGCCAGCTGCAGGAGAAGTGCCTTTCGATGAAGAACACCACGCGCATCGCCACGGTGCAGGGCCGCTTCTACGGTATGGACCGCGACAAGCGCTGGGAGCGTGTGGAAGAGGGCTACAACGCCATCGTCTGCGGGATCGGCATCCCCGCTTCGGACGCTGCCGCCGCAGTGGAAGAGAGCTATGCTGCGGGTGTGACGGACGAGTTTGTCAAGCCCATCGTTCTGGAGCCCGAAGGGGTCATCAATCAGGGGGACTCGGTCATCTTCATGAACTTTCGCCCCGACCGCGCACGCGAGATGACCTGGGCGCTGAATCTGCCCGATTTCGACGGCTTCGAGCGCAAAAAGAAAGTGTTTCCGCTCTCTTATGTCTGCACGGCCCAGTATGACGAAGCGCTGACGCTTCCCATCGCTTTTCCGCCCGAAGAGATTTTGGGCACCATCGGCGACATCATCTCCGAGCGCGGCCTGAAACAGTTCCGTGTTGCCGAAACCGAGAAGTACGCCCACGTGACCTTCTTCTTCAACGGCGGCGTCGAAAAGCAGACCGAGGGTGAGGACCGCTGCCTGGTTCCTTCTCCGAAAGAATATCCGACCTACGATCTCATCCCCCAGATGAGCGCCGAGAAGGTCGCCGACAAGCTGATTGAAGCCATCGCCTCGAACCGGTATGATCTGATCGTCTGCAATTTTGCCAACTGCGACATGGTCGGCCACACCGGCGTCATGGAAGCTGCCGTCAAGGCGGTCGAGACCGTCGATGCCTGCATCGGCCGCGTCTTCGCCGAGACGGAAAAGCACCCCGATCTCACCCTGCTGATTACCGCCGACCACGGCAATGCCGACTGCATGTTTGACGCCGACGGCAAGGTCAACACCGCACATACCACGAATCCCGTGCCTTTCCTGGTTACGAAGGAAGGCTGCACGCTCTCGGACGGCCGCCTGGCGGACATTGCCCCGACCATTCTGAGCATCATGGGCATCCCGCAGCCGGAAGAGATGACCGGCCGCTCCCTGCTGGGTGACTGAATCATGTCCGGCAGACTGATTGTGCTCGAAGGTCTCGACGGAAGCGGGAAGGCGACACAGGCCTCCCGCCTCAGCGATGCCCTCCGGGCGCTTGGCTACCCGGTTCGCGCGCTGTCGTTTCCCGACTACGGGAGTGATTCCTCCGCCCTCGTGCGCATGTACCTGCGCGGCGACTTCGGCACCGAAGCCGGGGCGGTAAGCCCCTGGGCGGCTTCTCTCTTCTTTACCGTTGACCGCTGCGCCGGCATGCTGCGCGACTGGGGAAGCTTCTACGCGAAAGGCGGCATCCTGATCGCCGACCGTTATACGACCTCCAACGCCGTACATCAGTGCTGCAAGCTGCCGCAGTCCGAATGGGACGACTATCTCGGCTGGCTCTTCGAACTGGAGTACCGCCGTCTGGGCCTGCCGAAACCGGATCTGGTTCTCTATCTCCGCCTGCCGCCGGACGAGGCCGAGCGCCTGGTCGGAAGCCGTTATCATGGCGACGAGGGTAAGAAAGATATCCACGAACGGGATGAATCCTATCTCCGCACGGCGCGTACGGCTGCCGAATACTGCGCCGAAAAATGCGGATGGACCGCGGTGGACTGTCTGCGTGACGGTTCTCTTCGCCCGATCGACGATATCCATGCCGAGCTGATGCGCCTGACGCTTCCCGTTCTCGGCACACCTGAAGATTATACGGAGTTTTGCTCATGAATCCCAAGGATGCTCCCGCACCCGAAAACGCACAGCGGAACCTGCTTTTCGCGCTTCACGGTCTGTACCGCGCCTGCGGCTACCGTGCTTTCCGCATGTCCAAGTTCGAAAAGTATGAAGTCTACGCGGCCTGCAAGGACTTTCTGGTCAGCGACCGCGTTCTGACCTTCACCGATACCGACGGCGAACTGCTGGCGCTCAAGCCGGATGTGACGCTGTCGATCCTCCGCGCCGTTCCCTACCGTCCCGGAATCACGCAGCGCCTGAGCTATCACGAGAATGTTTACCGCCCGGGTCCGCCGGACGGCCGTTTTCGCGAGATGCCCCAGTCCGGCGTCGAATGCCTCGGCGATCTGGACAGCCTGGATGTTTACGAAGTTCTGAAGCTGGCGGATGAGAGCCTGCGCCTTCTTCCCTGCGAGACGGCCCTGTCCTTCTCGCATCTGGGGATTCTGCGCGCGCTTCTGAACCGGCTTTCGGCGGACGAAAAAGACCGGGACGAGATTCTCCGCCTTGTGGCGGCCAGAAGCGTCCACGGTCTTTCCGCGCTTTTCCGGAGGCGCGGCTTTCCGGAAGCGGTTCTGCATTCCCTGTGCGAACTGCTCGCATTGGACTGCGCTTTGGAGGAGCTTCCCGACAGACTGCGTGAAATCGGCGCCGCGTTTCCCGAATCCCCGGTTCTGGGCGAACTGGAGGAACTGGCTGCTCTGGCAGAAGGGGACGGATGCCGCGCACGTTTTGACTTCTCGGTTCTCAACGACACGCATTACTACAACGGCCTCGTTTTCCGGGGCTATGCCCGGGGCATCTCGGACAAGGTGCTCTCCGGCGGCCGCTACGACCGTCTGCTGCGGCGGATGGACCGTCCCGGCGGCGCAGTTGGCTTTGCCGTCTATCTGGGGTTGCTCTCCGTGCTGAATACCGCGGATGATGTGTCCGTCGATGCCGATGTGCTGGTCCTCTACGATGAGAATACGCCGCTCACGCTGGTGCGCGATCAATGCGCCGTGCTGCGCGCCCGGGGCAAGCGGGTGTATGCCCAGCGCCGCCTGGACGACAGCCTCCGCTTTGCCGAGGTGCTGGATCTGAGGGAGGGAGGAAAGAGCCGTGCTTAACATCGCCCTGCCGAAAGGCCGCCTCGGCGACAGCGTCTATCAGATGCTCCGGGAGGCCGGATACGGCTGCCCGGAACTGGAGCATCCCGACCGCCGTCTGGTCTTTGAAAACCCGGATGCGGGCGTGTGCTATTTCTGGGTCAAGCCTTCCGACGTGACCATCTATGTCGAACGCGGAGCGGCCGACCTCGGCATTGCCGGCAAGGATATTCTCCTCGAAAACCGCCCCGAGCTGTACGAGCTTCTCGACCTCGGCATCGGCGTCTGCCGCATGGCCGTGGCCGGACCCGCCGGCTTTACCGACAACCGCTCGCGTCCGCTGCGCGTGGCGACCAAATTTACGCGCATCGCCCGCGATTATTACGCTTCGCTTTCCCGTGACGTCGATCTGATCCATCTGAACGGATCGATCGAACTGGCCCCGATTCTGGGCCTTTCCGACGTGATCGTCGATATTGTCGAAACCGGCCGCACGCTTCGGGAGAACGGCCTTGTCGTTCTCGAAACCGTGTGTCCGATCAGTGCCCGCCTGGTTGCGAATCCCGCATCCTGTCATTTTCTTGCGGACGAAGTGCGCCGCCTGACCGACGCCCTCGCCGCGCAAATTCCACAGAAAGGAACCGAATGATATGCCTGCAAACAAAAAAGCCAAGACCGAAACCAAAGCTGCGGCCGACGGGGCCGACATCGTCCTGACCGCGCCGGAAGCGCCTGCGGCTCCCGCGCCGGAAAAGAAGCCCGCGGCGAAAAAACCTGCGGAAAAGAAGCCGGCGGCGAAAAAGCCTGCTGCAAAGAAGACGCCGGAAAAGAAGCCGGCGGCAAAAAAACCCGCCGCCAAAAAGCCTGCGGCGAAGAAGCCTGCGGCCCCCGCTGCGGAAGAGATCGTCGTTGAAGAAGTCGTCGTTGAGGAAGCTGTCCCCGTGACGGAAGAAGCGGCCCCGGCCGAAGTCCCGGCATCTGTTTCCGAACCGGAAGATTCTCAGCGCTTTGATTCTCCCCGCCGCAGCGTCGCCTTTATCGGCGCCGAATGCTATCCCTTTATCAAGACCGGCGGCCTCGGCGACGTGATGTACGCACTGCCGCGTGCCCTCGTGAAGCAGAACTGCGATGTCAAGGTCATCCTTCCGCGCTACCGCTGCATTCCGCAGGAGTATCAGGACAAGATGATCTACCGCGGCGAATTCTATATGGACCTCTGTTCCGACGGGCGCCGCTTCTACGTCGGCATCATGGAGTATGTCTGGGACGGCGTGGTCTATGACTTCATTGACAACGAAGAGTTCTTCGGCTACGGCAATCCCTACACCAACCTGATCGACGATATTCCGCGCTACTGCTTTTTCTCCAAGGCTGCGCTGGCCGCGCTCAACTATCTTGACTGGGTTCCCGACATCGTGCACTGCCACGACTGGCAGGCGGCGCTGGTGCCAGTCTATCTGCGGACGCTCTTTGCGGGCACACCCGTTGCCTCGGCCAAGAGCATCCTGACCATCCACAATCTGCGCTTCCAGGGCGTCTACAGTTATGAGACGCTGCGCTATTGGACCGGTCTTCCGGACGGGCTCCTGAAATCCATCGATGTCTTCAAGGAAGGCTGGGACGGCGCCAACATGTTCAAGGCAGGCCTTGCCTATGCCGACCGCATCACTACGGTCAGCCCGACCTATGCCTCCGAGATTCAGACGCCGTTCTACGGCGACGGCCTCGACGCCCACCTGCGCCATCACAACTGGAAGCTGCGCGGCATCGTCAACGGCATCGACTGTAACCAGTGGGATCCCGCGGCTGACAAGCTGCTGGCGGAACAGTATGCCGAAGCGGACGCACCCGAGAAAAAAGCCGCGAACAAGGCTGCCCTGCAGGCCGAGCTCGGCCTCGAGCAGAACCCGGACCTCATGGTCTTCGGTCTCGTCTCGCGCCTGACCGACCAGAAGGGCCTGGATCTGCTCAACGCCATCGTTCCGGCCGTCATCGACGGCAATACCCAGCTGGTTGTGCTTGGCACCGGCGACAGCTGGTATGAGAATGCTTTCCGCATGTACGAGGACCAGTTCCGCGGCCGGGTCTGCTCCTGCATCATGTATGACGAAGCCCGTGCCCACCGCATCTATGCCGGTTCCGACGCGCTGCTGATTCCGTCCCTTTTCGAGCCCTGCGGTCTGACCCAGCTGATCGCCATGCGCTTCGGCACGGTTCCCGTAGTACGCGAGACGGGTGGCCTGCGCGATACCGTTGCGCCCTATAATCAGTTCACCGACGAAGGAAACGGCTTCACCTTTGACCGCTACGAGGACGGCCTTCTGCTCGACGCCATCAACCGTGCCAAGGATCTCTACTTCAACAACCGCGAGGCCTGGAACGCGATGCTCCGCCGCGATATGGAAAAGGATGTCTCCTGGGATGTTCCGGCGGAAGCCTACCGGGCGCTTTACCTGGAACTGAAACCCTGAGGGAGACAGCGATCATGCCGAATCTCTATGTGGTGACGGGGCCTTCCGGCACCGGACTCTCCGACACCCTGGCCGAGCTTTTTCGCCGCCGCCCGGATCTCTCCGCCGTCCTGCCCGTGACCTCGCGGCACAGGAAGGAAGGGGAGACCGACGGCATCGGCTTCCGCTTCTATGATCTCGATGAGTGGAATGCTCTCCGGGAATCCGGCGATCTGCTTGAGGAAACCGAGTTTGCCGGCAATGATTACGGGACTTCCCGCACACTGGTAGATGAGCTTCTCAGGGACGGAAAGAACGTCCTTCTCAGCCTCGAGCCGGATCGTGCGGCGCAGGTGAAGAAGAATAACCCGGGGGCGGTCTGCATCTGGGTCGAACCCTCGAGCGAGGAGCTTCTTCGCGCGCGGCTTTCTACCGGCGGGCGCAGTGAGCGGGAGATCGAGGTTCGCCTCCGCACGGCTGCGGAACAGCGTGCCCGCTCCGAGTTCTGCGATCTGCGCATTGACGACGACGATCCCGCCCTGACCCTTCTCGCGCTCGAAAAAGTCATCGGATAGAATAATTCTGCCTCCGTGCCGGAAAAAGCTCGGAAAAACGGCATAAAATTGGCAAAAAACCGTTGACATTCCGATCTTTTGGTGGTATTCTACCAAGGCCGCATTGAAGGGGCTTTAAGTGAACGCGCCGTTCCGCCCTGAGAGCGAGTCCTGTAAAGAGGGAGGATTATCCGATGAAGCATGCTGTTATTGTTACCGGTGGCAAGCAGTACCGCGTCGCCGAAGGCGATGTGATCTATGTGGAAAAGCTGAATGCCGAGGCCGGCGAGACGGTGACTTTCGATCAGGTTCTCTGCGTAGTTGACGACGAGAATACCGTGATCGGCACGCCCGTTGTCGAGGGTGCCGCCGTCAAGGCCAAAGTCGAGAAGACCGGAAAAGCGGCCAAGATCCGCGTGTACAAGATGAAGCCGAAAAAGGGCTATCATCGCACGCAGGGCCACAGACAGCCCTATACCAGGCTGACGGTCGAGTCTATTCAGGCATAACACAGTCACAGGTTTAACAGGAGGTGTAATCACATGGCTCATAAGAAAGGTATGGGTTCTACCAAGAACGGCCGCGACAGTGCGTCCAAACGTCTCGGCGCCAAGCGCGCGGACGGTCAGTTCGTTCTGGCGGGGAACATTCTTGTCCGTCAGCGCGGGACCAAGATCCATCCCGGCACCAATGTCGGCAAAGGGAAGGACGATACGCTGTTCGCGCTTGTTGACGGCAACGTGAAATTCGAGCGCATGGGCAAAGACCGCAAAAAGGTTTCGGTTTACGAAGAGCTCGCCCAGTAAATTGACTTCAATCAGGCCGGACACCAGTCCGGCCTTTTCAATTGAGGAATCAAAATGGCTTTTGTAGATAAAGCGCGCATCCGTCTGTACGCCGGCAAAGGCGGCGACGGTGCCGTATCCTTTCACAGAGAAAAATACGTGGCGGCCGGCGGCCCGGACGGCGGTGACGGCGGTCGGGGCGGCAGCGTCATCTTTGTCCCGGACGACAACATGACCACGCTTATGGACTTCAAATATAAGCGGAAATACAGCGCTCCGGACGGTGCCAACGGCCAGGGAAAGCGCTGTGCCGGCAAGGACGGGGAAGACCTGATCGTCCGTGTCCCGCGCGGGACCCTGATCTGCGACACCGAATCGGGCGCTCTCATGCACGATATGTCCGACGGACAGAACTATGTTGCAGCCAAAGGCGGCCGCGGCGGCTGGGGCAACATGCATTTTGCCACACCGACAAGGCAGGTGCCCCGCTTCGCCAAACCCGGGCTCCCCGGAGAAGCGCGTGAAGTCACGCTGGAACTCAAGCTCCTGGCGGACGTGGGTTTGATCGGCTTTCCGAACGTGGGCAAATCGACCCTGCTGTCGGTGGTCAGCCGGGCGCATCCGAAGATCGCCAATTATCACTTTACGACGCTGTTTCCCAATCTGGGCGTGGTGTATGTCAACGAGGGCAGCAGCTTCGTCCTGGCCGATATCCCCGGCATCATTGAAGGTGCTTCCGAAGGCGCCGGTCTGGGGCACGATTTTCTGCGCCATATTGAACGCTGCCGGCTGCTGGTCCACGTCGTGGATGTTTCCGGTGCCGAGGGCCGGGATCCTGTCGAAGACTTTCGCATCATCAATGAAGAACTGCGCCGCTACCAGCCGGAGCTGGCCGAACGCCCGCAGATTGTCGCCGCGAACAAGTGCGACCTGATTCCCGACGGCAGCGAAGCCCTTTCTGATCTGCGCCGTGCGGCGGAAGAGCAGAGCATTCCGGTCTTCGAGATCAGCGCTGCTACCCACCGGGGGACCGAGGCGCTTGTCAAATGCTGTGCCGAGATGCTTTCCGAGCTCCCGCCGATGACCCCCTTCGAGGCGGATTATGTCCCGCCCGAGCCGGATCAGGAGGGCGCCGAAGATGTCTGCATCGAGCACGCGGACGGACTCTGGCAGCTGGAAGGAGAGTGGCTGAAGCGGGTTGCCGCGACCGTCAACTTCTCCGACTACGAAAGCCGGATGTTTTTCGACCGGGTGCTGAGAAAAGCGGGTATTTTCGACCGCCTTGAGCAGATGGGGATTCAGGACGGCGATACGGTCTGCATCTATGACCTGATGTTCGACTACCGGTATTAAGATGAAGAGAAATTCGAAGCGGCTGATTCTCTTCGGCAGCCTGACGCTTCTGATGATGCTTGTCATTTTTCTCTTTTCCGCCCAGGAAGGTACGGATTCCGGCAGTCTCAGCAAATGGCTTGCCGAGTCGGCTTTCGGCCGCGCGCTGCTTCGGATCCTTCCGAGACTGAGCGATCAGGGCGTTGAGCACGACCTGCGCAAGTACGCGCATATGGCCGAATATACGATGCTTGCCATCCCCGCCTTCGGCTTCTTCTGCGAACTGCTGCTGCGCCGAAAGGTGTGGCCGGCTTTCCTGACGGCCCTGCTGTTCTGCTTTCTGTACGCCTGCAGCGATGAGTTTCACCAGCTTTTTGTCCCCGGCCGTGCCGGTCTGTTTTCCGATGTGCTGATTGATATGGTCGGCGTCCTGTTCGGCCTGATGTTTGCCAGTCTGGTACACGCTCTGCGAAAGGAACCGCGATGAATTCAAACCGCTCTGAAAACCGAATGATTCCGTCCATCCTCTCTCTCCCGGAGAAGTTCTCGGGCTTTCTGGGGAAGCTTCTGCGCCTTCGCCTTCCGATCAAAAGGCGCTTTTCCATGAGAGACGTTCTTCTGGCGCTCGGTGCGCTGCTTTTGCTGCTGCTCTCTGCGCTGATTCCGGCTCTCCGCGGTCTGCGCCTGCCGGTCTGTCTTTTTGCTGCGCTGCTCTCCTGCGTGCCGCTGGTTCTTCAGGGGATGCGTCTGGTGCGGCGGCGGAAAATCCCGGCGGAAGAGATTTGCATTTTCCTCTCAACGGTGCTGGCCTTCCTTCTGAAGGAATATACTGCCGCCGTCCTGATTCCTGCGCTCGGCGTTCTGCTTTTCCAGACGGAAGGTTACAGCCTGCTGCACTGTGAAGCCGCTCCCGATGCGCTGAACGAGGCGCAGGAACCCCTTCGCCGGCAGGTGGAGGATGCCGACCCGGAACACAGCAAAATGCGGCGTCTGCTGGCTTTCGGCGTGTTTGCCGCGTTCTGCGTCCTGTGTTTTGCTGCGGCGATCACGCTGATTCTGACCCTTTTTCATCTGTATGAGCCTCAGAAATGGCTGCATGCGGCGCTGATTATTCTGGCGCTTTCTCCGATGACGGCCATCTGGTTTGCTTCCATGCTGACGCACTTCGGCGCGCTGTTCAGCGCGGCAAAATCCGGCATTCTTTTCCGTAACGGAACCGTTCCCGAACGTTTCCGGGAGTGCCGCCTTTTTGCTTTCGGAAAGACAGGAACCGTCACGGACGGGCGCTTTGTCATTTCCGACATCTGCCCGACGGGCGGAATCGGGGAAGACGATCTGCTCCGCATCGCGGCAATCGCCGAATGTAAGTCCGGCCATCCGATTGCCCGGGCGCTGAAAGCAGCCGCCGGACTGGAGGAAGGCGTGATTCCCGCAGGGTTCCAGAACTGCGAGGAGATTCCCGGCAAAGGCGTCAGCACGCTTTTTTCGGATCACCAGATCTATGTCGGCAACGCAGCACTTCTGGATGAACACGAAATCTGGTATCAGGTGCCGGCCAAGAGCGGTTCGGCGATCCATATTGCGGTTGACGGAACCTATCGCGGTCATATCATGATTGCGGATGCGCTGCGTGTCAACGCCTTTGAAGCCCTCGAAGAGCTTCGTGCGCAGGGAGTCCGGAACCTGGTGATGCTGACCGGCGATGTCCGCTCCGCCTCCCGCAAACTGGCATCCTCGCTGAACTTTGACATGGTAAAGCCCGAACTGAGCCCCGAGGAAAAGGGATCGGCCGTCCGCTATCTGCGCTCCGTACACGGAGAAAAGGCCCGAATTGCCTGTGCGGGAGACGGATTCCACGACGCCTGGATGTTCGAAGCGGCCGATGTTTCGGTCAGCATGAACGCCGACGGAGGCGAGTCCGCCGATGTTCGGATTCTCTCGGAAGATATCCTCGGGATTCCTTCCGCCTATCGCTTCTGCAGGGAGAGCGGGCGCATCCTCGAGATCGGCGCGATCACGGTTCTGCTGGTTAAGCTGATGCTGTGCATCCTCGGCTGTGCGGCAGTCCTTCCGCTTCCCATGATCCTCGCCGTGGATTTCCTGGTCGAAGCGGGTGCCGTGATCTACGCGCTGACCAGCCTGACCATGGAGAAAAGGAAAACACATATCCGCCCATGAATGTTTATGATTTTGACTATACCGTCTTCACCCCGGACAGCTCGGCCTGCTTTCTCCGCTTCTGCCTTCGGCATCACACGCGTGCGGTGCTGAAAGCACTGCTGTTCTCCGCGGACGAAGCAATCCGCTATCTGGCGACGGGAAAAAAAGACGCAAAGCGGCTGAAGGAAGCGCTCTTCTCCTTCCTGAACCGGGTGGACAATATCGAGGCGATCGTCGATGAGTTCTGGGAATGCCATATTGACCATCTGCAATCCTGGTATCTGGAACAGAAGCAGCCGGACGATCTGATCATCTCCGCTTCCCCCGAGTTTCTGCTCCGGCCGATCACCGATCGTCTCGGCGTTACTCTGATGGCAACCCGGATGAACCCCTGGACCGGACAGATTAAAGGGAAGAACTGCCACGACGAGGAAAAAGTCCGCCGCTTCCTGGAAGTCTACCCGGCGGACAGCGTCGATCGCTTTTATTCCGACTCTCTCTGCGACATCCCGATGGCCAGAATGGCGGATGAGGCCTTTCTCGTAGTGAACGGCCGCGTCTTCCCCTGGCCGATCAATGGTTCAAAAAAAACAAAACCGTCTCCCTGAGATCAAGCGTCAGGGGAGACGGTTTTTCCCTTGTCGATATCAGATATTTCTTGAATTCATGGGGAAAGCGTTGTAAAATATAAGATCAGGAAAGAAAGCCGATTTCTGTTCCCGGAGGCAATACAGATATGATCAAACAGAGGAATCTTCTGGCCTCTCTGGCCAAAATGTTTGCCGGCATGGCGGTTGGCATTGCCATTCTCGGCGCTCTCCCTGCCTTCGCGGCAGCGGAAGAGCCTTCTCCCTATCTGGAGAATGAGTGGAACTTTGTGGACGTTTCCATGGATGTATCGAAGGGAATTCCGGATGATGCTACGGGGCGGCTGGCAAAAATCCGCAGCTCCGGCAAACTGACAGTGGCGACATCGCCCTATTATCCTCCGCAGGAATTTATCGACGAATCTCTGAGCGGGAACGATTCCTATATCGGAGCGGATATGGACTTGGCGCGCCTGATTGCCCAACGCATGGGGGTGGAACTGGAGATCGTACCTATGAGCTTCGCCGACGTTCTCTCCTCCGTTGCCAACGGCAATTACGACCTGGCGGTTTCCGCCCTGTCCTTTACCTCGAGTCGGGCGGCGGTTCTGGAAATGTCCAAAGGCTATTATTACTCCGGGGAACAGGCTTCCAGCGGTCTGATTATTCGGGAAGAAGACGCCGAAGACATCCGCACGGAGGAAGATCTGGCAAAGCGCGATATTGTTGCGCAGAGCGGTTCCCTGCAGGAAACCATGGCTGCCGATCATATCACTTCCTATCATAAATTCCGCAGACTGTCTTCTGCCGAAGACGTCTATGATGCCGTCAGAACGGGGAAAGCCGATGCCGGCGTGGTGGATATCAGCATCGCGCAGGTATATATCGACAACCATCCGGACTGCGGTCTGACCATCGTTCCGGATGTGGCCTTTGCCCTGAAACCACAGTTTACGGGCGATCGGATCGCCGCCACGAAGGGTGAGATCGAACTGATCGCTTTCGTCAACGGCGTGATTGACGAAGTCCTGGAATCCGGACAGTACGAAGAGTGGTTTGAGACCTATGCCGAATTCGGCAGTGCGCAAAGCTGAGGCATGGAAGCGCAGGATCTGAGAGGAGGCCGGAAGAAATGAAAAATTGGAAAACCTGGCGTATCGTGTCCTTTGTCGCGATGTGCGTTTGCCTGAACATATTCGGAAGGCTCATGGCCCAGTGGCTGGAACTCCCCCTGTGGGCCGACTCCTTCGGCACCGCGCTCTGCGCATATATCGCCGGTCCTGTATGCGGCGCGATGGTGGGCCTGACGGGAAATCTGGCATACAGCACGGTCAATCATCTTTCGGCGGCTTATTCCGTTACCAGTGTTGCGCTCGGCATCATCATCGGGATTGCGGCACACCGGAACTGGTTTGATCAGTTTTACGGCTTCATGAAAGCGGCAACGCTGGCTGTGCTTGTGGCCCTGATTGTGTCCGTCCCGCTGAATCTGATCTTCGCCGGTGGGTATACCGGCAATATATGGGGCAACGGCGTGGTGGATTATCTCCTGGAGAAGGAGTGGCCGCCCTTTATATGCAGCGTGATGGGCCAGCTGGCAATCGAGTTTGCCGACAAGGTGCTGACCATCGGCGCTGTGTATCTGGTAATCCTGGTCCGGGGCTGGTGGAGCAGAAGCGATGACAATGATGCCAAGCCGCAGCACGGCGGTGCGGCGGTGGCATCGATTCTGGTTCTGTGTCTCCTGTCAGGTCTGGCTGCGCCTGCCCGTGCCGAGGACGGTGCCGCGGCAGAAACTACGGACTATAATGACTATGTCCAGAGCGTTTACAGCAGCAGCAACGGCCTCCCCTGCGGCGAAGCCAATGACATCGCCCAGACCAATGACGGTGTCCTCTGGATCGGCACTTACGCCGGTCTGTATCGCTATAACGGCCGTGAGTTTCGCTGGGTGGATAATTATGAATCCGTTCGAAACGTGAACTGTCTCTACGTGGATGAGGAAGGCCGTCTCTGGATCGGCACCAATGACAACGGGCTGGCGATCGTGATCCGCGAAAAGGTTGTGAATGTGCTGGATCAGTCCAGCGGCCTGCCTTCCAATTCCGTACGCTGCGTCATCCGTGCCACGGACGGGTATTACTATGTCGGCACCACCGGCAGCATGCAGATGCTGATTATGAACAACGGCCTGAAGGTCGCCAACACCCTGCCGGAGGTCAACTATGCCGACAGCATCAGCGCCGACCGCAAAGGCAACGTGGCGGCGATCGCCTCCGGCGGACGGCTTTTCCTGATGAACAGAGGACTGGTGCTCTGCTCTCTGCAGCTGACGGACGGGCAGGAACTGTTCAACTGCTGCGCTTTCGCGCCGGACGGTACCCTGATGGCAGGCTCTTCCACCAATCATATATACCGCTATGATATTTCCGACGGTGATTTTTCCCTTCTCGACGTCATGACCTGTGAGGGCGTCGCGAGCATCAACAATCTGAACTATCTGAGCGACGGCACCCTGTTCATCTCCACCGACAGCGGCGTATCCTATGTGGATACGGACGGTTATCATAAGATCAACACCAACGATTTCAACAACTCCATCGACAACATGCTCTATGACTATCAGGGCAATCTCTGGTTCACGTCCTCAAGACTCGGCCTGCTGCGGCTGGCCAAATCCGCTTTCCGGGACGTTTACGGTGCCGTCGGCATGGAGCGCCGTGTTGTCAACGCGATTGTCAAATGGCAGGGCTGCTATTATATCGGTACCGACAAAGGCCTGGACGTGGTGGACGGAGGATGCCGTGAACAGATCCGGAACGACCTGACCGAGACGCTGAACGGCAAGCGCATCCGCTGCATGTATGTGGATGAAGACAATCATCTCTGGGTGTGCACCTATGGCAGCGGCCTGATGGAATTTGCACCGAACGGAAACTCCTGGCTTTACAATTCCGACAGCGGCAGCTTCGGCAACCGCGCCCGCATCGTGACGGGACTTTCGGACGGAACGATCCTGGCAGCGGGCGATACCGGCATCAGCTTTATCCGGGATCATGAGATTCAGCAGACCATCCGCAACGAGGACGGCCTGATTAACTCCATGATCCTGACCGTGACCGAACGCGGTGACGGAACAATTCTGGCAGGTACGGACGGTGACGGCATTGCCGTGCTGAAGGACGGCAAGGTACAGGAAATGCTGACCCGTGAGGACGGTCTCAGCAGCGGCGTCATCCTGCGCACCGTGAAAGACCCGAAGTCCGAAGGCGTCTTTATCGTCACCAGCAACAGCCTGTGCTATATGGAACCGGAAGGCAGCATCCATGTGCTGGATAAATTTCCTTACTTCAACAACTATGATATCTGGGTCAAGGACGAGGATACGCTCTTCGTCATGTCCAGCGCCGGCATCTATGTCGTGGAGCGCGATGAGCTGGTGGCAGGCGGAGAAATGGCTTGGGAACTGCTGGATGCACGAAGAGGCCTGGGGACTTCTCTGACCGCCAATTCCTGGAACTGGTATGACGGAAACGGGGAACTGTTCCTGCCCTGCGACACGGGCGTTTATATCATCGATGTCGATAAATACAATACCGGGGTCCGCTCCTATCGCATGCAGCTGGCTTCCGTCCGCCTGGACGGCGTGCTGCAGCCGCTCGACCGCACGGAGGCTATAACGGTCGGCCGGGGCGTCAACCGGGTGGAACTGGCGCCGGAGATTCTGAACTATACCATTCAGGAACCCAACGTAGGCTATATCCTCGAGGGCTATGATGCCCAATGGACGATCATTCCGCAGAGCAGCCTCAGCAACATCATTTATCACAATCTCCCTGCGGGTGATTATACCTTCCGTCTGGCTGTTTTCGACAGTGCAGGCGAGCGTGTCCTGGAGGAGCGCAAGTTTGATCTGGTCAAGACAGGCGAGATTTACGAACAGCCGGGATTCCTCTTCTACATGCTGATGCTTCTCTCCCTGATGATTGTCTGGTTCACCTGGTTTGTGGTGCAGAGACAGCTGAACCAGCAGAGAATCAAGCTGAATATGGCCAATGAGACCGTCATGGCCATTGCCAACGCGGTCGACGCAAGAGACGTCCGCACCCACCAGCACTCCATGCGTGTGGCGGAATATTCCGTGCTGATCGCGCAGGAAATGGACTGCTTCAAGGGGTGGCAGAAGAACAAAATGCTCTCCAACCTCCGGAAAGCCGCCCAGATGCATGACATCGGCAAGATCGGCATCCGGGACAGCGTTCTGAACAAGGTCGGACGCCTGAATGATGAAGAATATGCCGAAATGAAATCCCATGTGGAGCGCGGCGCCGATATCCTGAAAGACTTTACGCTGGTCGAACACGTTGTGGACGGCACACGCTATCATCATGAACGCTACGACGGCCGCGGATATCCGGACGGCCTGAAAGGAGAGGAAATCCCGCTCTTCGGCCGGATCATCGGCGTAGCCGACGCCTTCGACGCCATGACTTCCAACCGCGTTTACCGCAACCATATGGATACGGATTATGTCATGAACGAAATGAAGCGCGGGCGGGGTACCCAGTTCGATCCGGAAGCGCTGGATGCTTTCTTCCGTCTGATCGACAAGGGCGTGATCAACCTGGATGAGATCTATGCCCAGAAACGTGCCGAGATTCAGAGCGCGGATCAGAAGGCACAGGATGAACTGAGGCGCCGCGTGGAAGAAGACAAAAAGATTCAGGCTGCGGAGATGCAGAACAAAGACAAGGGTGATTCCGCGGATGAGAAAGGGGAGTAAGGGATGAAGCGGGTTTATATGATCACGGCGATGACCTGCGTGGTCATGCTGGCTGCGATTGTCGGCATTTTCCGGCTGCTGGACCCTTCCGGCGGACGCGACGGCTTGACCGTCGGTTTCGTCTATGACAACGATGAAAGCACGCCCTATACCTACAACTTCTCCCTGGCAAAGGTCGCGGTGGAAAAACAGTACGGAGACCGCGTGAAGATCTTCACCTGCAGCAACGTGCTGGATGACAAAATGGAAGATCCGATCCGGGAACTGGCCGCGAAAGGCTGCGATATCATCTTCTTCAACGGCTACAGCGAGCTGGTGATGGAGCTTGCCCCGGAATACCCGGACATCCAGTTCTGTCAGACCTCCTATATGGATATGAGCGGCGTAACCGTTCCGGACAATTACCACAGCTTTAAGGGCGAAGCCTACCAGGGCCGCTATGTAAGCGGGATTGCGGCAGGCTGGAAGATCAAGCAGATGATTGCGGACGGGATCATATCGGAAGACCAGGCTCTTGTAGGCTTTGTAGCGGCCTTTCCCACTTCGGAAGTCATTTCCGGCTATACGGCCTTCCTGCTGGGGGTTCGCTCGGTGGTTCCGCAGGCTGTGATGCAGGTCTGCTACACGGAAACCTGGAGCAGCTATGCCCTGGAGAAAAGCGCTGCGCAGAAGCTGATTGACAACGGCTGTGTCATCATTTCCCAGCACACCGACACCATCGGTCCGGCGATCGCCTGTGAAGAAGCTTCCCAGAAGGGCGGTGTCTTTTTCGTCGGCTACAACCAGAGCATGTCGGAGGTTGCCCCCGGCGCTTCCTTGGTTACTTCCCGGATCTGCTGGGACCCCTATGTGCTCAAAGCCGTGGATGCCGTCATGTCGGATAAGAAGATCGAATCGAACATCTTCGGCCGTATTCACGGAAACGATGTCTCCGCCGGCTTCGGACAGGGCTGGGTCGAGATGGACGATCTGAACCTGCAGGTTGCGGCACCCGGAACCCAGGAAGCCATGGACAGCGCCATCGAGCAGTTTAAGCGCGGAACCGTCGACTTTGTCTTCCGCGGCGATTATATCGGCGTGGATCCCGGCGATCCGTCCGATACCATCGATCTGCGGAACGGATACATAGAAAACCAGTACACCTCCTATCCGCTGTTTCACTATATTCTTACAGACATCATCAGCATCATCCCCCTGTGAGCTAAGTTGTCAAGGGGACGCTTCTCCTGACAACTTTTTAAACCGGGGAACCGCTCCTCGTTTCAAAAGAATCCGACCGGAACGCAGTTCACCTACGCTCCGATCGGATTTTTCTTGTGCCATTATGGGTTGAGATCACAGAATACGGGCAGGCTGCCAGTTCAGATAATCACCGGAGACAAGCCGGTATTGAATCCCGTTCTTTTCGCCGTGGATACTGTCGTAGAAGCGGCTTTCTCCGTGGCTGTGGGCATAGATGAGCTGTTCGGCGCCGTATTCCTCGGCCATCCGGGTGAAGACACTGTCGTCTTCCAGAATGCTGGTCGGCGGATAGTGCAGAAAGACGATATATTTCCGAAAGCCGGCTGCGCGTGCAGACTCAAAGGAGGTCCGCAGGCGTTCGGCTTCGCGGGAAACCAGTTTTTTGGATCGCTCCTCGTTCTTCTCGTCCCAGCCGATAATCTGTCCTCGACGATTCAGATAGAACGGCCCTTCAAAGCAATGCCCCTTCGTGCCGACCAGGGCATAATCATCGCAGGGAAAGAAGTTATCCTGCAAAAAGCATAAGCGTCCGCAGAACTGTTTGTTCAGCGCCTCCGTCTTCTTTGCATCCCAGAACATGTCGTGATTTCCGCGAAGAAGAATTTTTCTTCCCGGGAGCTCGGAAAGATACTGCATATCCTGCTCGCATTCCCCGAGATTCCGCCCCCAGCTGTGATCGCCGACCAGTACGAGCGTGTCCTCCGGATGAATCCGTTCCGCGCAGTTTCTCCGGAATTTCTGTTCATGATTGCGCCAGCTGCGGTCTCTGAGCTGGGCCTTCGCTTTCAGCTCGGTCTGAAAATGCAGATGCAGGTCTCCGATTGCATATAAGGCCATCAGCTTTGTAGCGCCTGATCAAATACGGATTTGATCCCTGCCTTGATTCTCTCCAGAGAGTCCCCGGGATGCGCCTCAAACCGTTTTTCTTTATCGAAATACAGCGTCGGAACGTAGTAATAATCGTGTTCCTCCGCGTAGTCGGTTTCTTCCTCTTCGTTGATCCACTTGACCGGAACCCGGGCGTAGGCAGCGTTTTCTTCCTTCAGTTCCGCAATAGCCTTTTTCGCCTTTGCGCAGTAGGGACACCCGGGCACATAAAACAGTTCGACAGTTTTCATGCTTATCATCTCCGTTAAAAAGTTTTGAATCTCTGGTTTCTGTCCTGCCAGACAGCATACCATGAACCGCAGGCAATTACAACAGCAATCAAGAGGCGGTCCTGAGGCTGGCAATCAGTATTCATTGACAAAGCACGCGGGCACGTGATACCATACGCCGGAGCTGTTACAGTAGAAACAGTCAGGAGGAACAAAACACAATGACATATTATAAGACCATCACGCTGAAGGACGGCAGAGAATGCGTGCTGCGAAACGGCACGGAAAGCGATGGGCAGGCGGCATATGACAACTTCATGCTGACCCATGAACAGACGGATTATCTGCTCTCATATCCGGATGAAAACTCTCTGTCGCCGGAAGAGGAGAGCCGGTTTTTGAAAGCCAAGACCGAGAGCAAAAATGAAATGGAACTTCTTGCCGAGGTCGATGGGATCATTGCCGGTCTAGCGGGGATAGAAGCCGTCGGAAGCAAATACAAGGTGCGTCATCGTGCGGAGTTGGGCATCAGCATTGATCAGGCGTTCTGGGGGCTCGGGATCGGCAGTGCCCTGATGGATGCATGCATCGAGTGCGCCGGCCTTGCAGGATATGAACAGCTGGAGCTGAACGTGGCAGCGGAAAACGACAGAGCGATGTCTCTCTATAGAAAAAAAGGATTTACGGAATTCGGGAGAAACCCGAGAGGCTTTAAATCCCGGATCAGCGGGTATCAGGAATTGGTTTATATGAGACTCGAACTGAATCGGCGGGCTCCGGAAAACAACCAGAAATGAGAAATCAATTGATTTTTGATATTCGGTCCGTTATAATATCAGACAATTGATCTGTCCGGAAGACGCAAGATTGGCTTCTCTGACAGAGACAACGAAAGAACAGGCGGGTTTTGTGAATGACGGGATACATCATAAAACGCATCATAGTAGCGATTCTGACACTTTTAGTGATCATGACCGTTACGTTCCTACTGATGAATGCCATTCCGGGCAGTCCGTTCCTCACGGAGAAGTCGACGCCCGAGATGATCGCCAGGGCGAATGCGAAGTACGGGCTGGATAAGCCGCTTTACGTTCAACTGTGGAATTATATCAAGAGTTATCTGAAAGGGGACCTCGGCACCTCACTGAAGATGCAGGAGGGGACGCCGGTGTCCACGATCATCTTCCATCAGGGCAAATTTGAGCTCTCGCTCAAGCTGGGGCTCTACGCGCTGCTCCTGGCGGTGGTCCTGGGCATCCCGCTCGGTTGTATCGCCGCATACAACAGAGGGACATGGATTGACGGCTTCCTGCGCGTCGTCACGACGGTCGGCGTTGCAATTCCGACTTTTGTGCTGGCAACCCTGCTGCTGGTCACCTTCGCGGTCAAGCTGCAGTGGCTGCCGACTGTGAGCGGCAGTCTGACGACCTGGAAGGCCTATGTCATGCCGGTGATTAGCTTATCCTTCTATTACCTGTGCTATGTGGCCAAGCTGACGCGGACCAGCATGCTGGACGCGATCAACCAGGATTATATCCGCACGGCCCGCGCGAAGGGCGTGAAAACGAGAAGCGTGATTCTTAAACACGCGCTCCGTAATTCTCTGATCCCGGTCATCACCTACCTCGGGCCGGTCATGGCGGGCATTATCACGGGCAGCTTTGTCGTTGAGTCGACATTCTCGATTCCGGGGCTCGGCAAGTACTTCGTGCAGAGCGTGCTGAACCGCGACTATCCGGTCATCATGGCGACGACAGTGGTCCTCTCGGCCCTGGTCATCATCATGAACCTCGTGGTTGATATCGCCTACAAGATCGTCGACCCGCGGATTACGCTGACGTCGAAGGAGGCCTGAGCGATGGACGGAAAGTTTGCAAAGATCAGTCCGTTTCAGGTCGATCCCGACAAAATCCCGCAGAACTTCGATCTGAATGAGGAAGACTTTATGCCGGCGGAGGAAGCCGAAAAGGCGTCCATGGTGGAAAAGCACAAGAGCGTGTCTTACTGGAAGGATGCCTGGAGGCGCTTTCGGAAGAACACGGTCTCGATGGTGGCGCTTGCCATCTTCCTTGTCTGCCTGCTGTTTGCGTTTCTGGGGCCGAAGTTGATCCCTTACAGCTACGGGGACCAGTACCGCTCGTCGCAGAAACTGGGCCCCATGGAGTACTCCGAAAACGAACAGACTGCCCTGTCGATCGCGGACAGCTGTGACGGCTTTTTTGCGACAAGCCTGCAGCCGGGAAGCATGAACGCCATTAAAAAAGGCGACTACTATGTCCAGCACGGGGGAAAGACCTACGCCTTCACCCTGAAAAAAGCCGTGGAGAAAAGCATCCTGATCCTGAAGGCCGATGCAGAGCCCGCTCTGTTCGTCGTGAAGGAAAAGGATATCAAAGACGGCCAGTACGAGAAGATTCAGGAGCTGGAACTCACCGACACGCCGGTGGAGGGCGCGAAAGAAATCAAGCTGGTCAAGACGGTTTTTCCGCATGTGTTCGGAACCGATTCCGCAGGCCGTGACATCATGGCCCGGACCATGTACGGCGCCCGTGTCTCGATCCTGATCGGCATCGTTGCCGCGCTGATCGTGCTGGTGATCGGCTCCATCTATGGGGCCATCTCGGGCCTTGCGGGCGGCGCGGTCGACTTTGTGATGATGCGGATTGTGGAGCTGATCTACTCCATTCCAGAAGTCCTGATTGTGCTGCTGCTGCAGGTTGTTCTGAAAGACCCGCTGCAGGCTTGGTTCGATTCGGGCACTTCGGCCTTTGCGCAGGCCATGGGCGACCTTGGTTCGGGCATCGTCAGCATCTTCATCACCTTTGCTCTGCTGTACTGGGTCACCATGGCGCGTATCGTCCGCGGCCAGGTGCTGCAGCTGAAGAAGCAGGAATATGTCACCGCGGCGACGGCGCTGGGCGCGTCGAACGGCCGGATCATCCGCCGCCATCTGCTGCCCAACTGCGTGGGCGCGCTGGTGATCACCACCTGCCTGCAGATTCCCAGCGCGATCTTTCTCGAATCCTTCCTTTCGTTCCTCGGCCTCGGCGTCTCGGCGCCGATGGCAAGCCTGGGCTCGCTGTGCTCGGATGCGCTGGAGACCATCTCGCTGTATCCCTACCGGCTGGTTTTCCCGGGAGTCATTCTGACGGTCATTGTTCTGACGCTGAACCTTGTCGGTGACGGCCTGCGGGATGCGCTCGATCCCCGTCTGAAGAAGTAAGGGAGGAGACAGGAACATGGAAGAGAACAGAAAACTTCTGGAAGTCAAGGATCTGAAAGTTTCCTTCTTTACGCCCGCGGGGGAAGTGAAGGCCGTCAACGGCATTTCCTATTCGCTGGGCTATAACGAGGTCATGGGCATCGTCGGCGAATCCGGTTCCGGCAAAAGCGTTGAGGCCTATTCGATTATCGGCCTGCTGCAGAGCCCGGGCAAGGTGACTGGGGGCAGCATCCTCTTCGAAGGTGAAAACGTACTGGAATACGATGCGGAGAAGATGCGCCAGTTCCGCGGGAACAAGGTCAGCATGATTTTCCAGAACCCGATGACTTGCCTGAACCCGGTCTACACCATCGGAAACCAGCTGATGGAAGCGCTGACCTGCCACGACAAAAGCATCAGCAAAGAACAGGCAAAGGCGCGCGCGATTCAGATGCTTGAACTTGTCGGCATCAACAACGCCGCCAAGCGGGTCGACCAGTATCCGCATGAGTTTTCGGGCGGCATGCGCCAGCGCGCGATGATCGCGATGGCGCTGATCTGCGAGCCGAAGCTGCTGATTGCGGACGAACCGACCACGGCGCTGGACGTGACGATCCAGGCCCAGATCCTCGAACTGATGAAGGATCTGCAGAAAAAGGAAAACACCTCGATCATCTTCATCACGCACAACCTCGGCGTCGTCGCCGAGATCTGCGACAGAGTGTCGGTGATGTACGCCGGGCATATCGTGGAGCAGGGTCTGGTACAGGATATCTTCTATCGCCCCCAGCATCCCTATACCAAAGGCCTGATCGCCTCGACGCCGCGTCTGGACGAAGAGGATCAGGAGCGGCTGGTGCCGATCGAGGGCACGCCGATCGACCTGCTGAACCCGCCAAAGGGCTGTAACTTCGGACCGCGCTGCAAGAACTGCATGAAAATCTGCCTGCGCGAGAAACCGCCCTATGCCGACCTCGGCGAGGGGCATATCTCGGCCTGCTGGCTGCATTTCATGAAGCAGAAGAGCGGGAAAACGGCTTTGGCAGGGAAGGAGAATGCAGCCAATGAGTGATCAGAGAGTTCTTCTTCAGATTGAAAACCTGAAAAAATACTTTCCCGTCAAGGGCGACCGCATGTTCGAGAAGAAATATGTGCAGGCCGTCGAATCGGTGTCCTTTTCCATCTACCGGGGCGAGACGCTTGGCATCGTCGGCGAGTCCGGCTGCGGCAAGACGACCCTCGGGCGGACCATCATCCGCCTGTACGAACCCACCAGCGGAAGAATCGTCTATGACGGCACGCCGATCTATGACAGCGAGCAGAAAATTGCTGTGAACATGCTGCCGTACCGGCGGAAGATGCAGATCATCTTTCAGGATCCGTCTGCGTCTCTGGACCCGCGCATGACGGTCGGCGAGATCGTCGGGGAAGCCCTGGATATTCACGGTCTCTGCCAGGGAAAGACAGAGCGGCGGGATCGGATCAACAGCCTGCTGGACGAGGTCGGGCTGAACACCGAGCACGCCAACCGCTTCCCGCACGAGTTCTCTGGCGGTCAGCAGCAGCGCGTCGGCATCGCCCGGGCGCTGGCCGTGGAGCCGGAGTTTATCGTCTGTGATGAGCCGATCTCGGCACTGGACGTGTCGATCCAGTCGCAGGTCGTCAACATGCTCGAGGATCTGCAGAACGAGAAGCACCTGACCTATCTGTTCATCGCACACGATATCAGCGTGGTGCGCCACATCTCGAACCGCATTGGCGTCATGTATCTCGGCCAGATGGTTGAGCTTGCCGAGAGCTATGAGCTTTGCAGCCATCCGGTCCATCCCTATACCCAGTCGCTGCTGTCCGCGGTGCCGATTCCGGACCCAGACGTGACGCGGGAAAGACAGAGAATCCTGCTGGAAGGCGAGATCCCGAGCCCGCTGAACCCGCCCAGCGGCTGCCGCTTCCACACGCGCTGCCCGTACGCGACAGACCGCTGCAGGCAGGAGCAGCCCATCCTGAAAGAGCAGAGCCCCGGCCACTTCGCCGCCTGCCACTTACTGGATAAATAAAACGCCCCAATTTGGTATTTCGTCCCAAAGGGACTGAATACATATATCTATCTTATCCGAACAGGAGGAAAAACATGAAGAAGACATTGGCAATGCTCATCGCGCTTTGCATGGTGTTCTCTATGGTTTTCACGGCCTCTGCTTTTGCGGATGAGCCGTTCGTAGTGAACGCCTGCATCGCCTCGGAACCGGAGACGATCGACCCCGGTCTGATCAGCTCGGTTGACGGTTCCACCTATACCCAGCATCAGTTTGAAAACCTGATGAAGTATCAGATGGTCGACGACCTCGCGGCCGACGATCCCAACATGCACAATACCGAAGTCGTCCTGGGACAGGCGGCGTCCTATGAGGTCTCCGACGACATGTGCGTCTATACCTTCACCCTGCGTGACGACATCTTCTGGTCCGACGGCGAGCCCGTCAAGGCCCAGGACTTCGTCTACAGCTGGCAGAGACTGGTCGATCCGGAAACTGCTTCCGACTACGGCTACTTCCTGGACAACATCGTTCTGAACGCCGCTGCCATCCAAGCCGGTGAGAAGGACAAGAGCGAGCTCGGCATCGAGGCCGTCGATGACAAGACCCTCGTGATCACCCTTGAAGCCCCCTGCGCCTACTTCCTCGAGATTTGCGCCTTCGCCTCCCTGATGCCTCTGCGTGAGGACGTCGTGGAAGGCAATGACGACTGGACCGATCCCGAGAACATCGTTGTCAACGGCCCCTACAAGGTCGTCGAGTGGGTCCACGACAGCTACATCCGCATGGAGCCCAACAAGTATTACTATGACGTCGACAACCTTGGCCCCGACGCCATCGTGTGGTGGCTGAGCGACAGCCAGACCGCGATCATCTCGGGCTATCAGTCCGGCGAGTACAGCTTCGTCGAAGACTTCCCGACCGACCTGATCGAAAGCCTGGTTGAGTCCGGCGACTGCTTTGTCAACCCTTATGTCGGCACCTACTATCTGTATCTGAACTGCGACAAGATTCCCGACTGGCGTGTCCGCGCCGCGATGACCCTCGCGGTGGACCGTGAGAACATCGTCGAGAACGTGACCCAGGGAGGTCAGGTGCCTGCCACCGGTTTTGTCGCCTCCGGAATTCTGGATTCCGAGGGCAACGACTTCGCCTCCGGCGTATCGGATCTTGGTGCGCTGTACAACACCCTGCAGGAGATGTATCCCGACGCGGATCTCGAGACCTATTCCGGCAAGTGCGAGCTTGCTCAGGAACTGTATGCCGAGGCCGTTGAAGAGGGCGCCTGGGATCCCAGCACCACGGTTGTCTACAACTTCAACACCTCCGATACCCACAAGGCCATCGCAGAAGCCTGCGGCGCTGACTGGAAGTCGGTCCTGGATATGGACATCACCCTCGAGAATCAGGAGTGGGCCACCTACACCAACGGCCTCGGCGAGCACAAGTTCGGCGTTGCTCGTCTCGGCTGGATCGCCGACTATAACGACCCCGTCACCTATCTCGAGCTGATGGTCACTGACGGCTCCTACAACTACGGCCTGTACTCCAATGAGAGCTTCGACGAGGCGATCGCCGAGGCCAAGGCCACACTGGCCGGCCCGGACCGTGACGAGCTGCTCTACAGCGCGGAAGAGACCCTCTTCGGCGAAGGCGGCTTCCCTGTCTGCCCGATCTATTACTATACCAGCATATACTGCATGAACGGCCTTACGAATGTTGCCTTTACTGGCATGGGCTACTACTTCTTCTGGTATGCTCAGCAAGTTTGATCTGTTTACAGCATAAAAGCAAATCCAAACAAAACGATGCCCCGGGAACTTTCCCCGGGGCATTTGCCATCCAGGTGAGGTTTTATTCTGCATTCGGAAAATAGCAGGAACGTTGGCATGGAATGGAAAGGGAGCAATCGGGGATCTGTGATCGAATTTCGGTATTCATTGACAAAGCAGACGGGCGCGTGATACCATACGGCAAAGATGTTACAGGATAAGGAACCATCAAAAACGGAGGGAAGACACAATGGTATTCAAGGAAACCGAATTTCAGTTAAAAGACGGAAGAAACGCGTTATTTCGGAGCCCTTGCGATGAGGATGCGGAGGAAATGCTCCGATTCATCATCAAAGCATGCGGCGAGACGGAGTTTCTGATGAAATATCCGGAGGAGTATGCCGATTTTACGTTGGAACAGGAGAAATCCTTCCTTCATGAGGCCCGGAGCAGTCCGGATGCCCTGATGATAGCTTGTCTGGTGGACGGAAGAATCGCCGGGAATTGTCAGATTACTTTTCGCACCGGGATGAAAGAACGCCACAGAGCTTCCGTTGCCATTGCGCTTCTGCGGGAATTCTGGAATCTTGGCATCGGAACAGAAATGTTTGAAGAAATGATTCGAATTGCCGAAAAACGCGAGGGAGTCCGTCAGATCGAACTTGATTTTGTTGAAGGAAACAGCCGGGCAAGAAATCTGTATGAGAAAATGGGTTTTCGTATTACAGGGATAAAACCGGATGCCATCCGAATGAAAGACGGAACTTTTGTCAATGAGTATATGATGATGAAGCTGTTGATGAAAGAGGTTTGAAGATTCGAAAAGCCTTTAGAAGACGAGGGAACGGTTTACGCTGGGCTTTTATCTCTTCACGGAGGCAACCCAGGCCTGACCGCAGGCAGCCGAAAACCAATAAGCAATTCCGAACAAGACAATGCCCCGGGGACTTTCCCCGGGGCATTTGCCATGCGTGGCGTCAACAGGAAGACGCTGCAGGAACCAAAACCGGTAACGGCTTCAATCCTCTTTTGCCAGTACCTTTTTCTGCCAGCTGCGTTTTCCGCATTCCGGACATTTCATGTATCTTGTCCGGCCGATATGCATGGCCATATTTGTCTGCCAGTAGGAAGGAACATATCTGTGCCGGCAGAGCTGACATTCATAGTATCCGGCTTTCTGTTCAATGCCTACAGCGACAAAGGCGGCAACGAAGATCATCAGGAGTGCGAATACGATCAGCGTAATTCGCAGCCACACGGGCATCTCAAGAAAAGAGGCCAGGAACACCATGATCATGCCTGCTGTTACTGTCGGCAAAGCGATCAGATATTCCGTCTTGAGCAGCTGCCTGTTTTTCTCTTCGATCTCTTTCTTCATGGCAAGAAGGTTCTCTTCTGCCCGTTTATCATAGGTTTCTGCCATGATTCTTTCGCCCGAAAGGAGCTCGTTGACATTGATTTTCAGAAGATCACACAGCTCAAGCATGATCCCGGAATCAGGCAGAGACTTTCCGGTCTCCCACTTGGATACCGCCCGGTCACTGATTCCGAGCCTCTCGGCAAGGATGGCCTGCGTCATGCCCTGTTCCTTTCTGCAGAATGCAATGAATCTTCCTGTTTTGATTTGATCCATATCGGGCACCTCCTTTCATGGCTCAAGTATAATTGAAAGAGCGGATTTTTAACACGAACCAACGGTTGAGTTTACCGATTTTGTGGAAACGCAAGGGCTTTTGCCCGTTCCCATTCCGCGTGTGCTTTATGCCATCTCTCGCTGTGCGCGCCGAGCGCACCGATCTGCCTCGGATGGGCAAGAGGCAAAACCTTGATGGCTTTTCCGCTGATTATGGTTTCGGATGCATTCCCATATCCGAAGCGGTCCGTATATTCCTGAAGTGTACAATACGGAACATCGGCCACTTTTCTCAGAAACTGCTCAATCGGAATGTCACCCAGCAGCACAAGCAGTTTGGCCTGTGACTGCAGCAGCTCGCCGACAATTTCCTCTGCCCGCTTCTCATCGCAGAAGACCGAGGGGCGGCTTGGAATGGTCACTGCATTCAGGCCGTATTCCTCAATGAGCGGATTGTACCTCTCGTTGATGACCTTGATCTGACCTGGATTCAGCCTTGTCTCCGGCAGACAATCATAGAGCCACGCCTCGCTTCGGGTAAAACCGAGAGGCGCGAGAATATGCTCATCAAGAACCTTCGCGGAGGGACCGTTGAGATGGCTTCCCGCAGGCTCCAATACTCCCAGTTCCTTCGGAATGCGGATGCGGCTGATGATTTCTCCTGCCTCATCCGGATTGCCGTCCCAGAAGATTCTCGGCTCGCTTGCCACGGCGAGAGCCTGACAGATGACGCGGTTTCCCTTCTTCCATCTTGCATGGACGGCGCTGGCATATACGCCGAGAACAAAGACCTTCTTGGGTGACCGGTCTTCCTGCACCAGAGCCCGGACATATTCTCCAAACGGATATTGAGCCTTCATTCTGCATCTTCTCCTGTACTTCAGAGCGCGGTTGCCTCTGAGAGGTCAATGATGTAGTTGTCGGCAGACATGAACAGCAGTCTGACCGGAATCGTTATTTCAAGGCCGCACATCTCATTATGAAGCGAACGGCTCTTTGGATGATAGCCGGCAAGCAGAAACAGAATCTCATGTTTGTTCTGATCCAAAGACAGGACTGGTTTATCCAAAAGACCGAGGGAATGCTTGCACTCCGTGATCCTTTGTACCGAGTCATACAATTCCTTTTTCAGTTCGCTGCCGGTCAGAACCCTGCAGATATCTCTGTAATGCTTGGCAAGGCCGGCACTGCCGGCGATCGCGCCGAGACCGTATTTGTTCTCTGCGACAATCAGACGGTCGTCTGATACCATCAGCATATCGAGGCGCATGAGATTCTTCACCTGATACTCGATATCGACGATGGAGGAATTATGAACAAGAAGCTGATGCTGATACTCCCGCTCCGGTTTCGGATGCACGGAGAACCAATTCTGCATTTCGTCTATGAGCAGTTCAAAGGCATCGGCATAATCCGATGCGGAAGACGAATCCAGCCCCGTAATATGCTCATAGCGAGAATCGTCGCCTTTGTTCAGACAGTATCGGGAATCAAACTGAAAGGAGTAACCGTTCCTCTTCTGAGTAATCTTCAGCAGATTTCCGCCGCGATAGTAAATGTTGATGTATCCGCCTCTGATCTCAAGAGAGAGTTCCTCCTTTCTTTCTTTTACCTGCCGCAGGAAGAAGGACAGTTCACCGCTTGTCAGGTCGGAAAGGAAGCGTGCATTGATACCCCTCATGGCTTCGCCTTCTTTCTTTGGTTTCGAATCAGTCAGTTCATGCGTCTGAAGAATATAATGAATCTTACCATGCGAAGACAGAAATAGCAACCGGGAACAATCAGGACGCTTCTTTCGGTATTCGTTGACAAAGCAGGCGGGCGCGTGATACCATACGGCAAAGATGTTACAGTATAAGGAACCGTCAAAAAAGGTCGATGACACGATTCGTGTCACGGATGTGACCGCGCGTTTCTTTTCTTTTTCCGCTTCGTGTGATAGGTTCGGATCAGAACACGGGCGAACCGGGAAAGGAAACGAAACATGAATATACGGGAAAAAAGAACACTTCTTACGGGGCTGCTGTTGCTGGCGGCCTTCGTTCTCTGGACCATGCTGATCCGGTGCGTGGATGTGCAGCCGCTCGGCCAGAACGGAACCGACATCGGCTTTGCCACTTTGAATTGCCGGTTTCACAGGCTCTGCGGCGTTCACATGACGATCTATACCGTCACGGACTGGCTGGGTCTTGTGCCCATCGCCGTCTGCCTGTGCTTCGGCGGACTCGGGCTTTCCCAGCTGCTGAAAAGAAGAAGCCTGCTTCGCGTCGATCCCGATCTGATTCTCCTTGGGATCTATTACCTTCTGGTGATTGCGGGCTATCTGCTCTTTGAAAGCATCCCCATCAACTACCGCCCCATCCCGATCAACGGCGTCATGGAGGCGTCCTATCCCTCCTCCACGACGCTGCTGGTGCTGAGCGTGATGCCGACGCTGAATCTGCAGGTGAAGCGCAGAATCGGGGATCCGAAGCGGAAGCGCGCGATCTGTGCGGCTTCGTCCATTTTTATGCTGCTTATGGTGGTCGGGAGAACGGTCGCGGGCGTGCATTGGCTGACAGATATCCTCGGCGCCGTGCTTTTGAGTGCGGGATTGTTTACCCTTTACAAAGCGTGCGTTATGATGATTGATCGCAGGAGATCATGAACGGAGGGAACAGATTGGAACTGAGCGAAAAGCTGCAGGAACTTCGCCGCAGCAGGGGGCTTACGCAGGAAGAACTGGCGGAGGCTTTGTATGTGTCCAGAACGGCCGTTTCCAAATGGGAATCCGGACGGGGGACACCGAGCATTGATTCTCTGAAAGAGATCTCCCGCTTCTTCTCCGTTTCCGTTGACGAGCTGCTTTCAGGCGAAGCGCTGGTGCAGATCGCCGTGAAAGAGAACAGATCCAATCTCCGCTCTGTCTGCGAACTGCTGTTCGGCATCGTCGATTTGATGAGCATCTGCCTTGTGCTGCTGCCGCTCTATCCCGAGCCGACCGCCGGCCATGTGTACGCGGTCAGCCTTCTGGCCTACGCCCAGACAGGCACGGTGAGCCGCCTGCTGCATTGGCTCCTGTTTGTCGCACTCATCGGACTCGGCGGGGTAAAGGTCCTTCTTACGCACTTCAAAATAGAAAACGGGCAGAGAGAGATCACGCTGATCTCGATGGCGCTGCACATCGGCGCAGTGCTGTTCCTGACCATGGTGCGGGAACCTTACGCGACCACGCTGGCATTTTTGCTGCTGCTCATCAAGGGCGCGCTGCTTCTCAAAATAAGCCGGATTGACGGAGGGAAAAGATCATAAAAGACTTCTGTTTTGATATTAATATACAGGATCGCTGTCAGGCAGAGAATCCGGGTCTCGAGCTTTGCCGGGTCGTTTTACAGGAAAAAGGCCTGTACCGGATCGCAGATTCGGCGGGAATACACCCGGCGCAGGTATCGGGCAGGTTTCAGTATGAGGCGAAAACCGCGTTGGATTTTCCGGCGGTCGGGGACTATGTGATGGCCGAACTCCTCGGTGACATGGCGGTGATCCATACTCTGCTGCCGAGAAAGAGCGTCTTCCTCCGCAAGGCGGCGGGCAGCGCGAAAACGGAACAGGTGGTCGCCGCGAATGTCGACACCGTCTTTCTCTGCATGGCGCTCAACAATGATTTTAATCTCCGCCGTCTGGAGCGCTATCTGACCATGGCCTGGGACAGCGGAGCGACGCCCGTCGTCCTGCTGACGAAAAGGGATCTCTGCGATGATCTCCCGGCAAGGCTCGCTCAGGTAGAGAGCGTCGCGGCGGGCGTGGAAATCCTCACGGTCTCTGCCCTGGAAGAGGGCGGCTGCCGGGCGATCGCCCCCTGGCTGACCGCCGGGAAGACGCTGGCCTTTGTCGGCTCCTCCGGCGTGGGCAAGTCCACGCTGATCAACACTCTCCTGGGGGAGGACAGACTGAAAACGAACGGCCTCCGGAACGACGACAGGGGCAGACATACGACCACGCATCGGGAGCTGATCGTGCTGCCCGGCGGCGCGATGGTGATCGACACGCCGGGGATGCGGGAACTGGGCATGTGGGATGCCGGGGAGGGCCTGTCCTCGGCCTTCACGGATATCGAGGCGCTGGCCGCGCGCTGCCGCTTCAAGGACTGCACCCACCGGACAGAGCCCGGCTGCGCCGTCCGCGCCGCGGTGAAGCGGGGCGAACTGTCGCCGGCGCGGCTGCTGTCCTATGAAAAGCTGCAGACGGAAAACGCCTGGTCCGAGGATGCGGAGAGCTGCCTCAGGGCAAAGGAAGAGAAATTCAGGAAGATCGCAAAGATCAACAGGAAGAACCCCAAACGGTGAACGGTTTCCCGGCAATGAAAAAGACCGTATCAGTGGATTTCCATGTTCCACGGATACGGTCTTTTTGAGACTTGAAAAAGCAGATATTCAGCTTTCCTTCTTGAATTCCGGAACGAAACTGCTGTCACAGTCGAGCTCCCGCAGGCGGCGGTCGATTTTTTTGTAATCTTTTTCGAACATGTGGTTTCTCAGCTCGTCGTCCTGAACAAAGCGGCAGTAAGCGGAGCAGAAGCTGTCAAACATGGCCTTGTTCTGTGGCTTGATTTTCGTGACCAGAAACAGAAAGCAGATCAGCGCGCCGACCCCGAAAGAGATGAGCATATAGGTCGGGCAGAAATAAATCACCAGGAACAGCACAACGGCTGAAAAAAGCACGCAGACGACCATCGAAATGTTGGTATAGCGCCAGGCGCCGACCCCGATGAGATCCTCCTTGAGCGCCTTCATTTTCTTCAGCGTCGGATAGGCAACCGTGAGGTTGAAGAGAAACTGACGGATGATGAGATAGACCCAGAGAAAGCCCGCGAAAAACAGAGCCGACGCAAGCATGATTTTGATTTCCATAAACAATCCTCCTGGCTGATGTGGAAATGAATATACCACATTTTCACGAAGGTTTCAATCGAAAAGATCGGTTTTTGCCGGATTGCATCTTTCTTTTTTGGACGGTTCGTGATACAATCACTCTGTATGATTTTTATGGAGGCGCAGCAGATGAGTGACAATTATATCAGCTGCCGGGAAGAGAACGGCAGCATCAACATATCCGAAGACGTGATCTCCAGCATTGTCCGTGCGGCGGTCAACGAGGTCGACGGCGTCTCGGGGCTTTCGACCACCGCCGGTGCGGAACTTGCGGAGCTGATCGGGCTGAAGACGCTGCCGAAGGGCGTGACGATTCGCTTTGACGGAGACCGGATCATCGCCGATGCCATTATCACCGTCTCTTACGGCAGCAATGTCGTGAATGTGGCGAAGGCGGTCCAGAATGCCGTGCGCAATGTGATTCAGGCGACGACGGGTCTGGAAGAAGCGGAAGTGAACGTCCACGTTTCCGGCATTTCGTTTGACCGATAAGGCCGGAGGAAGCGATGACCAGAAAAACTGCCAGACAGATTGCGGTTCAGCTTCTGTTTTCCATGGAGGCAAATGCCCTGTCCGCAGATGAGGCGCTGAGCCTGTTTTTCTCGCCCGGGCATTATGAAAGCCTCGGTGCGGAGGACGCCGGCTTTGAGGAAGAAGCGGATGAAAATGCCGTCTCCTATATCCGCCGCCTGACAGAGGCTGTCAGCGAGCACCGGGAAGAGCTTGACAATGCCATCAGCCGCTATGCCAGAGGCTGGAAAACCGAACGTCTCTCCGCGGCAACCCGGACGATTCTGCGGACGGCTCTGTGTGAAATCCTCTTCTTTGACGATGTCCCGGATTCCGCCGCGATCAATGAAGCCGTGGAACTCGGAAAGACCTTTGATTCTCCCGAGGCGGCGGCCTTTATCAACGGCGTGCTCGGTTCCTTTCTGCGGGCGGAAAAGCCCGCGCAGGCGGAATGAGGACGGATGCCCTGACCCTGACGGTCAGCGAACTGAACGCTCTCGTCCGCGACAGGCTGGAATCGGATCTCCGCTTTGCCTCCCTCTGCGTGCTGGGGGAGCTTTCCAACTATAAGATTTACCCCTCCGGGCACCACTATTTTACTCTGAAGGATCAGGAGAGCAGTCTGCGCTGCGTGATGTTTCGCTCCAGCGCCGTGAAACTGCGCTTTCGTCCGGAAAACGGCATGCAGGTATGCGCGCTCGGAAGCCTGCGGGTCTATCACCGCGACGGCGCATATCAGCTCTATTGTTCAGGGCTGATTCCCGAAGGCATCGGCGATCTGCAGCTGGCTTTCGAACAGCTGAAGCAAAAGCTGCTGAAGGAAGGCCTTTTTGATTCCGGGCACAAAAAACCGCTGCCGGCCTTCCCGGCGCGGATTGCGCTGATTACCTCGCCGGCCGGCGCGGCCGTGCATGACATGATCCGCATTCTCGGCCGCCGCTGGCCGCTGGCCGAAGTGCTTGTGGTACCGGTTCGGGTCCAGGGTGCGGAAGCCCCCGGCGAGATTGCCGAGGCCATCCGCCGGGTAAACGCGATGGAAACGATCGACCTGATCATCACCGGCCGCGGCGGCGGCTCTCTGGAGGACCTCTGGGCCTTCAACGACGAGCAGGTGGCCCGCGCCGTGTATGCTTCCCGCATTCCCGTCATTTCCGCCGTCGGACACGAGCCGGATGTCACGATCTGTGATTTTGTCGCGGACAGACGGGCGGCTACGCCGTCCAACGCAGCCGAGATTGCCGTGCCCGACCGGGAAGAGATCGCGGATGCCCTGAACGGCCTCGGTCTGCGGCTGCGGCAGGGCATGGACCGTGTCCTGAGAGAGAAGCGCCGCCGGCTCGAGTTGTCCGCTTCCCGGACGGTGCTGCGGGACGCGGCGGCCTTTACCGAGCTGCGGCGCCTCGAGCTTGACCGTCTGGGGGAGCGCCTTTCTTCTGCCGGAGTTCGGCAGCTGACCGGGAAACGGAACCGCCTGACCGGCGCTGCCGCCTCGCTGGATGCGCTGAGCCCGCTGAAGGTGCTCGCAAGGGGCTATGCGATTGCCTCTGACCGGGAAGGAAGCCCCATATGCAGTGTCCGCCGGCTTCAGCCGGGCGACAGAATTTCCCTGCGCCTGCGCGACGGAAGCGCAGAATGTACAGTTGAGAAACGGGAGGAACAAAGCCTTGGCACGCAGAAAGCTCTCCTTTGAAGAAGCCATGAAACGGCTGGAAGAAATCGTCAGCCATCTGGAAAAAGGCGATATCCCGCTGGAAGAATCGATCCGTCTGTTTGAAGAGGGGTCGGGTCTTCTTGCGCTCTGCTCAGGTCTGCTGGAGGAAGCGGAACAGAAAGTCGCGCTGCTCAGACAGCGGGACGATGACGAGACGGAGGAAGTTCCCTTTGAAGAATGAGTTTCTGCCGTCGGCGAAAAGCTATAAGGAACTGACGGATCGGGCGCTGGAGGCTTTCTTTCTGCAGCCCGGGGACGAGGCGCTGCGCGGCTTTGCCGAGGCGGCACGCTACAGTCTCCTCGCGGGCGGCAAGCGCATCCGGGCCATGCTGGTGCTGGAATTCTGCCGCATCAGCGGAGGCAGACCGGAAGACGCGCTGGACATCGCCTGCGGAGTCGAGATGCTGCATGCCTACAGCCTGATTCACGACGATCTGCCCTGTATGGACAACGATGATCTTCGCCGCGGCAAACCGACCAATCACATTGTTTACGGGGAATGCATTGCCACGCTGGCAGGGGACGTGCTGCAGGCCGAAGCCTTCCGCACGGTTCTGCATGCAAAGGTTTCGGAGAGCGCGGCGCTTCGCTGTGCGAGGCTTCTCGGCGATGCCGTCGGTCTGGACGGCATGTGCGGCGGGCAGTACCTCGACATGATCGGAGAAGGGAAGACGCTCTCCGCCCGGGAACTGGACGCCATCAACCTGCGGAAGACCGGCGCCCTGCTGGCGGCAAGCTGCGCCATGGGCGTGGCGGCTGCCGACGGAAGCCGGGAACAGGAAGAGGCCGCTCTGCAATTCGGACGGCTTCTGGGCCTTGCCTTTCAGATCCGCGACGACATGCTGGACGTGCTGAGCACCTCGGATGAACTCGGAAAGCCTGTCGGCTCGGACCGGGAAGAAAACAAAAATACCTATATGGCGCTCCTTGGCAGCGATGCCTGTGAGCGTGAGATTCGGCGCCTGACGGAGGAAGCCGTCGAAGTGCTGCGTGCGGCCTTTGCCGACACGGCCTTCCTCGAAGCCTTTGCCGCACAGCTTGCCGAACGGAAGAACTGAGAATATGAAGGTTTTGAACAGAATCAACTCGTCCGCGGACATCAAGACGCTTTCGGACGAAGAACTGAATACGCTTGCGGATGAACTGAGAGGCTTCCTTGTCGAGACGGTGTCGAAAACCGGCGGCCACCTGGCATCCAACCTGGGTGCCGTGGAACTGACGCTGGCCCTTCACCGCGTCTATGACACGGAGCGCGACCGCATCATCTTCGACGTCGGTCATCAGAGCTATGTCCACAAGATCATAACCGGACGCAGGGACCGTTTTGACTCGCTGCGTCAGTACGGCGGCATCTCGGGCTTTCCGAAGCCCCATGAGGCCCCTGACGATGCTTTTATCGCCGGGCATGCCTCGAATGCGGTCTCGGTTGCGGTCGGCATGGCAAAGGCCAGAAGTCTCAGCGGGGAACATTATGAGGTCGCTGCTGTCCTCGGCGACGGCGCCCTGACCGGCGGGCTCGCCTATGAAGGCCTTGCCGCGGCCGCGGCAAGCCGCGAGCCGATCGTCATCATCCTGAATGACAACAATATGTCCATCGACCCGAATGTCGGCGGTACCGCCCATCTCCTGCAGAGCATGCGCATCCGCCCGGGTTATATCCGCTTCAAACGCCTGTACCGGGACCTCGTCTCCAAAACGCCGGCCGTATATGCCTTCTCCCATGAGGTGAAGGAATATCTCAAGGACCGCCTGCTTCCCGTAAACATGTTTTCCGCCATGGGCCTGAACTATCTCGGCCCCGTGGACGGCCATAACCTGGAGGAGCTCGAGTCGGTCTTCCGCCTGGCCCGCGATATGGAAGAACCGGTTCTGGTCCATGTTCTGACGAAAAAGGGAAAAGGCTGCCGCTTTGCGGAAGAGCATCCCGAGATCTATCACGGAGTGGGCCCCTTTGATCCCGAGACCGGAGAACTGAAGGATGTCTGCCCCGGCTTTTCGGACCGCTTCGGCTCCGCGCTCTGCCGCATTGCCGAAGAGAATCCAAAAGTGGTCGCGGTGACGGCCGCAATGGCGCTCGGCACCGGCCTGGACGGCTTTGCCGCGAGATTTCCGAAACGCTTCCAGGATGTCGGCATTGCCGAAGGACATGCCACGGCCATGGCGGCCGGCATGGCCAAGCAGGGCCTGATTCCCGTTTTCGCGGTGTATTCCAGCTTTCTGCAGCGCGGCTTCGACATGATGATTCATGACGTGTCGCTGCTGAATCTGCATGTGGTTTTCTGTCTGGACCGTGCCGGCCTCGTCGGCAGCGACGGCGAAACCCACCACGGGATTTTCGATGTTTCCTATCTGCGGACCGTGCCGGGAATGCGAATCTTCTGTCCGGCAAGCTTCGGAGAACTGGCCGAAATGCTGGATACGGCCGTCAACCGCCTGAACGGGCCTGTTGCCCTGCGCTATCCCCGCGGCGGAGAATGCGGACCGTATCATGACGTGCACACCGAGCGGGAGTACCTTCTGCGTGCAGGCTCGGATATTACCCTTGTTGCCTACGGCACGATGATCGGCGAGATGCTGAAGACGGCGGAAGAACTTGTTTCCCGGAACATCAGCGCGGAAGTCGTCAAGCTCTCCGAGATCGACGGGGACGTATTCCCCCTGGTCCGGCAGTCGCTGGAGAAGACAGGCCGCATGATCATTGCGGAGGAGGTCTGCGCCGCCGGCAGCATCGGAATGGTTCTGTCTGCGCAGGCGGCAAGGGCCGGCATTCCGGTTCAGACCGCGCTCCTGAACCTCGGCGAGGGTATCGTCCCGCACGGAAGCCGGGAACAGCTGATGCGTGATTTCCAGATTGACGCCGCCACGGTCGTGCAGGAGGCGTGCCGGCTCTGCGCGCAGGCCTGAAGAATGGAAAAGATTCGTCTGGACCAACTGCTCTTCGAGCGGGGATATGAGACCAGCCGCGAACGTGCAAAAGCGCTGATTATGAGCGGCGCCGTCTTTCTCGACGGGCGGCGCGCGGACAAGGCCGGACTTCAGGTGACGAGAGACTGCGAGCCGGAAGTCCGCGGCAGCACCCTGCGCTATGTTTCGCGCGGCGGTCTGAAGCTGGAAAAGGCGCTGAAGGTTTTCCGGGTGGACCCGGCCGGGAAAACCTGCATCGACTGCGGCGCCTCCACGGGCGGATTTACGGATGTGCTGCTGCAGAACGGGGCGAAGAAGGTCTATGCCGTGGATGTCGGCTACGGCCAGCTGGCCTGGAAGCTGCGGCAGGATGAGAGAGTCGTCAACATCGAGCGCTGCAATCTGCGCTATCTGAGCGATCAGCAGATTCCCGAAGCGCTGGATCTGGCCGTCATGGATGTGTCCTTCATCTCCATCCGGCTGATTCTGCCGGTGATTCGCCCCTTCCTCCGGGAAGACGCCGATTTTCTCTGCCTCATCAAGCCCCAGTTTGAAGCCGGCCGCGAGCAGGTCGGCAAGAAGGGGATCGTCCGTGATCCCGTCGTTCACTCTGACGTGATCCGGCTCTGCCTGGACGCCGCCGTACAGGACGGCTATGCAGTGATGGGGCTGGATTATTCGCCGATCCGCGGCGCGGACGGCAATACCGAGTTTCTCTGCCATCTGAAAAAATCCGAGACGGCATCGGAAATACCGGATTCGATGATTGCGGCCGTTGTCGAGGCCGCGCATGGAGGTCAGCAATGATTGCTGTATGTGTAAACCCCTTCCGGGATGCCCGGCTTTCCCAGACGAAAGCCTGCCTGTCCATTCTGCGGGAACTCCGGCAGGAAGGCTGCGTCTGTCCCGTTTTTACCGGGGAGGACTGGCAATCGCCGGAAGGCCTGCCGATCCGCGCTCTGAATGATCTGCCGGATGACCTCAGCCATCTGATCGTTCTCGGCGGCGACGGCACCATTCTCGCCGTCGTGCGCGAGCTGCAGGGACGCGAGATCCCGATCATCGGCGTGAACCTGGGCACGATGGGCTTCATGACGGCGCTGGAGCCGGACGAAATCCCGCTTCTTCCCCAGGCGTTGAAACCGGATGCAAAAATCAGTCGGCGCATGATGCTGAAGCTGACGCTGCAGCGGAGCGGGGAAACCATCCTGGAGGATACGGCGCTGAACGACATCGTGATTCACGGCTACGGCGAATGCATTCAGCCCACCGCCTGGTCGGACGGCAGCAAAATGTTTTCCTTCTCCGGCGACGGCCTGATTGCCGCGACGCCGACCGGCTCGACCGGTTACTCGCTGTCTGCCGGCGGCCCGATTGTCGAGCCGGATGCCCGCGCCATTCTGCTGACGCCGATCTGCGCGCATACCCTGTCCACCAAGCCCTTTGTGCTGTCGCCGGACAGAACGGTCATGATTCTGACCGAAAAGCTGACCGGACGCCGGGCCTATCTGGCGGTCGACGGTTATCAGGTGGCCGATCTCGAAAGCGGAGACCGGCTGACGGTCACCTGCTCGGAACATGTCGTGAAAATGATTGAACTCGGCCATCGCAATTTTTATCAACAACTGGAAAAACTGGTATGAAAGGAGCGGGCGTTTTGAAAGACAACAGACAGTCCGTGATTCTCGAAATCATTGCGACGGAGGGCATCGAAACGCAGAACCAGCTGATGCATGCGCTTGAAAAGCGCGGGATCCGGACGACGCAGGCAACGCTGTCCCGGGATATCAGGGATATGCATCTGACCAAGGAGACCGTCCCCGGCGGCGGCTACCGCTATGTATCGGCCCGCCGCGAATCGAACGATCATATGCTCCGCCTGCGCAAAATCTTCAAGGAAAGCGTCGTTTCCTACGATATCGCGCAGAATCTTTTCGTCATCCGGACCCTTCCCGGCCTTGCTTCCGCTGCCTGCAGCGCGATGGACGCCATGAAAGTGGAAGGTCTCGTCGGAACGCTGGCGGGAGATGATACTGCCTTTCTGGCCATGCGGGACAATGCCGCCGCACAGGCACTGTATGAAGAGATCCGCGACCTGTTCTGAAGCGCGGGGTGCTTGACCCATGTTACAGGAACTACAGATTGAAAACATTGCCGTCATAGAGAAGGCGGATATCTGCTTCGGACCCGGTCTGAACGTCCTGACCGGAGAGACCGGCGCGGGAAAAAGCATCATCATCGATGCCATCGCAGCGGTGACCGGTGCGCGGGTCAGCCGCGAGCTCATCCGCGGCGGGGAGGAAAAGGCATCCGTAACGGCCGTCTTTGACAGGCAGGCTGCGGACGCCTGGCTTGCGGAAAACGAGATCGACGCGGACGGGGACGAACTGATTCTCCAGCGCCGGATTACCCGGGACGGAAAGAGCAGCTGCCGCGTCTGCGGCTGCCCGGTCAGTCTTTCTCAGATGCATGCGCTGGGCGAACAGCTGCTCGAACTGCACGGACAGAACGACGGGCTGAAGCTTCTGGATGAGAGACGCCATCTTGCGGCGCTCGATGCCTTCGGAGACATCGATATCAACGTCTATTTCAAGGCCTACGAGAAACTCTGCGCCATCCGCGATGAGCAGAAGCACCTTCGAATGGATGAAGCGGAGAAAGAGCACCGGCAGATTCTGCTTTCCGATACCGTGAAGGAGCTGGAACGGGCTGCCGTGGCTCCTGGCGAGACGGAAGAGCTCAGCGCCCGCAGAAATCTGCTGCGCAATTCCGAGAAGCTGACCGAGGCGCTGCAGAGCGCCCGCGCCTGTCTCGGTGAGGACGGCGGTGCCGTCAGTATGACGCAGGAAGCCGTCTGGCATTGTCGGCATGCTTCCGGCTTCGCGCCGGAATTGAGCGACGCCGGACAGAAGCTCGAGCAGGCGGCCTTTCTGCTGACGGATGCCGATGAACTGCTGCGCGATTTCCAGGAAGCGCTGAACTTTTCACCCGACGAATATGACCGTCTGGAAGAGCGCCTGCGCGAGATCTCCCGTCTGGAGCGAAAGTACCGCCATCCGGCGGACGAGCTTTCCGACTATCTGGAAAGCTGCCGGCGGCAGCTGGAGGAGATTTCCTCTTCCGATGAACGCCTCCGGGAACTGGAACAGGAAGAGGAAAAACAGAGCCGGCTCTGTACGGAACTGGCATCCGAGCTGCACCGGAAGCGCCTGCAGGCGGGAAAACTTCTCGCCGAAAAGGTGGAAAAGGAGCTGCACGAACTGAGTATGCCTTCCGCACGCTTCCAGACCGAAGTCACCGATACCGGAAAGCTGTCCGGGAACGGTTCAGACGAGGTTCGCTTTCTGCTGTCAGCCAACAGGGGAGAGGAACTCGGCAGAATCAGCCGCATTGCCTCCGGCGGCGAACTCAGCCGCATCATGCTCGCGATGAAGAGCGTCCTGTCCCGGGGCGATCCGGTACCGACCATGATTTTTGACGAAATCGACACCGGCGTATCGGGCATTGCCGCTCAGCGGGTAGGGGAGCATCTTGCGGGCCTTTCGCAGGAAAAGCAGGTGCTCTGTGTGACGCATCTGCCGCAGATTGCCGCGATGGCCGACCGGCATTACGTGATCCTCAAGAACGAATCCGGCGAGCGGACTCTGACCGAGGTAGAGCTTCTCGGCCGCGAAGGAAAGCGGCAGGAACTGGCCCGCCTGCACGGAGGCGATCACATTACCGAAACGACGCTCCTCTCGGCGGAGGAACAGCTGCAGTATGCAGAGAAATTCAAATCAGGAAACAAACAATAAGGAGAACAAGCAATGGGTGTGTATGAAGAACTGACTGCGCGCGGTCTGATTGCGCAGGTAACCAACGAGGAAGAAATCCGGAAACTGGTCAATGAAGGAAAAGCCCGTTTCTATATCGGCTTTGACTGTACGGCGGACAGCCTGACAGCCGGGCATTTCATGGCCCTCTGCCTGATGAAGCGCCTGCAGGCGGCCGGAAATACGCCGATCGCTCTGATCGGCGGCGGCACGACCATGATCGGCGACCCATCGGGCCGTACCGATATGCGCAAGATGCTGACCCGCGAAGATATCAATCACAATGCCGAATGCTTCCGGAAACAGATGGAACGCTTCATCGACTTCTCCGACGGCAAGGCGCTGATGGTGAACAATGCCGACTGGCTTCTGAACCTGAATTATGTGGACCTGCTGCGCGAAGTCGGAACCCATTTCTCCGTCAACAACATGCTGAGGGCCGAGTGCTACAAAAACCGTATGGAGCGCGGGCTCAGCTTCTTTGAATTCAACTACATGATTATGCAGTCCTATGACTTCTACTATCTCTTCCAGCACTATGACTGCAACATGCAGTTCGGCGGCGACGACCAGTGGAGCAACATGCTCGGCGGTACCGAACTGATCCGCCGCAAACTCGGAAAAGACGCCCATGCCATGACCATTACCCTTCTGACCGACTCGCAGGGCAACAAGATGGGAAAAACCGCCGGCAACGCCGTCTGGCTGGATCCGAACAAGACCAGTCCCTACGAGTTCTATCAGTACTGGCGCAACGTCGGCGATGCCGATGTCATGAAGTGCATCCGTATGCTGACCTTCCTGCCGCTTGAGCAGATCGATGAGATGGCCAAATGGGAGGGCAGCGACCTGAACCGCGCCAAAGAGATTCTCGCCTGGGAGCTGACTGCGCTTGTCCACGGCGAGGAAGAGGCCGACAAAGCGCAGGCTTCCGCCCGTTCTCTGTTTGCCGGTGCCGCGTCGGGAGGCGAAGCCCCGGTCACCGAGCTGACCGAGGAGGATCTTACCGATGGCGTGATTGAGCTTCCGGCTCTTCTCGTCAGAGCAGAGCTCTGCTCAAGCCGCGGAGACGCGCGCCGGAACATTCAGCAGGGCGGTGTCAGCATCGACGGCGAGAAGGAGACGGACTTCAACCGCAGCTTTACAGCGGAAGAACTGAGAAAAGGAATCCTTCTGCGCCGCGGAAAGAAGAATTACAAACAGATCGTTCTGAAGTGAAGAAACTGCTTTCTTTTATCTTGCTTTTGGCGCTGATGCTGCATGTCGGCATCAGCGCTTATGCGGAAGTGATGAGCCGGGACGGCGTTCTGTGCTATATCGACGAGAACGGCCGGGAAGCGGCGGAGATCGGTCTGGATGTCTCTTTTTACAACAACCAGATCGACTGGCAGGCGCTGAAGGACCAGGGCTTTTCCTTCGTGATGATCCGCGTCGGCGGACGAGGCTGGGGTACCGGCAGCATATACGGCGATCGTCAGACCCAGGCGTTTCTGCGCGGGGCACAGGAGGCAGGTCTGAAGGTCGGAGCATATTTCTATTCCGCTGCCGTCAATCCGACGGAAGCTGTGGAGGAAGCCTCCGAAGCCCTGCACACCCTGGACGGGTTTTCGCTGGATCTGCCGCTTTATATCGACATGGAACTGACCGGCAGCTACCCGAACGGACGAAGCGACCGTCTGAGCCCGGGCGAGCGCGCGGACATCGCCGAAGCATTCTGCGATACCGTCGAGGCGGCGGGCTATGCGTCCGGCATCTATGCATCGGAAGCCTTTCTGCGCTACAACATCGATGATGAGGCGGTCTGTTATATCCCGCTGTGGATGGCCTCCTATACCGTGGATAATCACCTGCCGCAGTATGTGGATCGCTATGCGGTCTGGCAGCAGAGCGATTCGGCCCGGGCAGGCGGTGTCGACGGACCCTTCGATTTTAATATCATTTTCCCGGGATGACAGACAGGCGCTGTACCTCCCGGGCTTTTCTTTTCCTGTGGGTATAGACGAAAACCGGACGGAGAATGACAAAGAAAAACAACAAAAAGGATTGAGAATTCTTTGTGCAAATGGTATAATAAACAACAGGTGACAAACGGGCTGTTTTAAGCCTGTTGTACAACAAACGAGAATAGCAGAACGAAAGGAGTTTCAGAAAAATGAAAACAGAAGCCTGCGGCTTCGGAACCAAAGCCATCCATGCCGGAAACGTAAAAGACACCCAGTACGGTGCACTGACGACCCCGATTTTCCAGACCTCCACCTTTGTCTTTGACAGCTGCGAACAGGGCGGACGCCGCTTCGCCGGTGCGGAGGGAGGCTATATCTATACCCGCCTGGGCAATCCGACCGTGTCCGTTCTTGAGAACAAGGTTGCGGCGCTGGAGGGCGGCGAAGCCTGCGTTGCGGCCGCTTCCGGCATGGGCGCGATTTCCTCCTGCCTGTGGACGATCGCCGGCGCAGGAAAGCATATCCTGGCGGACGGTACGCTGTACGGCTGCACCTTTGCCCTGCTGAGCCACGGCATGAGCCGCTACGGCGTGGAGGTTGACTTTATCGACAGCTCGGATCTGGAATCCGTCAAAGCCCACCTGAAGCCGAATACCGCCGCCGTATATCTGGAAACCCCGGCCAACCCGAACCTCAAGATTACCGATATTGCCGCCGTCGCGGAGATCGCCCATGCCTATAACCCGGACATCAAGGTTGTATGCGACAACACCTTTGCCTCTCCTGCGCTGCAGAACCCGCTGGCGCTCGGAGCGGATGTCGTGGTTCATTCGGCGACCAAATACCTCAACGGCCACGGCGACGTGATTGCGGGCTTTGTGGTCGGCAAGGCGGACTTTATTTCCGAGGTGAGGATGTTCGGCCTGAAAGATATGACCGGCGCGGTCATGGATCCCTTTGCAGCCTTCCTGATTCTGAGAGGGCTGAAAACGATGGAGCTTCGTATGAAGCGGCATTGTGAGAGCGCCAGAATCATTGCGGAATATCTTGCGAAGCATCCGGCGGTTGAAAAGGTCTACTATCCCGGCCTGAAGGATCATCCCGGATACGAAATCGCCGCGAAGCAGATGAAGGACTTCGGCGGCATGATCAGCTTTGAAGTCAAAGGCGGAAAGGACGCCGGCGTGAAACTGGTCGACAGCCTCAAGCTGATTACCGTTGCGGTTTCGCTGGGAGATGCGGAGAGCCTGATTGAGCATCCCGCTTCCATGACCCATTCCACCTATACCGCGGAAGAACTCAAAGAATCCGGGATCGCTCCGGGCCTGATCCGTCTTTCGGTCGGTCTGGAGAACACGGAAGACATTCTTGCCGATCTGGAACAGGCGCTGGCCGTGCTCTGAACCCGGAGCGGAAGATCGGAAAAGAGAAACAGGACAATCAGAAGGGAGAATACACGATGGATCAGAGACACCGCGAATATATCCCGAGAGACGATATCTATCTTTTCAACACCGGTGAAGCGCAGAAAGCCTGGCTTTGCTTCGGCTGCCATTGGATCGAAGAACTGCAGGAATTCCGCTTTATCGTCTGGGCTCCGAATGCGAGACAGGTTTCTCTGACCGGCGACTTCAACGGCTGGAATCCCGAGCCGATGGAGGCTGCGGAAGGCGGCGTATGGGTCGCCTTTCGCGGGGACGCCCGGCACGGGCATCGCTACAAATACCAGATCATCGGCGCAGACGGCAGAACCGTGCTGAAGACGGACCCCTGTGCCCAGTTCAATCAGAACGGGGTGGAAACGGCCTCGATCGTCTGGAACGACAGCCGCTACCAATGGCACGACGGAAACTTTATGGAAAGGCGGGCTCACCGCAATTTCATGCGTGAGCCCATGAGCATCTATGAAGTACACCTCGGTTCGTGGAAAATGCCCGAAGGTGGTCTCAATTACGCCGCAATGGCGGAAGAGCTGGCTGCCTACTGCAGCGATATGCACTATACCCATGTGGAACTGATGCCCGTGACGGAGTACCCTTATGACGGCTCCTGGGGCTATCAGGTGACGGGTTATTATTCCCCGACATCGCGCTACGGAACACCGAATGACTTCCGGTATTTTGTCGACACCCTTCACCGAGCCGGCATCGGGGTCATCATGGACTGGGTCCCCGCGCACTTCCCGAGGGATGAGCACGGCCTCCGGATGTTCGACGGTTCGCCTCTGTACGAATGCAAGGAACGCCGCATGGCCGAGCACCCCGACTGGGGAACCATGATCTTTGACTTCGGCAGCAATCAGGTTCAGAGCTTTCTGGTTTCTTCCGCCTGTCTGTTCTTTGAGGAATATCACATCGACGGCATCCGCGTGGATGCGGTATCGAGCATGCTGTATTTGAATTACGGCCGGCGCGAGGGAGAATATACGCCGAACCGCGAGGGCGGCTATATCAACCTGGATGCGGTCAGTTTCCTGCGCAAGATGAACGCCGTTGTGCTGACCCGCTATGCCGGGGCGGTGACCATTGCTGAGGAATCCACGGCCTTCCCGCTGATCACGGCACCGCACGATGCCGGGGGTTTGGGTTTCTGTCTGAAATGGGACATGGGCTTCATGCACGATACGATCGACTATATGAATCTGGATCCCTATTTCCGCTCCAAAAACCACAACAGGCTGACCTTCTCGATGATGTATGCCTTCTCGGAAAACTATGTGCTGGCCTACTCGCACGACGAGGTCGTTCACGGAAAAGGCTCGATGATCAACAAGATGAGCGGCGATTACGAGGACAAATTCAAGTCCCTTCGTACGCTGTACGGGTACCAGTTTTCTCATCCGGGCAAGAAGCTCACCTTCATGGGCGGCGAGTTCGGTCAGTTTATCGAGTGGAACTGGCAGCAGCCGCTTGACTGGGTCCTTCTGCAGTACCCGAGGCATCAGGAAATGCAGGCCTGGGCACGCGAGCTGAACTGTCTGTACCGGACATACCCGGCGCTCTATACGCAGGAGCATTCTTGGGACGGCTTCCGATGGCTGAACGTGGATGATGCCGAGAGAAGTTCGATCGCCTATATGCGCATTCCGGATGACGGATCGCGCAGCCTGGTCTGTGTGTTCAACTTTACGCCGGTTACGTATGAAGGTTTTGTGTTCGGCCTGCCCTGCAACGGTACCCTGAAAGAGATCCTGAACAGCGACGAATTCCGTTTCGGCGGCAGCGGAATCCGGAACGAGCGGGCAATCCGCGCACATAAACAGCCCTTCCTTGAACACCCCTGGTCCGCGGCCATACGACTTCCGGCTCTGTCCGCGGTCTTCTTTGAATTCCGCCCGACGGCGCCGCGAAAAAGGAGAAACGCATGAAAACGGAATTCCGGCAGACTCCGCAGGAGGCAAACCGAAGAAGTTTTCCGAAAGTCCTGATGGCAGCCGCAGAATGTGCGCCGCTGTCCAAGACGGGCGGCCTTGCCGATGTGATCGGCGCGCTGCCGAAAAGCCTTGCGGCGCTCAATGTGGATTGCCGCGTCATCACGCCCTATCACCGCGTCATCAAGGAAAAGTATGCCGACAGTGTGCAGCATCTCTTCCATTTCTACGTCGATCTGGGCTGGCGGCATGAATATGTCGGCATAGAGAAGCTCGAGCTGAACAATATCGTCTACTATCTTGTGGACAACGAGCGTTATTTTGGGCACCGGATCTATTCCGGCGGCGAGGAGGAAGGCGAACAGTACGCCTTCTTCTCCCGCGCGGTTCTGGAGTGCCTGCCGGGCCTGGATTTCTGTCCGGAGATTCTACACTGCAACGACTGGCATACAGCCATGATCCCGATGCTGATGAAGGTCCAGTATGCCGGCGAGGTGCAGGCCAAACCCTGCAGCCTTCTCTCCATCCACAACATTCTCTTCCAGGGAAAGCAGCACCCGGCTTTTGTCAAGGATGTTTTCGGCCTGGACGATGAATGGTTTACCCCTGAATTTCTGATGCAGGACGGCTGCGCAAACTATCTCAAAGCCGGCTGTCTGTTTGCCGACCGGATCAGCACCGTCAGCCCCGCTTACGCTGCCGAAATCCGGACGCCGGAATACGGAGAAGGGCTTGAAGATATTCTGAATGCGCGCGCCGACGTGCTTTCCGGCATCCTGAACGGAATTGATCTTGAGGTTTTCAATCCGGCGGACGATGCCATGCTCCCTGCGGCTTACGATGTCGAAAACCGCGCAGGCAAGGCGGTCTGCAAAGCGGCTCTGCAGGAGAAAATGGGCCTGGAAGTGCGGCCGGATGTGCCGATCTTTGCAATGGTCACCCGTATGACCGAACAGAAGGGCTTTGACCTGATGCAGTGCATGCTGGATGATTTCATCATTAATGAAGACGTTCAGTTCATGCTGGTCGGATCCGGCGACGAGCGCTTTGAAAACTTCATGCGCGCGGCCGAAGGCCGCTACCGCGGACGGCTCTGTTCCTATCTCGGCTATAATGAAGAAGCCGCACATCTGACCTATGCCGGGAGTGACTTTTTCCTGATGCCTTCCCGGTTTGAACCCTGCGGCCTCGGGCAGATGATTGCCATGCGCTACGGCAGCATTCCCATCGTGCGCGCAACCGGGGGCCTGAAAGACACCGTGAAGCCTTTCGATCCCTTTACCGAAAGCGGAACCGGCTTTGTTTTCGAAGACTTTGATGCCTGGCAGATGCGGGATGCCATTCGTCTGGCCATCTCCAGCTACGCCAATGCAGAACGGATGGACCGCCTGATCGGCAATGCCATGCGGGAAGACTTCGGATTCGAGCGTTCTGCCGAGGCCTATCTCCGCCTCTATCTCGATATGATAAAACCTCTTGGAGTGTGAATTGTTTGAACGAAATGCAGACCGTCTTCTACGGAGGAAACTACCGGGAAGAATGGAATGAAAACTATCATCTGACCGTCAGTTATGAGAACCAGAAGTGCATAACGCTCCGTTTTACGGAAAACGGCTGGCATCCGGCGGACGGACAGCTTCCGGCCTTGCCGCTGGCGGAGCGCTTTTTCCCGCAGGCTGCCGATGCGGCGGTCGCGGCGCGGCGCTTCCTGTCCTCCGGCCTGACGGCGCAGGATCTGGCGGCGCTGGCGCCCTCCGGGAGTACCGGGCCGATTTTCGCCGCCGAGTGCCTGCGTATTCTGCTGGATGACTGCGGCCAGAAGATGGAAGTCGTCTATCCCTATCTGCTGCCCTGCCTGGGAGAGCCGCTTTCGGAAGACGAGGCGGCGGCTCTGTCCGCTCTGCAGGGCAGAACCCGAAACCTGCTGACGCAGCTGACCCAACTGCAGCAGAGCGTGCCTTCGGTTCGCCACGACCTGCGCCTTTCGGAATATCGAAGTCCCTTCGGAGCCGTAAGAACGGGAGAAAAGCTGTCGCTTGCGATCCGGGTTTTACCGGACAGGCTGACGGCCGCGGTGCTGGAGCTCTTTGGCGACGGCTTTCTGACCGAATACCCGATGCAGAAAGACGCAGAAGGCTGGCGCGTGGAACTCACCGCGCCGGAAGAGGAGGCGGCCTTGTGGTACCGCTTTCGGCTGGAAACCGGTGAGCAGGTGTTCTGGCTCGGCCCGGCTGCGGACGGTATTCACGGCTGGCTCCGCAACAGCGCGCAGGAAGGCTTCCGGCTGACCGTGTACCGGCGGGATTTCGAGACGCCCGCATGGTTTCAGAACAGCGTGATGTATCAGGTGTTCCCGGATCGCTTCGCCTTCTCGGACGATGGAACCGCGGAAGCCGGTATCCGTTATCATCAGAGCCTCGGCCAGAATCCCGAACTGCACCGTAGCAGAAGGGAAGAGGTTCGCTGGCAGCCGCGCTCTTTTGAACAGAATTATATCCCGGACGATTTTTACGGGGGAACCCTGAACGGCATCCGGGAAAAGCTTCCGTATCTTAAAGAGCTTGGCATTACCTGTCTCTATCTGAATCCGATCTTCGAAGCGCGCTCCAACCATCGGTATGACACCTCCGATTATCGGAAGATCGACCCGATTCTCGGCTCGGAGGAGGACTTTTCCGCGCTCTGCCGCGAGGCCGCGGAAGCCGGCATCCGGGTTCTCTGCGACGGCGTCTTCTCGCATACCGGCGCCGACAGCATTTACTTCAACCGGGATGGACACTATCCGGACATCGGCGCCTGCCAGAGTCAGGCCTCCCCGTATTACAGCTGGTACGACTTCCGGCATTTCCCGGATGACTACCGCAGCTGGTGGGGGTTTGAAGAGCTTCCCGAAGTCAATGAAAACGATCCTTCCTGGCAGAACGATGTAGTCACCGGGAAAGACTCTGTGATTCGCCGGTGGCTGCGCTGCGGCGTGTCCGGCTGGCGCATCGATGTTGCCGACGAGCTTCCGGACGATGTTCTGTGTCTGATTCGGCGCAGCGCAAGGGAAGAGAAGGCCGACAGCCTGATCCTCGGCGAGGTCTGGGAGGACGCCGTTCTGAAAGAAAGCTACGGCTCCCGGAGAAAATACGCGCTCGGCGGCGCGCTGGATTCCGTGATGAATTATCCCTTCCGTACCATGGTCCTTGCATTTCTGCACGGGCGCATCGATGCCTTCGAGCTTTCCGACTTTCTGAGCTCCCAGCAGATGCACTATCCCCAGCCGCTGTATGTCTGCCTGATGAATCTCCTGGGCTCCCACGATACCGAGCGGCTCTATACTGCGCTTGCAACGGATCAGCCGCTGAAGTACTATCCGCGGGAAATGCAGCGTATCGTGGAGCAGGGCATTCCGGACAGCGCCTTTCGGCGTGCAGAGAAGCTTGAAAAGCTGGCGCTGACCCTGCAGTTTTCGGTACCCGGGGTTCCCAGCATCTATTACGGCGACGAGATCGGCATGACAGGGGTCAACGATCCCTTCAACCGCCGTCCGATGGAAGAGATCTCCGGTGCCGATGCACACGGTTTTCTTCCCTATCTCCGCGACCTGATCGCTTTCCGCAGTCAGCACCCTGCTTTCCGTGAGGGCAGCGCGTTCTTCCTGGCAAACGATCCCGATGTGCTTCTTGTTCTGCGTGCTCTGCAGGACGAGGCGGTTTTGACGGTCATCAACCGCGCCGGAACCAAACGCCGCTTCCGTATGGAGGCGCAGGGTAGGACGGCCGAGGGCCTGATCGAGGCACGTACAGCCCACATCACGGTGCTGTAAACCGCATGGTCTGTTCAAATGCATGCACCGTACCATCAGACATCTCCGATAGAATTGCTGAGCGAATCAGCGATTATCCGGATAAGGACAGTCACCTGATTGACGCGACGATCTCCACTCTCGAGCGTGTTTGCTTCAGAAACCGTTCTTTGTCATAAAGAAAGTGATACCCCGACAGATTATCTTGCCGGGGGTATCATTGTTTCTGCCTTCATTTCAAAAAGAACTTGACATTCTGGAACATTCCCTTGAATTTGCGGATAATTTTGCTATTATAAATTGTCATGATATATATCACAGGGTATTCTGAAATCATCACGAAGCTTAAACTATCAGAAACTATTCGGAGAAAAAACAGTTTAAAGGTCTTGACATAAATGAGTAATTCCGCCAAAATCAGACAGACAGACAGACAGACAGGATAAGTCTGCCTATTTATAGATAGAGAAAAGACGCTTCTGGCAGTAGAGAAATCTCCTCTGTCGGGGCGCCTTTTTTGTGCTTTGCTGAAGCTTTGCATGAAGCCGGACGCGCGCAAATGGAAAGAATACCAGAAAGAATAATTCTTTTAGGAGAAGAGAGATGAACATTTTTGTTGCGTTTAACGACGGGTACGCCCTGCCAACAAAGGTCATGCTGAAATCCCTGATCCTGAACAATCCGGGCCCGCTCGTGATCTATGTGTTCTACTCCTCTCTGGAGCAGCGCTCAATTGACAGCGTGCGGGAGCTGGAGGATGGGGAGAGTGTATTTTTCCGCTTCCGCAAGGTCGAAGATTCCTTCCTGGACGGCATCGCAATCCCGCCGCAGTTTTCCAAAGAGACGTATTACAGGCTCCTGGCTCACCATCTCTTTAATGAAGACATTGAGAAGGTCCTGTGGCTGGACGGGGATCTGATCATCAACGGACCTCTGTCGGACTTTTACGAGCAGGATTTTCACGGGAAGCTATATATCGCGGTCGAAGACTTTAATTCCCGGTTCCTTCATGCAAAGCGAGTTGCCCTCAAAATGCCTCCGGACGCCGCATACATCAATTCTGGGGTGATGCTGTTCAATCTGAAGGACGCGCAAAAGACGCTCAACGACGAAGAGATCGTACAGTATTTGGCCGACAATCAGGATGTTCTAGAATATGCCGACCAGGATGTGTTCAACGGCCTGTTGCATGAACACATTTTGATCGTAGACCCTGAACATCGATACAATTATTTCGCAGAGTATATCACGATAAAGAACAGAAAAAGCGTTTGTCAAAATGCGCGCGTGATCCATTTTTGTGGTGAAAGGAAGCCTTGGAAAAAGGATTTCTATAATCCGGGCTTTTCCCTTTGGTGGAAATATGCTTGGAAAACCGGTCCGGAATACAGGGCCAGATACTTGGGATTGCTGCTCTCCCACCTGCGCGCGAGACCGAAAAAGAACATTGATTTTCGCAATACATGGCTTGATCCCAAATATGTGATATGGAGATTTAAGCTGTTCAGCAAAAGAATCCTTCCCGGACCTTATTTCTTCTTGAAACGACTTTATGACAGGGCCGCCGGGAAGCAGAGCAAAGAGGAAAGTTTACATGACATTTTTTCAAGGAAAACTAAGCGGCGTGTGGATCCTTGAGCCGTGCGTGTTCAGCGATAACCGGGGCATCTTTATGGAGACTTGGTCGAAGTGTGAATTGGAAGCGCATGGGCTGTTCTACGACTTCGTACAGGACAATCACTCGGTCTCGACGGTTAGGAGCACACTACGGGGCATTCACTTTCAGCGCGGGGACAAAGCGCAGGCCAAGCTGCTGCGTTGCATCCGGGGTACAGTGCTGGACATTGCGGTCGATCTGCGCCCGTCCAGCCCGACCTACAAACAGTGGGAGGCAGTGGAACTCTCGGCGGAGAACAAGCGGCAGATTCTGATCCCGCGAGGCTTCGGCCACGGCTTTGTCACGCTGACAGATGATACAGAGATCCTATACCGCGCGGACAACCCCTACGCGCCGGAGGCCGACGCAGGCATTTTGTGGAACGACCCGGAACTCGGGATCGATTGGAGCGTTGAAAATCCGATCCTCTCCGAAAAGGATAAACACAACCCGCTGCTGCGCGATGCGGTGACAGGCTTTGAGGACTGGTGAGCATGAAGGTTTTGATCACCGGCGTCAGCGGCCAGCTGGGCCACGATGCTGCGAAGGTGCTGACGGCGCGGGGGGTGCCTTTCCTCGGCGTCAGCTCGAAGGAGCTCGACGTCACGGACCGGGACGTGGTAATGCGCATAATCAGAGAATATTGCCCGGACGCGGTGCTCCACTGCGCGGCATACACGAGGGTCGATCAGGCCGAGCATGAGCCCGAACGCTGCATGCGCGTCAATGCGGACGGCACGCATAACATCGCGGAGGCTTGCCGGGAGTTCGGCGCGAAGTTGATGTACATTTCCACCGATTATGTTTTCTCCGGCACGGGGGACAGACCCTGGGAGACCGACGATCAGACCAGCCCGCTGAACACCTACGGACGGAGCAAGCTTACCGGGGAACTGGCGGTACAGGAGTTGACCGAAAAGCATTTTATCGTGCGCAGCTCCTGGTTGATAGGGGAGCACGAGAACAACTTTGTCAAGACCATGCTGCGTCTGGCGGAGACGCATGATGTGCTGCGCGTAGTGGACGATCAGATCGGCTCGCCCACCTTCGCGGCAGACCTGGCCCCGCTGCTGTGCGACATGCTTGAGACGGAACAATACGGCGTCTATCACGCTACCAACGAGGGTTTCTGCTCCTGGGCAGAGCTAGCGGAGACGGTGTTCCGTCTTGCGGGGAAGAATGTCGCCGTGCGTCATGTCAGCACGGAGGAATACTGCGCAAAGGCCGCGAGGCCGAAAAACTCGCGCCTGAGCAAATCATCGCTGGACGCGGCCGGCTTTGCGCACCTGCTGGATTGGGAGTCGTCGATTGCAAGAGTAATTGAAAGGATATCGTGAGCATGAACAAAGAAGCGTTTCGACCGCGTGCGTCGATTATTATTATCGCGTACAATACGGAGAAGACGATCGAACGGGCGATTCAAAGCGCCTGCGCGCAGACGGTCAAGGAGATCGAGATCATCTGCGTGGACGACGGCTCCACGGATTCCACCCGTACGATCATGCAGGCATGCGCCGTGCAGGACGTGAGGATCAGGGTGCTCACGCAGCCCAACAGCGGGACGCTTGCGGCGCGTACCGCAGGCATCCGACAGGCCGCGGGAAAGTATACGCTGTTTCTGGACTCTGACGATCTTCTCCGACCCGAGGCGGTACAAACAGCCTGCGATGCTGCGGATCAGCTTGGCACGGATGTTCTGGAATTCGATGTCGAGCTAATCGAAGATCCGAACAATCCGCCGAAAGTGGAGACAATGAGTTGGCTGAAAACATATTTTTCGCAAGAATATCCTCTGCCAGAGGCAGCAGAGGGCCCAACACTCGTGAACGCATGCTTTGACGGGCAGACAATCAAATGGGTTCTCTGGACCAAGCTCTGGCGGACAGAGCTTTTGCGGGAGGCTGTAAAAGATTATCGGGGCGAATGGCTATGTGTTTCGGAGGATCAGCTGATCATCCTGATGGCCCTGCTTTCTGCCAAACGTTATGCACGGATTGAGACCAGTCTATATATATATTTTGTCGGCGGTGGGATGACAACCATGGGTGAAAGGTTTACAGATCCGGCCGTAATTAAAAAGTGGGGAACAAAATGGCTTGCCCTGACCCTTGCGCGGGATTGGCTGCAAAGAAGAGGCTGTACACAGGACGAGATCGCAAGCGGCACAGCCTCATTTGCCCGGGTTATCCGGGAGAACACAGTTTATGACTTGCTCTTTCGCTGCGCACCGGAATGCCGCGCGGACTATCTTGGCTGGCTGGCGCAAAACTGCACATGGGAAGAGCTTCTAGTCGTAGTGTGCGAGGCCATTGAATGGCAGGAAAGTGCGAATGAAAGATTGGAATGGTATAAAGAGAGTTTCGACATCATTTCCAACTCGACCTGCTGGAGAATGACGGCGCCGCTTCGCTTTGTGCTTGACAGCCTGAAGGGGAACAGGTAAGGCAATGGGAATCATGCAAAATCAACCGCGCGCGTCGGTCGTTCTCATTGCGTACAATGCCGAGAGGACAATCGAGCGGGCGATTCAAAGCGCCTGCGGACAGAGCGAGAAAAGCATCGAGATCATCTGTGTGGACGATGGCTCCATGGATTCCACCCGGGCGATCATGCAGACTTGTGCCGCGCGGGACTGGCGGATCAGAGTGCTCACACAACCGAACAGCGGAACGCTTGCGGCGCGTACCGTCGGTATCCGACAGGCCGCGGGACAATATATTTTATTTCTGGACTCTGACGATATGCTTCGGCCTGAGGCTGTGCGGACGGCCTGCGATGCTGCGGATCAACTCAGCGCGGACGTTCTGGAATTCGGCATCGAACTGGTTGAGGATTCAGATAATCCGCCAACAGCGGAAACAATGAGATGGATGAAAGCATATTTTTTGCAAGAGTATCCTCTACAGGAGGAGGTACAGGGCCCAGCGCTCGTCAATGCTTGCTTTGCGGATCGGGCTTTTCCGTGGAATCTCTGGATCAAGGTTTATCGGACAGAGCTCCTGCAAAAGGCGGTACAGCATTATCATAATGAATGGCTCTGCGTGGCAGAGGATATGTTGATCACTCTGATGGCGCTGTGCCTTTCGAAGCATTATGTACGTATCCAAACGAAGCTGTATCAGTATTTTGTCGGCGGCGGGATGACCACAGCGAACGGAAAGAATACAGATGTGTCCAGTATGAAAATGTGGGGGACGGAGTGGCTTGCCCTTACGCTCGCGAGGGAGTGGCTGGAGAAGATCGACTATCCGCAGGATTTGATCACAAGCGGGATGGATGGCTTCGCAAGGGAAATCAAAGAAGCCACAATTTCTTACCTGATTGACAGATGCGCACCGGAATGTCGTGTGGGGTACCTTGGATGGCTGGCGCAATGCTGTGCACACGAAGAATTCATTGATGTGGTTTGCGAGAGCTTCAGCAGGCAGGATTACTATAAAGAGAGCTATGACATTATTTCAAGCTCGGCCTGCTGGAGAACGACGGCACAGATCCGTTTTGTGCTGGATAAGCTGAAAGAGATGTTACGCCGTCTGAAAGAAAAGAATAAAGAAACATGAAAGTGGCGCAGAAAAGGGCAGAACTGAAAAAACGTGAGTTCACCTGCCGGTATGACGAGCGTCTCGATAAGCAGGAACGATTCATTCGGGAGCAGCAGATGAGAATTGAACAGTTGAAAAAAGAAAACCTGCATCTGCGCAAGAGCTTTGAAACCAGTTACAATTTAAACTGCTGGAAAAATACCAAACCGATCCGGTTTACGATCGATATCCTGAAATGGCTGCTCCGCCCGCATGCAGAGAAGCATGTGCTCCGTAAGGGACTGCGCAGTCTGCGCTGCTATGGCCTGAAGGAGACCCTGCAGAAAGGCCGGTACAGAGCGTCCTGCAGCCAGAGCTTTACGCAGCTTTTAAGGCAAAAGTTGTTTTCGGAGGGTGAGCTCGCTACCCAGCGCAGTGATTGTTTTCCGCGAGCGATCCGTTTCAGCATCGCAGTGCCGCTGTATAATACACCAGAAAAGCTCTTGCGTGCCATGATAGAGTCGGTGCTCGCTCAAACCTATGCCATCTGGGAGCTCTGCATGGCCGATGGCAGCGACGCGGCACACGTGGGCGTGGAGCGCGTCTGTCGGGAATACGCGGAGAAAGACAAGCGTATCCGGTATCAGAAACTGGAAAAGAATTTCGGCATCTCCGCCAACACCAATGCCTGCCTGGAGATGTCCACCGGTGATTATATTGGCCTTCTCGACCACGACGATCTACTGCATCCGGCGGCGCTGCATGAGGTCATGCGGGCCATCTGTGAAAAAAACGCAGACTTCGTTTTTACGGATGAGAGTCATTTCTATGAGCTGCCGGAGGATGTCTATCTCCCGCATTTCAAACCGGTTTATGCGCCGGATAACCTGCTGTCCAACAATTATATCTGTCATTTCACCATCTTCAAACGCACACTGCTTAATGAGGCTGGGCTTTTCGACTCCGCCTGCGACGGCTCGCAGGATCACGACATGGTGTTGCGCCTGACGGAGAAGGCAGAGCGGATCGCCCATATTCCGGAGATCCTTTACTACTGGCGGGCGCACAGGGGCTCCGTCGCGGAGGATCCCGGCGTGAAGAGCTATACCGTTGAGGCAGGTGTATGGGCGGTACAGAAGAGCCTGGCGCGGCGCGGGATAGAGGGAAAGGTTGAGCCAGTCAAGCCCGGAATGACATACTACCGAATCCGCTACGCGATCAAAGGTATGCCGAGGGTATCGGTTCTGATCCCAAATTACGAGCATATGGAGGAACTGAAGACCTGCTTGGACTCGGTTTTTAAAAAGACAACCTGGTCGAACTACGAAATCGTCATTGTGGAGAACAACAGCACGTCTCCCGAGCTGTTCGATTACTACGAGAAGCTGCAGAAGGAACGGAAGAATGTCCGCGTGGTTGTTTGGCAGGGCCGCTTCAATTACTCTGCCGTCAACAATTTCGGCGTGAGTTTCTGCACCGGGGAGTACCTGCTCCTTCTCCATAACGATACGAAAGTTATCACGCCCGACTGGATGCAGGAAATGCTGATGTTCGCCCAGCGGGAGGACGTTGGAGCGGTGGGGGCGAAGCTCTACTATCCCGATGGTACGATCCAGCATGCCGGCGTGGGTCTCGGGCTCGGCGACATGAATATCGCGGGGCATATGTTCTGTGGTGTGAATGGGGCTGTCGGCGGATATATGGGGCGATTGCTCTATGCGCAGGATCTCTCCGCCGTTAGCGCGGCCTGCATGCTGCTGCGCCGCAGCGTGTGGGATGCCCTTGGCGGTCTGGATGAGGGCTATGAGCAAGATTACAACGACGTCGATCTCTGTATGCGGATACGACAGGCGGGTCGACTCGTCGTCTGGACACCCTTCGCCGAGCTGATTCATGTGGAGGCCAAAAGCAGGGGGAAGGAAGACTCGCCGGAAAAGCAGCGACGTCACACGGAAGAGTCCGTAAAGTTTCGAAAGCGCTGGCAGAAAGAGCTGGACGCGGGAGATCCCTATTATAATCCGAACCTGACGCTGGACAGAACGGACTTTTTTGCGGCGGACACCATGCGGCAGCATGACGCGAGGTAAACTATTATGGAGCATTATGGATAATAGATTCCAGCGGTTTTCCGCGATCGAACACGGTCTGATCCTTTTGTGTTTCGCCGTATGCCTGGCAGGCGCGCTGCTCCTGCCGGTCGATCAATGCCCGGATGAGCAGGCACGGCTTCTACTGACAGAGTGGATCGTGAAAACCGGCACGCTGCCTACAGGGAATGAGCCGGAAGTGATGATCCCCGGCTGGGGCTATTCCTACGCCCTGTACCCTTATCTGTCGTCGATGATCGGCGCTGTTTTCGTGAAAGTGGCGATGCTCTTTACAAGCTCGGACTGTGTGCTTCTTGTAGCCGCCCGTATGGGCAGCATCCTTTCGGTTACGGTCTGCTGCTGCTTCTGCCTGCGCCTTGGACACAAGCTTTTTGAAAAACGTTTCTCCGCAATCTTGTTCGCGTCTGTCGTCTGCTTTTTACCGCAGGTGATGTTCCTCGGCATGTACCAGAACAACGACGCGCTTTCGCTCTGTGCGGTCAGTATCATGCTATATTTTTTCGCAGAGGGCTACGACAGCAAATGGCCGGTCAAAAGCTGCGTGGGTCTGGCTGTCGGCTTTTCGCTTGGGCTGCTTTCCTATTATCCGGTCTACGGATGGATTCTGGTTGGCGCGATGTTTTGCATCCTTTCTGTCCTGACAGACCCGGAGATCCCGGATAAGGGACGATTCATCGCCAAGCGAGCTGCCCTTGCGGTGGGGATATGTCTGCTACTGGCAGGCTGGTTTTTTCTCCGAAACGCCTTTCTGCACAACGGAGATTTCCTAGGCTTCGTATCCGAACAACGGTCTAGAGCAAGCATGCGGGAGCAGGGCCATGTGCTATATGACTATGTATGTTATCGCAGCAAGGGGATGTCGATCTCGCAGTTTCTCCGCTTCAAGGACTATGAATGGATCCGAATGTCGGCAAAGAGCTTCATAGGCGTCTTTGGATACATGGTCTACTATCTTCCGTCTGCACAATACGTCGTTTTCTGTTCGCTATTCTTGTTCGGCCTCCTGACTTCTTTTGCCACACTGCTTAGAGGTAGGTCACACAGGCGCGAAAGGTTTTTGATGCTTGTGATGACAGCCTCTGTCGGGATCAACTTCGCCCTGCACTTCTGGCAGTCTTACGCGCGGGACTATCAGCCGCAAGGCCGCTATATCATTACTGTGATTTTCCCTCTTGCTTATATGCTGGCTTATGGTATTGACAAGACCTTTGGGACAGTCGTAAATCCGCGCCCCGGAAAGTCGGCGGCATTGCATCCGGCGGCCGCGCTTACGGTCGTCTGGCTGGCGCTGTTCGCGTGGGCGTGCCTTGGAACTATGACGAAAATGCTTCCGTAAAAAAGGAGTGCTCTCTATGCTCCAAACCATCCAGAAACACCGCTTCCTGTTGGAAGAACTGGTCAAGCGGGACTTCGAACGAAAATACAAGGGCAGCCTTTTCGGCACAGCCTGGAGTGTCTTGAACCCGCTGATGACGCTGTTTATCATGCGCGTGGTCTTCGGGCACTTCTTCGGCAGCGGAATCCCGCATTATACCACCTATCTCTTCTGCGGCACTGTCGTTTTTGGCTTTTTCAGTGAGTCGACCTCCGAGGGCCTGATGGCGCTGATCGGCAATGCGCACATCTTCACAAAGGTCAACATCCCCAAGTATCTTTTCCTTCTGTCGAAGAACGCGCAGACGCTCATCAATTTCCTGCTGACACTGTCGGTGTTTTTCCTGTTCTGCGCGCTGGACGGCGTTGCGTTTTCCTGGCGCTTCCTCGCACTGCTCTATCCCGTCGTGATGCTCCTGCTGTTCAATCTGGGGATGGGCTTCATTCTCTCCGCTCTCTGTGTTTTTTATCGGGATATGCAATATTTATGGGGCATCCTGACGCAATTCCTGATGTATCTTTCTGCGGTGTTTTATTCCATTGACAGCTTTTCTCCGCAGATACAGAATGCCTTTCTGCTGAACCCGCTCTATCTCTTTATCCGCTACTTCCGAAAAATCGTCCTTGACGGGGTTTTTCCGTCGGCAGGCTTTCATGCTCTGATGGCCTTTGATGCGTTTGCGATACTGCTCATCGGAATCTGGATGTATCGGAAGTTTGACACCGAATTTTTGTATTATGTCTGAACGGAGGCACGTTATGATTGTGTTAAAGCTTGAAAACGTGTCCATCCGCTATAAGGTCGGGGACATACGAAATATCGGCCTGAAAGAGACAATTGTGCGCAAGCTCAGGGGGACCTACCGCATCACGGATTTTTGGGCGGACCGGGACGTCAGCTTTTCCCTCGAGCAGGGCGACATGCTGGGCATTGTCGGCGTCAACGGCGCGGGAAAGTCCACGCTGCTCAAGGCTATCGCCGGGATCATGCGGCCGAGTACGGGAACGATTGAAAGGCATGGCAGCGTCGCGGCGCTGCTGGAGTTGGCCAGCGGCTTCGACCCAGATCTCAGCGTCCGGCAGAACGCCTACCTGCGTGGAGCCATGCTTGGCTACACACGTGAATTCATGGATGAGCGCTATGAAGCGATTCTGGATTTTGCGGAGCTCAAGGCTTTTGAAGATTGGGCCTTCAAGCAACTCTCCACTGGGATGCAGAGCCGCTTAGCCTTCGCCATCGCAAGCCTTGTCCAGCCGGATATTCTCATCCTGGATGAGGTGCTCTCGGTCGGCGATGGGGCCTTCGCCGTCAAAAGCGCCGCTAAGATGCGGGAGATTCTGGAAAGCGGCGCGACGACGATTCTTGTGTCCCACTCGCTTGATCAGATACGGGAGTTGTGCAATAAGGTCATGTGGCTGCATCAGGGACGGCAGATAGCCTTTGGCGGAACGGATGAGCTCTGTAACTGCTATCAGGCATTTTTGAACGGGGAAACAATACTATGAGAGTATCTGTCATCATTCCGACACTGAACGCGGCTCCTTGGCTGGAAAGGCAGCTTGTCTGCCTTTTGAGACAGACAGTCGCGACGGAAATCATCGTGATTGACTCCGGCTCGGACAATGCCACACTCGAAATTCTCGGTAAATTCAAGGACAGCATCCGGCTGTTTGTGATCGGGAAGAAATCATTTGACCATGGTGGAACGCGGGACTTCGCGGTGAAGCAATGCAAGGGAGATTTTCTGTTGTTCCTTTCTCAGGATGCGATACCAGCAAATGAGTACTACATCGAGAAACTCTTGGAGCCGTTTTCGGATGATCGGGTTGCCGGCGTTTTTGGAAGACAGATAGCCTGGTCGGATGCACCGAAGTATGAAAAGCTGATTCGCATCTTCAACTATCCGCAGGAAAGCCGGGTCTGGAGCGAACGCGATATTTCCCGGTATGGTATCAAAGCCTATTTCTTTTCCAACACCTGTTCGGCAATTCGGAGAAGCGCTTATGAGTGTGTCGGCGGTTTTGACAAGCCGATTATTACAAACGAAGACATGATGCTTGCGGCAAAGCTTCTCCATGCAGGATGGAAGCTTGCTTATCAGCCGGAGGCGAAGGTATGGCATTCGCACCGGGAGACATTGCTGAGCGATTATCGACGGAACGCCCGGATCGGCGAAGTGATCGAACAATATCGAGACAGACTTGTGGGAGCCGACTCTCCCGAGGAAGGAAAACGGCTGGTACAGTTCGTCTGCAAAGAGCTGGCAAGAAAAAAAGAGATAGGAAGCATCCTTGAATTCTTATCACACGCTGTTTCGCGCTTTGCCGGATATCGCAGAGGAAAGAGGATGGCGCAGAGACGGAGAAAACACCATGAAAATGCAGATTCTGCTGTCGAGCTATAACGGAGAACGGTTTTTGCGTGAGCAGCTGGACAGCTTACTTTCACAGTCTCTGCCCGGGATAGAAATACTGGTTCGGGATGATGGATCATGCGACACTACCGCTGAGATTCTGACGGAATATGAGCAGCGGGGGAAGCTTCACTGGTACGCGGGTGAAAATCTCGGACCGACGCGCAGCTTCTGGCGGCTTCTTCAAGACGCACCTGATGCGGATACTTACGCCTTCTGCGATCAGGACGATGTCTGGGATGTGGACAAGCTGGAGATCGCAGCGAAGACGCTGGAACGTCTGGACGCCTCAAAGCCCGCCCTGTACTGCGGTGACGTCCGGGTGACAGACGAAAAGCTGCACATTCTCTCGGAACACATGGTCAGATCGGCTCCGGTGGATTACCCACACGCCCTGTTGCGCAATCTCGCTCCCGGCTGTACGTATGTCTTCAACCGTGCGGCCAGGGAATTGCTGCGCCGCTATGACGCAGAGCGCCTTGGAATCGAGCTGTACGACTGGACGGTGTATCAGCTCGTTGCTTGCTTTGGCAGCGTCGTCTATGATTCTGCACCGCATATGTGCTACCGCCAGCATGGTGATAACGCCATCGGTGCGCAGCGGATGACGGCACGTGCATGGCTGGAAAAGGCAGCTTCCTTTTGGAGCGGACCGATGAAAAACAGCCGATCACGACAGGCGCTTCAACTGGAATGGGCATATAAAAAAGAGATGTGCCCGGAAAACCGCGAATGGACCGCAATGCTGGCTCATTACCGGGAAAATAGAAATACAAAACGAGAGCTCCTCAGAAGACTCAGGAACATTGGCGACACAGATGGGAGGCTCGCATGGCTTGCAGCTATGATAAACAGTCTGTAAGAAGCGTTTTTATAGCCAGAAAAAAGCTGCAAAAAAGCATTTCGAAAAAGCTTGCAATATCGGAGAACTTGTGGTATTCTATCAAAGCTTGTGAATTCACAGGTGTTTGAGAAAGGCGGTCCGCTGTCGCGTTTCATTTCCGGCATGAACGTCTATATTGGAAAGGATTGGATTATGGATCTGGTCAAAATTCTCAGTGAACAGTACATGAAGCCCGAGCTTCCCGAGATGAACGTCGGCGATACTGTTCGTGTCCTTGTCCGTGTCAAGGAAGGCAACCGCGAGCGCAACCAGGCTTTCGAAGGCACCATCATTGCCAAGAAGCATGGCGGCATCAATGAGACCATCACCGTCCGCCGTATTTCCTACGGTGTCGGCTGCGAAAAGGTCTTCCCGGTGCATTCCCCGTCCATCGTCTCTGTCACCACCGTCCGCAAGGGTAAGGTTCGCCGTGCGAAGCTTTACTATCTGCGTGACCGCGTCGGCAAGAAGGCAAAGGTCAAGGAGCGCCTGTAAGAGGTGCGAGGTTCATGGCGTCTTCGTTTCGAAGGCGCCATTTTCTTTAAGGAAGCTGGATTCATCAGCGCTTCCGGAAGAAGGGGGGCGGCAGAATGAAAACGGAAAAGAAAACAGACGGCCTGATCGGCAGCGGACTGCTGCTGACGCTGCTTTTCGCGCTTCAGCCCTGCCTGGACGCCCTGGCATACTGGACCCGGAATGATCGTGTGACCCCTGCGGGCCTGATTCGCCTCGGGATCATGGTGCTGCTGCCGATCGTCGTTTTTCTGATGACAGACAGGAAAAAGGCCTTTTTCGGCTTTCTGGCTGCCGTCGGGCTGTTCTGTCTGCTGCATGCGCTCAATTGCCTGCGCGTCGGTTATATCCGTCCGGTTTACGATATCCGGTATATGGCCTCTGTGGTGCAGATGCCGCTGTTTGCGGTCTGCTTTCTGCTGTGCATCCGGGAAGAGAGAACGAAGGAGGCCGCCTATCGCGGCGTCGCGATTGCGGCAGCGCTGACGCTCATTTTTCTGGTGATTGCCCGCCTGACAAAAACGGGCAATGTCACATACGGAGAAGGTCTCGGCTACAGCGGCTGGGTCATCGATGAAAACCGCAACGCCAACAGCACGAATCTGGTGATTTTTGCCTGTTTCTGCGTCTTTCTTGCTCTGCGCACGGAAAAGCATTGGATTCTTGCCGCCGCTGCCGTCGCCGTGGATGCGGTATTCCTTATGAACGGAACCAAAGGCTGCTATTTCTCGATCTTTGCGATTTTTCTTTCCTTTGCGCTTTTCTTCGTGCTCGAAAGGAGGCTCTCGAAGAAGGATCTCAACCGCTTTGCTCTGATCCTGCTGGTGGGACTGAGCATTTTCTCGGCGCTTATCTATCCCTGGACGCCGCGGTATAAGGTGACCGAGGAACAGCGAAAAACCGCCCGCGGCACGCAGGGCGAAATTGAGGCTACGCTGCTCGAGAAAGGGATCGACATTACCCACATGTCGGCCGAGGAACGCTTTGAGAACCCGGAGGTCAAAGAGGTATTCGTCTTCTACTACTGGAAGTATCTGGGCGTGAAGCCCGATCTGATCGATCGTTTCGGTATGGACCGCGTTCTGATGCAGTACCGCATGAGTACGAACGTCGCCAAACTGATCGATGCCAGAATCATGGAACGGAACTACGCCGACATGGTTTTTCAGGATGCCGATCCGCTGACGCGCGTTGTCGGATTTGAAGCCTCCGAGATGGGGTTTGACGGGATCTACGACCTGGAGAACGACTGGCATGCGGTCTTCTATTATTACGGATATCTCGGCTTCCTGCTGTACATCGGCTTTGTGGCTTACTTCCTTCTCCGGATAATCCGCTGTGTACGAAAGGATCTTCCCGGCTGCTTCAGCCTTGAAAATGTATCCCTTCTGCTGGTGCTGATCCTTGTTCTGGGCCTTGCCCATTTTTCCGGAGCGACCCTGCGGCGGCCGAATGTGTCGATCTGGCTTTCCCTGATTCTGGCGTTGATTTACTATGTGACGGAGGTGTCGTCCCATGCAGCTTTCGATCATCATCCCGGCCTGGAATGCGGAAAAGACTCTTGAAACCTGCCTGCGTTCGGTCTTTGCCCAGACGATCTCCGACTTTGAGGTTCTGGTAATCAACGACGGATCTTCGGACAGAACCGAAGACATTCTCCGTGACTGGCACTCCCACTGTCCCGACCGGCTGTTTTTCGAAACCGTTGAAAACGGGGGACAGGGCCGTGCACGCAACCTCGCGCTCGAAAAAGCGGGGGGAGAATACATCGGCTTTGTAGACAGCGACGACTGGATCGAGCCCGATATGTATGAAAAACTGATCGCAGCTTCCCGGGAGAACGACGCCGACCTCGTGCTCTGCGAAGTGACGGCGCATTTTCCCGACGGCAGCACCGATCAGGAACGGATCTACCGTCCCGACCGGCCCATGGCTGCCGCCGGCTTTGCCAACAACAAGCTCTTCCGGCGCGAACTTCTCGACGGCGTCCGCTTTGCGGAAGAAAAGCTCTGGTACGAAGACCTGGAATTTACGGCTGTTGCCATTCACCGCGCAAAGAAAATCGCGCATCTGGACGAAAGCTTGTATCACTATCGCCGCGGTCTTCCTTCGACCATGAACAATCGGAACGCCGAAAAAAACCTCGATCTGCTGACAGTCATGCAGCATCTCGAGGACGAACTCCTTCCGGACGCGAAGGACGATTTTGACTTTCTGGTCCTGAACCATGTTCTGCTCGATGCGATGAACCGCGTGCAGGCAATGGATACACCCGGAAAACGCGATGTGCTCTGGATGATGCGCACCTGGGTGCATGAAAAAATTCCGAATCTGTCTGCCTGCCCGAGCTTTCGGCAGGAAAGCCGCAACCGGCGGATCATCATGCGCCTGCACTATCTGGGGCTCAGTGATCTGGCAGCCCTGATCCTGAAAGCAAAATAAGCAAAACACCGGCAAAACCGGTGTTTTACTCATATACGGGAAAGTGGTATTCCTTGCACCCGGAGAGCCAGCCGTACAGGAAAGCTGCGGCCAGACTGTTCGGACGGATATTCTTTTCAGCCTCTTCCAGACTGAACCAGCGCCAGGCGTCGATCTCTTCGTTCGGGTGAGCGTCTTCTTCGGCGACGGTCACGGTAAAGTTCAGCATCAGGGTGTTGCTGGGCGGGAAATAGCGGCTGTGGTTAAACTGCAGCGAGGTCACCGTCATGCCGAGCTCCTCGCGCACTTCCCGTATGGCGGCAGTTTCTGCGTCCTCACCCTTGTTGACATAGCCGGCCACAAATATATAGGTCGGCTTTCCGTATTGCTGGATCAGAAGAACCCGATCCGCCGTCCTGTTCGTGATGATCATGCTGACCGCGGTGTTGAAGACCGGGAAGCGCCAGTCGCCGCAGCTTTCGCACCAGGGGATGATGCCTTCCGATTCGTGCTTGCGCAGTTCCAGTTTCCCGCCGCACTGCATACAGTAATGCATTTCCACCATGGCTTTATACCAGACGGACGGCAAAACAGCTGCCGTCACCGAAGACGCTCTCCATCTCGCTTCGGTAATAGGGGAAATAATCGGACGGCATCAAGGCCTGTACACAGCCGGCAAAGCCGCCCCCGTGCACACGCCAGGCACCCCGGCCTTCCAGAAGCTCGGCGCTTCGCTCCAGACCCTCCAGCAGACGGGTGTCGCCGGTCGAACTGGTGACTATGTTGTTCAGCAGGTTTTCGGACGAGCGGCCCGATTCATTCATCAGGCGCATATATTCCTCCCCGTTGCCGTTTTTCAGCGCATCCCGCATCAGGGGAACGCGTTCGTTTTCATCAAAGAAATGCATGGCCCGCCGGACCGGACGGTTGGAGAGATCCCAGCCGCGGCTGCGGAAGTCCTCCGGATTTACTTCGGCCAGTACGCCGCAGTCGAACAGGTTGGCAATATAACTCATATCTGCGGGAATCCTCGCATAGGAGGTGTTCAGACCGTCGTGACTGCCGCCGGTATCGGTCAGGCACATGGTGAGACCCATCTTTGAAAAGTCGGCCGTGATGCGCTCAATGATATTCGCCTTCAGATCCAGATACAAGGTGTGCCCGTAAACGCAGACAAGCTGGCTGGTGATTCCGCAGGGTTTTCCGAAGTGTACGTTCTCGGCGGTATGCGCGGCACGGGCAAGCACGATGTCATCGACATTTCCGCCGTTATAGAGATCGTTCAGAATCCTGGCGATCAGGACAGAGAACGCGGCGGAACTGCTCAGCCCGGCTCCGATCCGCAGGGACGAACTGACCGTTGCGTCAAAACCGCCGATGTTCAGCCCGAGATCACGAAAAGCCGCGGCTACACCGCGTACCAGAGAAATCGGCTTACCGAATTCCGCCGTGCGGACGGAAAGCTGGTTGGTACGCAGCGTGATCGGCTCATAGTTGGTGCTGAATACCCGAATCGTCGAGTCCGTATTGGCCGAATACTCCGCATGAATGTTCAGATGGATTGCAGAACCGAGCACGCGGCCTAACTGATGATCGGTATGATTGCCGGCAAGTTCAATCCGGCCGGGAACCTTAAGAGTGGCCAAAGCTCTGCCTCCTTCGAATGACTCAAATTCCTTAAGCATATTGGACAACTAACTATTCTATTTTACTCCATCTTTTGTGGACAGTCAATAGACCGATCGGGCAGTTTCCACAAAAAATCGGAAAAAAGCAGGAAAATCCGACAAGGATTTAACGCTTGCCTTTCCGGCCGGCAGATACTATAATAGGAAAACAAACTTTCAGAGCGGAGGCCTGAATGCCATGAAAACTGCAAACGGAATCAATCTGACCATGCTTTGCGATTTCTACGAACTCACTATGGGAAACGGCTATTTCCTGAGCGACCGGAGAGACATGATCTCCTATTTCGATGTCTTTTTCCGCAACATACCAGACGGCGGCGGTTTTGCCGTTGCGGCCGGCCTGGAGCAGATTGTCGACTATGTACAGAACCTGCATTTTGACGATGACGACATTGCCTATCTTCGTTCACGCGGGATCTTCGACGAGGGATTTCTCGAATATCTGAAGAATTTCCGCTTCCATGGCGATATCTGGGCAATCCCCGAAGGTACCCCGATTTTCCCGGGTGAGCCCGTCATCACCGTGCGTGCGCCCGCCATCGAGGCGCAGCTGCTTGAAACCTATATGCTGCTGGAATTCAACCACCAGAGCCTGATTGCCACCAAGGCCAACCGCATCTGCCGTGCTGCCGAGGGGCGCACGGTGCTCGAATTCGGCTCGCGCCGTGCGCAGGGCATCGCCGGAGCGGTGACCGGTGCGCGCGCCGCGTATATCGGAGGCTGTGCCGGAACGGCATGTACGGTTTCCGATCAGATCTACGGCGTCCCCGCAGCGGGCACCATGGCGCATTCCTGGGTTCAGATGTTTGACAGCGAACTGGAGGCGTTTGAGCACTATTGCAGGACCTATCCGAACAATGCCGTGCTCCTTGTGGACACCTACGACAGCATGCGTTCGGGCGTTCCGAACGCGATCCGGGCCTTCAACAGCATCCTGAAACCGCTCGGCATTACCAAATGCGGCATTCGCCTTGACTCCGGCGATATGGCCTACCTGACAAAAAAGGCGAGAAAGATGCTGGATGAAGCGGGCTGGACCGAGTGTAAGATCACGGTCTCGAACTCTCTGGATGAACGTCTGATCCGCGACCTGATCCGTCAGGGAGCCCGGATCGATTCCTTCGGTGTCGGCGAGCGCCTGATCACCTCCAAGAGCGATCCGGTCTTCGGCGGCGTCTATAAACTCTGCGCCGTGGAAAAAGAGGACGGAACCCGGATCCCGAAGATCAAGATTTCGGAAAACGTCGGCAAGATTACCAATCCCGATTTCAAGAAGCTGTACCGTTTCTACGACCGGGAAACCGGCAAGGCCGAGGCCGATTATATCTGTCTGCGGGAGGAGATCGTCGAAGACAGCCAGCCTCTCACGATCTGCGATCCGATGGCCCGCTGGAAACGGAAAACCATGGAGAACTACACGGCCGTGGAGCTGCAGGTTCCTGTCTTCCGTGACGGCGTCCTGGTCTATAAGCTCCCGACGCTGCCCGAAATCAAGGCCTACTGCGCCGCTCAGATCGACACGCTCTGGCCCGAGGTTATGCGTTTTGACAACCCGCACCAGTACTATGTTGACCTGTCTGAAAAGCTGATGGTCATGAAGGACGAGATGCTGCTCTCCTCGGGCAGAAGGAAAGAGACCGCCGTATGAGCTCCGCTGTTCTGATTCCGGCCTTCGACCGCCGGGAGGAACTGATTCCTCTCTATGAGGAATACGCGGCCATGCTGCTGGAGACGGATCCGGTCTTTTCCGATTCGCTTGCCCAGCAGAACTATGATGAGGAAATCAGCCGTCTGGAAGAAAAATACGGTCTTCCGAAAGGCCGTATCTACCTGCTTCAGGTCGACGGAAAAACAGCAGGCTGCGTCGGTATGAAACCGCTGGATGACAGCCATGCCGAGCTCAAGAGGCTCTTCGTGCGCCCGGAGTTTCGCGGCAGAAACCTCGGTGAATTTCTGACAAAGCATATTATGGACGATGCGCGCAGCGAGGGCTATCGCTTCCTGCGCCTGGATACGCTGCCGGGGCTGAAGAGCGCCCTGAAGCTTTACCGACGTCTGGGCTTTTATGAAATCGACGCCTATTACGACTGCCTGGTACCCAAGACGATCTTCATGGAAATCGAACTGTGAGATCGGCTTTCCGGGTTCGGGAGGAAAGTGAAAGATCATGGATAACGAAACCAACAATCAGAACCTGATATCGCTGCCGATGGTCGCGCTGCGCGGGATCCCGGTGTTTCCGAATATGACGGTCTCGCTCGATCTGGAGCGCGAAGTATCGGTGCAGGCGGCAGGGCTTGCGGCGATGGGGGACCATCTGCTGTTTGTCTGCATGCAGAAGCATCCGGAAGAGGACAACCCGACCGTTGAGGGAATCCATTCGATCGGCACGGTGTGCCGCGTCAAACAGATGCTCCGTCAGATCCAGCAGGGATACAGCCGCCTGATCGTCGAAGGCCAGTACCGGGCCGAACTGATAGCTGCAGAGATGAAGGACGGGTATTTTCAGGTGCAGATCCTGCCTCGGCCGGATCGGAAAGAACGGATCAGCGAAGTGCGGAAGGAAGCGATCATCCGTAACTGTCTGAACGAATTCCATGAATACCTGGACCTTGCGCACGAGGCAACGGGTGCTCAGCTGCTGCAGTTTCTGACCCAGCCGAACGAAGACTCGCTGGCCTGGTTCATCGCGCAGAACATCGCGGTCAGCCCGGACGACAAGCAGGAGGTGCTGGACTGCGACTATCCGAGCAGACGTTTTCTGATTTTGAACAGGATGCTGAAAAACGAGAACCAGGTGCTTCGCATCGAGAAGGAGCTTTCCTCGCAGGCACAGGAACAGATTATGGAAAACCAGCGCGAGTATTTCCTGCGGGAAGAACTGCGTGCGATCCAGGCGGAGTTGGGGGAAGAGGATCTGGGGGACGATTTCTCGGATTACGCCGAGAGAATCGGGAAACTGGCCTGCCCGGACGAAGTCAGGGAAAAGCTGGAAAAAGAACTCGGGCGCCTTCGCAAACAGCCTTTCGGCTCTTCGGAGGCGGCTGTGCTGCGCAACTATCTTGATATCTGCCTGGATATTCCCTGGGGAGAGAAAACCCGGGAGATCGAAGATCTGAGTCTGGCCCGGAAAATGCTGGATGAAGATCACTACGGTCTTGAAAAAGTCAAGGAGCGCGTGCTTGAGTATCTGGCGGTTCATATGCTGGCGCCCGACGTGAAAGGCGGCATGCTGTGCCTCGTGGGGCCTCCGGGAACCGGAAAGACCAGCATCGCGATGAGTGTTGCCCGGGCGACCGGGAGGAAGCTGGTTCGGGTTTCTCTGGGCGGCATTCATGACGAAGCGGAAATCCGCGGACACCGGAAGACCTATATCGGCTCGATGCCCGGCAGAATCATCAACGGCGTGATTCAGGCGAAGAGCTGCAATCCGCTGATGGTTCTGGATGAAATCGACAAGCTGGGCTCCGACTACCGCGGAGACCCCTCCGCGGCGCTGCTGGAAGCCCTGGATCCGGAACAGAACAAAAGCTTCCGGGATCACTTCCTGGAGATTCCCTTTGACCTGTCCGATGTCTTTTTCATCACCACCGCGAACACAACTTCGACCATCCCGCGCGCCCTGCTGGACCGTATGGAAGTGATCGAACTGTCCAGCTACACGGATGAGGAAAAGCTGCAGATCGCCAAAACGCATCTGCTGCCGAAGCAGAGAAAGAAACACGGGCTGAAAACCGGCCAGCTGAAGATCGGCGACGAGACGCTGCGGTGCATTATCAGCGGCTATACGCGGGAATCCGGTGTGCGTCTGCTGGAGCAGGAGCTGGCTGCCGTCTGCCGCAAGGTTGCAGGCGGAGTTGCCGGCGGAAAGTATAAATCCATGACGGTTACGCCCGGGAAGCTGGAAAAGCTGCTCGGACCGGTGAAGTTCAAGCCCGATGAAAAGCGAGGGGTTCCTGCGGTCGGTCTGGTCAGAGGCCTGGCCTATACCTCGGTGGGCGGCGAAGTGCTGGATGTCGAGGCGGCGGCGGTCAGCGGCACCGGCAAGATCGAACTGACCGGCAATCTGGGCGACGTAATGAAGGAATCGGCCATGGCGGCCATCACCTATATCCGAAGCCGCGCGGATCTGCTCGGAATTGATCCCGAGTTCTACAAGACCCGGGACCTGCATGTTCACTTTCCGGAGGCTGCCGTACCGAAGGACGGACCTTCTGCAGGCATCACGATGTGCATTGCGCTGATTTCGGCGCTGAGCGGCCGGCCCGTGCGGGGGGACATCGCCATGACCGGCGAAATCAGCCTGCGCGGCAGGGTCCTGCCGATCGGCGGACTGCGGGAGAAGACGATGGCGGCTCTGCGTGCCGGCGTCAAAACCGTGATTATCCCCCGGGAGAACGAGCCGGACCTGGAAGAGATTGATCCGCTGGTTCGGGAGAAACTGCAGTTTGTGTGTGCGGACCACGTGGACCAGGTGCTTCCGCTGGTCTTTCCGGATGACGGGAAACCGGCGCCGGAGGAGAACGGAAAGTCATGACGGAGCTGAATTGGAACCGCGCGGAGTTTGTCCGCTCGGCCGCGGCGCCGGGACAGTTTATCCGCAGTACGCAGAAAAAAGTCGCATTTGCCGGCCGCTCCAATGTCGGCAAATCCTCGGTGATCAACCGCCTTCTGAATCGAAAGCAGTTTGCCCGTGTGGGATCGGAGCCGGGGAAGACGGTGCATGTCAATTATTTTCTGATTGACGGGAGACTGTATCTGATCGATCTGCCGGGCTACGGCTTTGCCAGAGTGTCTCAGACGGAAAAAGACCGCTGGGCGGGACTGATGGAAGCCTTTTTCACCGGAGAAGATTCCTGCGATCTGGGCGTGCTGATCGTGGATGCCCGGCACCGTCCGACCGGGGACGACTGCCGGATGGCGGATTTTTTCCGCGACAGCGGCAGAGACTTCCTCGTGGTGGCCAATAAGACGGACAAGCTGAAAAAAAGCGAAAGGGAAGCCTGGCTGCGTCTGATCCGTGAGACGCTGATGCTGACGGAAGAGACTGCGCTGATCCCGTTTTCTGCGGAAAACGGGGAAGGACGCGAGGAGCTTCTCCGCAGTATTCTCGAACGCTTATGATGCGCCTGGACAGATTGCTGGCGGAAACCAGCGCCCTGACGAGAAGTCAGGCAGCCCGGGCGATCCGTGACGGAAAAGTGACGGTCAACGGGATCCCGGTCCGGCGGCCGGAACAGAAGGTGAGCGAAGATACAGACAGGATCTGCCTTGAGGGAGAACCTGTCTGTTATCGGCGTTTTCACTATTATCTGCTTGACAAACCGACCGGGCTGATCACGGCATCGAAAGACCGGAATGCGGAGACGGTGCTGGATCTGCTGCCGCCGGAGATTCGAAAGCAGGGCATCTTTCCGGTCGGCAGGCTGGATAAGGACACCAGCGGCCTGCTGCTGCTGACCGATGACGGCGAGTATGCCCACCGTGTGATTTCACCCGGCAGACAGGTCAGCAAGGTGTACCTGGCGGAAGTGGAAGGGATGCTGAAGCCGGAGACGGCCGACCTGTTTCGAAGCGGGATCACCCTGCGGGACGGCACGGTCTGCCTTCCTGCGGAACTGAAAATTCTGAGTGAACGTGACTGCCTGGTTACGGTGCAGGAAGGAAAGTATCATCAGGTGCGCAGAATGCTGGCAGCGGCGGGAAATCCGGTTGTCCGCCTCCGCCGCATCCGGATCGGCGCGCTGACGCTGCCGGAGGATTCAAAGCCGGGAAGCTGGAGAGCGCTGGACGAAGAGGAAAAGGACAAAGTATTCTTTCGTGCAAATTGTGCAACCTGATTATTGGAAAAATCGTCAAATTCGTTTTCCAAACAGGGGCCGTTTTTGACGGCTTTTTCAATTGATCTGAAAAAATACACAAAACATCGCGGCATTTTCTATTGAAAATTACTCAAAAAAGAGGTATAATAAAAAACACTCTGTTTGAGGTTCACATCTTCTTTTATCATTTTTGACGAAACAGGTCAACCAGATCCACGGCACGGTCCCCGGGGCCGCAAAATCTGAGCCGATCATACGGCGGAATGGAGAATGCCAAATGCCGAGCAGAATTTTCCAGAATGTCATTATTCAGATGAAAGACTCAATCGACAGAACCGTAGGGGTTGTCGATGATCAGGGGTATGTGATTGCCTGCAGCGAGCTTGCCGCCATTGGTTCGCGGCTGGAGGATTTCCGGCTGCATCAGATGGAACCGGGTGTGCACGAACTGATCACTGCGGGAAGGACCTATGTCATGCTTTCCTCCGAGCGCGGTCAGCTCGGGTACGCGGCTTTTGTGGAGGGGACGGACAGCATCGCCAAGACGGTATGTGCGATCTCGGCGGTCGCTTTCGACGAAGCGCTCTGCAATTATGAGGAAAAGCATAACCGCGCAGCTTTTGTCAAGAACATTATCTCCGACAATATTCTTCCCGGAGACGTCTATGTCCGTGCAAAGGAACTGCATTTTATTACCGATGAGCCGCGCAGCGTCTTTCTGATCCGGCAGACAGAGAATTCGGACGTCGCGGCGGCCGAACTGATCAACAAGCTGTTTCCGGACCGCCAGCATGACTTTGTGCTGAACATCAACGAGAGCGACATTGTCGTGGTCAAGTCGATTCAGCCGGAGACGACGAAGGAAGAAATCCATGCCATCGCTGCCCAGATCGAAAAAGCGCTGTATGAGCAGCTGGGCATCCGCTGCGTCATCGGCATCAGCACCGAGGCCCGCCATCTGCGCGAGCTTGCCGACCGCTATAAGGAGGCGCAGGTCGCGATCGACGTAGGGCGCGTCTTTGAGAGCGACAAGACAATCATCCATTATGAGAGCCTTGGTCTCGGCCGGATTATCTACCAGCTGCCGACGACCCTGTGCGAAATGTTCCTGAGCGAAGTGTTCAAGAAGAATCCGATCGAAACCCTCGACGACGATACCCTGGAGACGATCAACCGTTTCTTCGAGAACAATCTTAACGTTTCCGAAACATCCCGGAAACTTTATGTTCACAGAAATACATTAGTCTACCGTCTGGAAAAAATCAAAAAAATTACCGGGCTTGATCTTCGTGAGTTTGACCACGCCATTGTGTTCAAGGTCGCCATGATGGTCAAGCAGTATCTGGATTCGCTCAATACGGCGAGATACTGATGCCCGGAAACCGCGGGATCGTTCCGGCGGACGGCAAAACCGTTTCGTAAGTACACGGAGGTCATTTATGGTTCAGATGAAGGATGTCACGAAGATCTACGACAGCAGCGGCACCGTCGCGCTGGACGGGATCGACCTGACGATAAACGAAGGAGAATTCGTCTTTCTGGTCGGGCCTTCCGGCTCGGGAAAGACCACCCTGATGAAGCTGATCACCGGCGAGATCCGCGGGACCGCCGGTGAGATTGTTGTCAATGATTTCAACATGATGAAAATCAGAATGCGGAAGCTGTACAAAGTCCGCAGAACGCTGGGCATCATTTTTCAGGACTTCCGCCTGATCGAGAACATGACGATCTATGACAACGTCGCTTTCGCCATGCGTGTGGTCGGCGCAAAGGGCAAGAATATCGCCAAGAGAGTTCCCTATGTTCTGGAGCTCGTCGGTCTGGAAGGACGGGAGATGCGTTTCCCGAATGAGCTTTCGGGCGGCGAACAGCAGCGTGTCGCGATTGCCAGAGCCCTGGTCAACAACCCGCGCATGATCGTTGCGGACGAGCCGACCGGCAACCTGGACCCGGTGCGCAGTCTGGAGCTGATGCTGCTGTTTGAGAAGATCAACGAGATGGGCACGACGATTCTTGTTGTCACGCACGAAAAGGAACTGGTAAACGCGTTTTCCAAGCGCGTGATTACCATTGACGAAGGCCATGTCGTCAGTGACGACGGAGAAGAGTATTACAGCTATGAGCTTGAATAAAGGAACTTATCTGATTCGCGAAGGCTTCCGCAGCATCAAGACCCACGGCTTCATGTCCTTCGCTTCGGTGACGATCATCACCGCCTGCCTGATCATCATGGGCAGCATCGCGCTTCTGACCCTGAACATCGACAAGCTGATTGCCGATCTGGAGTCGCAGAACGAGATCGTTGCGTTCGTGGACGAGAACATTGCCGACGAAGAGGCTGCCAGAGCGATCGAGAGCAGCATCCTGGCGGTCGGCAACGTCGAGAGCGCGGAATTCGTCTCTCGTGAGAGCGCCATGAACAATTTCATGAGCAAGTATGACGATCGTCTGATGGAGGGGATCGACTCGACGGTGTTCCGGCATCGCTATGTGCTGCACCTGACGGACATCTCGCAGATGGCCGAGACCAAGAGGGAACTCGAGCAGGTGCCAGGCATCATCAAGGTCAACGCCCAGATCGAGTATGCGGACCGCTTTGTGCGCGTGCGCAACATCGTCAGTGTCATTTCTCTGGTCTTGACGGCGGTGCTGACCTTTGTCTCCTTCTTCATCATGTCGAATACCATCAAGCTGACTACCTACGGTCGGCGGGAGGAGATCGCGATCATGAAGATGGTCGGCGCCACGAACGCCTTTATCCGGACACCCTTCGTGATCGAAGGCCTGGTTCTGGGCGTTCTCGGCGGTCTGCTCGGCTTTTTGCTGGAGTGGCTGCTGTATACGCTGCTCAGCAGCAGCCTGATGGATTCTCTGACCGGGAGCTTTGTGACCCTGGTTCCCTTTAAAACGGTGATGTTGCCGCTGCTGATTGCATATGTGGGCATCGGCGTGCTGATTGGTGTGTTCGGCGGCAACAACGCGATCCGCAATTATCTGAAGGTGTAAGACTATGAAGAGAAGAAAGAAACTGATTTCCGTCATCGCGGTGATCATGGCGATTCTGATGGCCCTGTCGCTGGTCGCCAGCGTGATTCCAAGAGCCTTTGCCGTTTCCCAGAGCGAAATCGATGAGCTGAAACAGAAAAAAGCGGAACTGGCTGAGAAGGTAAAGGAAGCCGAAGAACGCGTCAACGTTCTGAAGGACGAGCAGGCAAACGTACTGGACCAGAAGACAGCCCTGGAAGAGAAAAACGACGCTGCGAAGGAAGCGCTGCAGGTTGTCGCCGAGGAGATCGCTGCCTATGACGAAATTATCGCCGAAAAGACGGAAGAGCTGAACGCGGCTCTCGACCGCGAACAGGTTCAGCTTGACAAGTATCGCACCCGTGTGCGTGCCATGGAAGAGAGCGGCGGTTACAATATTCTGAACGTCCTGATGAGCTCGGGTGATTTTAATGAATTCCTGACCGCGCTGGACGATATGGAAAAGATCATGAACGCGGACCGCGATCTGGAGGACCAGTATATCGCCGCGCGCGAAGAGGCCGAGGCGGTCAAGGCCGATTACGAGGCCGTGAAGGCCGACTGCGAGGCCAAGCAGGAAGTTCTGCGAGAAGAGCAGAAGGGCATCGAAGAAGACATCAAAAAGACTGAAGAAGAGCTGGCGGCTCTGGAAGACCAGCTGGAAGAAGCCATTCAGGCCTATGAGGAATTCCATGCGGCCGAGGAACAGGCGGCCCAGCAGATCGCCGCCATGGTTGCCGCATACGAGGAAGAACGGGCTGCAGCCAGGGCTGCCGCACAGATCGCTGCCGCACAGCAGGGCGGTTCTGCATCTGGCGAGCTGGGCCTGAATGCCGGCGCTGCAACCGCCACGGGAAGCCTGGCGTGGCCGGCTCCCTTCAGCACCCGTGTGACCAGCCGTTTCGGCACGCGCTCGGATCCCTTTACCGGTGAGACGCGCTCCCACAGCGGCATCGACATTGACGGCTATGGCAATGAGGGCGCCTCGGTGACCGCCGCGGACGGCGGCACTGTCATCACGGCCAGCTATTCGGACGGATACGGCAACTATGTCATCATTGACCACGGAAACGGCATGCAGACCCTGTATGCGCATATGTCAGGCATCGCGGTATCCCAGGGCTCGACCGTCTCGCAGGGCCAGACGATCGGCTATGTCGGTTCCACGGGCCGCGCAACCGGCACTCACCTGCATTTCGAAGTCTTCGTCAACGGCGGCCGGACAGATCCGGCAGGCTATTTCGGCGGACTGAGCTATTACAACTGCTGAATACCAAAGCCTTCCCGCAAGGCGGAAGGCTTTCATCTTTGCCATGAGGTGTTTTCCCTATGCCACGATTTCTCCACCGATTTTTACGCAATCTCGGCCGCTTCCTCTCCGGCCTGCTTCGGCTGGGTATCCCGCTGTGGCTTGTGCTCCTGCTTCTTGTCGGAGGCATATTCGGAACCCGGATCATCACAACCAACCGGGTGATCAGGAGCGTCGGCGGCAGGGAAGATTATGACGAGGCCAAGCGCTATATTGAAATCAAGGACATCATCGACGAAAAGTATATCGACCAGGTAGATCGCAAGAGCATGGGCTATTCCGCGGCGACCGCGATGGTCTCGGGCCTCGGCGATTCCTGGAGCCGTTTTCTCACCGACGATGAGTATCGTACCTATCAGCTGTCCTCCTCCAACGAATATGCCGATATCGGCATGAGCCTGGTCAAGGATTCCAGCGGCGGCTTCCAGGTCGTCACGGTCATGCCGGATTCTCCGGCGGCCAAATCCGGCGTGGTGGTCGGCATGATCATCATGGCGGTGGACGGCGAGGACGTGACCGGCATGAGCACGGACGAGGTCCGGACGCTGATCCGTTCCAAACTGAGCAGCAAGTTCAATCTGACAATCCCGGGCATGTCGGAACCGCTGGAGGTTGACTGTATAAGCACGAACACCGAGGCGATTACCTTTCGTCTTGAAAAGACCGGTGCCGGCTACGTCCAGATTCACAACTTTGAGGCGGGCAGCGGTCAGGCGGCGGTGGATGCGGTCGAGTATCTCCTCTCGCAGGGAGCGACCGCGCTGGTCATCGATGTGCGCGAGAATTCGGGCGGCCTGACATCCGAAGCGGCGATTTTTCTGGATTATCTGCTGCCGGCCGGACGTCTGTTTTCGGATATCAGCAAGGACGGGACCGAGCGGGTTACCGAATCCGACAGCATGAGTCTGGAACTTCCGATGGTAGTGCTGATTAACTCCGGCTCCTACCGCGAGGCGGAGCTGTTCGCTCAGGTTCTGAAGGATTATCACTGGGCGACCCTGATCGGCGAGCCGACCACCGGCAATACGCGCACCCAGGAGACCATTGTGCTCTCTGACGGCAGTGCGCTGCGCCTTTCCACCCACAGTCTGCTCTCGCCGGCCGGGACGGACATCGCCGCCGCGGGCGGCGTCATCCCCGACATGATTGTCTTTAACCGCGATGCCTCGGCTACCGGTACGACGGAAGGCACCGTCGGCGGTGAAGAGGGCACCGCCAGCACCTCGGACGACACCCAGCTCATGGAAGCCTTGCGCTATTTGAGTTAGTTTTAATGCTCCCAATCAGCTTGTCCCGTTTCGCGGCAAGAGTAGCTGTTGCCCCTGACTGACCTCCTGCTGCCGCGAATAAGAATATTTGTTTCCCATATAGTCAGCGCGGCGCAGGAGCTTGGTGCGAGGGATGACTGTCCCTGCCGCGCAAATGCAGAAAGCTGAGATCGGGCAAACTATAACAAAGCTTTTTAGGATACTGTCGTAATATTGAAGGAGAGAAAAGAAATGGCCAATTCCAACCGTTACAAGATGAGCCTTGAGCGCCTCGAAGAGCTCAAGAAAGAGCTGGTCTACATGGAGACTGTCCGTGAGAAGGAAGTTTCCGAGCAGATCAAGGAGGCGCGCAGCTTCGGCGACCTTTCCGAGAACAGCGAGTATGACGAAGCCAAGACGGAACAGGGCAAGCTCTATTCCCGCATTGCCGAGTACAAGGACCTGATCGAGCATGCCGAGATCGTTGACAATGTCGATCACAACCTGCCCAGGGACGCGGTGACGCTCGGCAGCTTTGTCGTTGTGAAGGATTTGGATGACGGGGCGGAAGACCGCTATGAGATCGTCGGCTCGCAGGAAGCAAACCCGCGTGAAGGGAGAATCTCGGACGATTCGCCCGTCGGCAAGGCGCTGATCGGACATCGTGCCGAAGAGGAACTGGTTGTTGCGGTTCCTTCCGGAGAAATCCGCCTTCAGATCCTCTCGGTAGAGAATACCTGAGGTGCCGCTCATGCAGGATGAACATCTTCCTGAACAGTCCCTCAGCGAGCTTCTGCAGATTCGCCGGGACAAGCTGACCGCCCTGCAGGAAGCAGGGCGCGATCCCTTCCGGGAAACCCGCTTTGACCGCAGTGCCAACTCTGCCGAGATTCTGAACGCTTTCGAAGAATTCGAAAACCGCACGGTCTCGGTGGCCGGACGCATCATGTCCAAACGGGGAATGGGCAAGGCAATTTTCTGCCATATCCAGGACCGCGAGGGGCAGATCCAGCTCTATATCCGCAAGGATGCCGTGACGGAGCAGGAATTTGCGGACTTCCGCAAGTACGACGTCGGGGATATTATCGGCGTTACCGGTTATGTTTTCCGCACCCAGACCGGAGAAATCACCGTGCATGTCCAGCAGGTGACCCTGCTCTCCAAGTCTCTGCGGCCGCTTCCCGAGAAATACCACGGCATGACCAATACCGACCTGCGCTATCGCCAGCGCTATGTTGACCTGATCATGAACCCCGAGGTCCGCGCCACCTTCATCACCCGTTCCCGTGTGATTTCCGCAATCCGCCGTTATCTGGACGCCCAGGGCTTCCTCGAAGTGGAGACGCCCATGCTGGTCCTGAACGCGGGCGGAGCCGCGGCGAGACCCTTCCTGACCCACTTCAACGCGCTGGACCAGGATCTCAAGCTGCGCATCTCCCTGGAGCTCTACCTCAAGCGCCTGATTGTCGGCGGACTGGAAAAGGTCTATGAAATCGGCCGTGTTTTCCGCAACGAGGGCATGGACACGAAGCACAATCCGGAATTCACGCTGATGGAGCTCTATCAGGCCTATACCGATTTTCACGGGATGATGGATCTGACCGAGAATCTCTTCCGCCATGTCGCGCAGGAAGTCCTCGGCAGCACCGTCATCACCTATAACGGCGTGGACATCGACCTCGGCAAGCCCTTTGCCCGGATCACCATGACCGAAGCTGTCCGCCAGTACAGCGGCGTTGATTTTGATGCGATCCATACCCTGGACGAAGCGAGGGAAGCCGCCAAAGCAAAAGGCGTCGCTTATGAAGACCGGCATCAGAAAGGGGATATCCTGAATCTCTTCTTTGACGCTTTCGTGGAAGAACACCTGATCCAGCCGACCTTCCTGACCGAGCATCCGGTTGAGATTTCGCCCCTGACCAAACGCAAGCCCGACGACCCGGATCATGTCGAGCGCTTTGAACTGTTCATCAACGGCTGGGAGATGGCCAATGCCTATTCCGAGCTGAACGATCCGATCGATCAGCGGGAACGCTTCCGCGCGCAGGAGGAGATGCTTGCCAAGGGCGATGAAGAGGCAAACACCACCGATGAGGACTTCCTGAACGCTCTTGAGATCGGCATGCCTCCCACGGGCGGCATCGGCTACGGAATTGACCGGCTGTGCATGCTGCTGACCGATTCCGCCGCCATCCGCGACGTTCTGCTTTTCCCGACAATGAAACC
>JAFYHU010000030.1 GCA_017538965.1 Oscillospiraceae bacterium
CTTCCGGGAAGGAGCGAATCCGCCTTGTGGCGCGTACGCTCAATATCCTCGACGCCGTGGGGGGTAAACTTCAGTGCGTAATTCCTTCCTCAGCGGAAGCCCGCAGGCGCTCAAAACAAATATGCCGACAATCAGGCAAACAACAAGAATCTGCTTTTTCTTCATGATTCTATCCTCCGTCGTTTTCTTTGGAGATTTTCTTTATTATACACAATGAATCCGACGGAATCAACAAAATATAGTAGAAAAACAGTTACAATACGGCAGATTTTGTATCTTTTTGAAAACCCCGGGAGCCGCAGCAGCTCCCGGGATGACTCTCCTCCTATTCACGATTCATCGATTTCGATGAGCTTCTCCCCGTACACGGGAAGAACATCAATTGTTACGTTCATCCCCGCAGTTGCTTTGAGAGCGCTCTCCAGGGCCAGTTCCGGGCGATTGTTCTCCTGGCTGAGATGGGCAAGAAAAAAGCGTTTTGTGCCTCTTTCCGCAAACCGGGCGATTGCTTCAGAGCAGCTTTCGTTGGAAAGGTGCCCGGCATCGGAGAGAATCCGCTTCTTCAGAAAAGCGGGATACCTTCCCCATCGCAGCATTTCCACATCGTGATTGGATTCGATCACGATGCATTGCGCTCCGTAAAGCATTTCCATCGTGCTCTCCGGAATGCAGCCGAGGTCAGTGAGATAGCCGATGCAGAACTTGTTCGTCTCAATTCGGAAGCCAATACTGCCGGGGCAGTCATGCGAGGTGCGGATGGCCGTGACCCGGAGGCCGGGCAGAATCTCGGTCTGCACAGAATATGTGAGCGCTTCCGCACGCTCAGGCATCAGGGCATCTTTGCTTGTATGGCTCATAAAGAACGGGGCAGAGATCCGCTTTCTGCAGACCTCCAGGCCTTTAACATGGTCGGAGTGCGTATGCGTGATCAGCACGGCATCGATCCCGTCAAAGCCGTATCCGTTCGCCGTCAGCGCGTCTCTCAGCACGGAAGCGCTGACCCCGAGGTCAATCAGAAGCCGTTTCCCGTCCAGATCCAGAAGCATGCAGTTCCCTGTCGATCCGCTGGCGATCGGGAGTATTTTCATAGGATTTTCAGTCCCCTTGTCCTTATGTCACGCTGTCAATATAGGCTTCGACACGCGCTGCGACATTTTCCTGAATACAGAATACCATATGTTTACTATCCTTGCAATGCCCAAAAAGCGCTCTGCCGCCGCGATTTTTCTTCTCTTTTGCTTCCTGCTATGGTATAATTCTTTTGTTTATCACGCGGGTGCCATGGGGACGCTTTTGTCGGCACACTTCACCAGACGGTGAATCGTCCCCTGTTTTGCTTGGATTTGGAGGTGAGCCGGTGTCGCGCGATTATCTCTTCTTTTACTTTGAGGCGACGATCTTCTGCGTCCTGATCTTTGCCATTATGCTCCTCAACGACTACCGCAACGGGAACCGGCAGGAAAAGCAGGTTTATCTGGACCGCGTGATCATTGCGCATATCTTTTACTTCCTCAATGACCTGGCATGGGCTGCCGTGCTCAGCGCTTTTCTGCCGCGTACGCGGGCGCTGGTCGTGCTTGTAAACTTCCTTAACGCCTTCTTTCTTGCCGGCATTACCTATAACTGGTTTATTTATGCAGCGGCCGCCGAGCAGCTCTCCATCCGCAAGAACAAACACTTTTTCACGGTTGTCGGACTTCCTTATTATGTCGAGATCATTGTCGCGATCGTCTGGTATCTGGCTGCCCCGACCTTCTGGGTGAGCGAGACCGCCGAGCTGAACCCGCTTTATTATCCGCTGATCCTGCTGCCGGCCCCGATGATCTATCTTCTGGTCACCTTTGTCATTTCCATGGTCCGGGCCTGGAAAACCCATATCTATGCGGAGCGCCGCCTCTATCTGCAGATCGGCATCTTTCCGCTGGTAATATCCTTTTTCGGCATCATCCAGCTTGCCCTGCTTGATACACCGCTGTTCTGCCTCGGCTGCACGATCAACATGCTGGTCTTTTATCTGAACAACACGGCGGATCAGATTTCCGTTGACCCGCTGACGCGGCTGAACAACCGCAATCAGCTCCTTCACTATCTGTCGCAGGATACCGCACACCGGAAAAAAGGGCTGCGGGAATATGTCGTCATGATCGACGCCAACAATTTCAAGCAGATCAATGACAACTACGGCCATGCGGAGGGCGATCACGCGCTGACACTGATCGCGGAAGCGCTGATAAAGGCGATCGAAATCATGAAGGAAGCCCCGTTTCTTGCCCGCTACGGCGGTGACGAATTCATCATCATCGCCTGTACCGAGGATGAAACCGAACTCTCTGTCCTGCGCGAAGAGATCCGGCGCTGTCTGCGCGAAGTCTGCAAGAAGGCTGCAACGCCCTACAGGCTTTCTGTCGCCGTAGGCTATGACGAGCTTGGCAGAGACGAGCCTTTTGCTGTCTGCCAGCAGCGCGCCGATCAAAAGCTCTATGAAGACAAAAGGCGGGAAAAAGCCATCGCCGCGGAAGAAAAACCGTTTTGAGGAACAGGCAAAACCGAAGATTTCAGCGGAGGATTATCATTATTACGGAAAAGGAAAAACGCTTTCGCTGCGAGGCGCTCAAAGCGCGCGTCATGAACGCCGATGAGGCGGCCATGCTGATCCGGGACGGATCAACCGTTGCGGTCAGCGGCTTCACGCCTTCCGGCTGCCCGAAGGCGGTTCCGCTCGCGCTCGCCGAGCAGGTGCGCAGCGGAAAACGCCGCGTCCGTCTGGGGCTTCTGTCCGGCGCTTCGACCGGAGAGGAGATCGACTCGGCCTGGGCGGAACTCGGGATCATCGAACGCCGGCTTCCTTATATGACCAGCAATTCGCTGCGCGCCGCCGTGAACGGCAGGGGCGTGGAGTCCGTCGCCTTCGCGGACGTCCATCTCGGACAGATGGCACAGAACGCCCGCAACGGCTTCTACGGGCACATCGACACCGCGATCGTCGAAGCCGCCGCAATCACGGAGGACGGGAATCTCGTCCCGACCACCGCCGTCGGCTGCGCCCAGACCTACATCGACATCGCCGACCGCGTCATCGTGGAACTGAACCTGACGCAGCCCGCGGAACTGGAGGGCATGCACGACATCTATCCCATGAAGGACCCTCCACACCGGGAGCCGATCCCGCTCACACGCGTTGATCAGCGAATCGGGCAGCCGTGGCTGCGCTGCCCGACAGAAAAGGTCGCCGCCGTCGTCATCAGCAAGATTGAGGAAGCGCCGCGTGCCCTTGCGCCGGAGGATTCGGTCAGCCGCCGCATTGCGGCGCATATCGTGGCTTTCCTGAAGGCGGAGCACGACGCCGGACGGCTCTCTCCCGAACAGGTTCCGCTCCAGTCGGGCGTCGGTTCCGTCGCCAATGCCGTTCTGCTCGGACTGAAGGACGCAGACTTTACGCACCTTACCTTCTTTTCAGAGGTCATGCAGGACGGAATTCTTGATCTGATCGATGCCGGGAAAGCGGACATGGCCTCCGCCACTTCCCTTTCACTCTCGAAGGCCGGCATGCAACGCCTGCTTGGGAATCTGGCGCGCTACCATGACAGGATCATCCTGCGCGATTCCGAGATCTCCAACAGCGCCGAAGTCATCCGCCGTCTCGGCGTTATCGCGATGAACACGGCGGTCGAGGCGGATATCTACGGGAACGTGAACTCCTCGCAGATGAACGGCAGCAGCGTCTATAACGGCATCGGGGGCTCCGGCGACTATGCCAGAAACGCCGCCATCTCCATCTTCATGACGAACTCCGTTGCCAAAGGCGGCGTGATCTCCTGCATTGTGCCGATGGTCACGCATGTGGACCACACGGAGCACGATGTGGATGTGCTGGTGACGGAACAGGGCTACGCCGACCTGCGCGGGCTGTCGCCCAAGGAACGCGCCGTGCGCATCATCGAAAACTGCGCCCACCCGGATTACCGTCCGCAGCTCACGGCATATTTTGAAGACGCCTGCGCAGCCTGCCACGGCGCACAGACGCCGCACCTCCTGGACCGCTGCTTTGCCTTCCACGAGCGCCTCCAAAAGACGGGAAGCATGCTTGAAAAACCCGGGGAATCATCATGTTGACCGCTGCAAGCTATATGGAAATGCCGATGCTTCTCTCATCCGCTTCTCAAATCGAAACATACCGTTGTTTTCTTCCTCCGGCATGTCATCGAACTCATCATCCGTTTCCGGGTCGCGCGGATCCGGATGGCGGCTGTTGAAAAACTCCACAATGTGGAAACCGCACTTGTTCACATAGAAATGGATGTTCCTCGTCTCAAAGCAGGGTGTGCAGGTCTCCCAGACCTTCGTATTTGGATAAAGGCGCTCGACCTCCTGCCATGCGGCATAGCCGATCCCCCTGCTGTGGACTTCCGGATTTACGAACAACAGCTCCAGCTCGTTATGCTGCGTCTCTTCGTCGATTTTCAGCACAAGACCGCCGACGATCCTGCCGTCCTCGCGTATACGGTAGGCCACCCCGCCGTCGATGCTGTTCTCAATTGTCTTGCGGGAGATGATCTCCCCATCTTCTTCAAAGTGGCTGTCTCTTTCTCCGAATTCCTCCATTGCGCCAAACTTGAAAGCGCGCTGGTTGTCGAGGATGAATTGATTTCGATCATCCTCAGCAAGCCTTGTAAGAGTGATAACTGCCATATCTGATGCCTCCTAAAAAATATGCTCGGCAACAAAAGGGCGCTGATGCACCCAATCGTTCCGAGCTCACTCGACATCTTATCCAACAGGCGGCCTGCAGAGCAAACGCTCTGCGATCCCCTACGCTACGGCGTACTGTCCTCCGACGACCGATATTCAAGTGTGACGTATTATAACACAAGTATTCAATGCATGGAAGTCTTTTTCATGATATTTCTCAAGTTGTTCACAAGCGACCTTCCCGGTACAGCAGTTCTGACCGTTATACAGAATCGCTCGTATTATACCAGATAATCGCGAAAAACCATATCAACAAATGTCCTGTCTCTGTCGCTGAGCGCATGATACGCTTCTATGACGGACGCATCATCGAGCGCAGATGCCTCCGGCTGGTACAGAAGATAGCCAATCGAGCAGCCAAAGAAATCGCACAGCTTACGTGCGGTTTCCACATTCACTCTCCGACTCCCCCGTTCATATCTTGCAATCGCTGAATGGTCCACTCCGATTGCCTTGCCCAGTTCTGTCTGAGTGATGCCTCTTTTTTCTCTCAACTCCCTGATTCGGTTCATGCATGATACCTGCCTTACTTATATAATACTTTACTGCTTTATTGACTCCGGATTATCTGTCAACCCGAGAATATAATCGGTTGACTCTCTAAAGAGTTTTGATGGAAACACGGCATCAACAGGAAGAGGCTGCTGACGCCGTGCATTCTATTGGGGATTATGAATTTGCAGATGTCAAAATTGACAGATTTATCTGTCTGTC
>JAFYHU010000031.1 GCA_017538965.1 Oscillospiraceae bacterium
AACGGCAAGGCTATCTCGTGACGCCCAGCGCCACGTAGATTATACCCCGCCCTCTTGCTCTTGAAAAGTCCCTTTTTCAAGGGGCTGAGATTTTTGCGCCCACTTTCTGGATGGTACTCAAATTACAATGTTTCAACCTTGATCCTCCTCTCTCACTGCCGTTACAAATGCCTTCATTTTCTCCGGATCTTTTCTTCCGTCCGTTTCGATGCCGGAGCTGACGTCCACACCGTACGGCCGCAGTGTCCGGATTGCCTCCCGGATGTTTTCGGGGTCCAGTCCTCCGGCCAGAAAGTACGGCTTTTTCCATTCCCGCAGCAGCTGCCAGTCGAAGACGGTTCCGCCTCCGGCGCCGGCGTCCAGCAGAAGGATGTCGGCGCTGCTGTCTTCCGCTCTTTGCAGGTCTTCCGTGCCGGCGATGCGAAACGCCCGGATCACGGGTTTTTCGGTCAGCGTCCGGAGTCTGCCGAGATAGGCTTCATCCTCGTTTCCGTGCAGCTGCGCCAGATCGATGATCCCCTGCTTCAGCAGCGCGGCTACGGTTTCCGCTTTCTCGTTGACGAACACGCCGACCGCCTGAATGTCAGGATTCAGCCGTTTTTTCAGTGCCTCTGCCTGTCCGGGCGTTACATGGCGCCTGCTTTTCTCTGCGAAAACGAAACCGATATAATCCGGTTTCAGGATGTTTGCCGTTTCGATATCGCCGTCCCGCGTCAGACCGCAAAGCTTGATTCTTGTCATTCCTCGCCCCTCAGCTTTCTCAGCATGGCTGCCTTGTCTTCCGCGCGCATCAGCGCTTCTCCTACCAGAACCGCATCCGCCCCGATTTCCCGCAGGGCCGTCACATCGCCTGCGTCCCGCACGCCGCTTTCCGAGACAAAGATGCTTTCCTGTGGGATCAGGGCTCTGAGACGGCGGCTTAAACCCGTGTTCACGCTGAAATCCTTCAGATTCCGGTTGTTGACGCCGATGACCCGTGCCCCTGCGGAAAGCGCTGTTTCCACCTCGTGCTCATCGTGGGCCTCGACCAGGGCGGACAGCCCCAGTCCGTCGCAGCAGGCCAGGAAATCTGCAAGCTGTTCCGGGCTCAGAATTGCACAGATCAGCAGAACCGCGCCCGCGCCGAGCAGCTTCGCCTGATAGATCATATACGGGTCAACCGTAAAATCCTTCCTTAGGCAGGGAATCGAAACCTTCTCGGCAATCTCCCGCAGATAGCGATCGCTTCCCAGAAACCATTTTGGCTCCGTCAGCACCGATACGGCATCCGCTCCGGCCGCTTCGTAGTCTTCGGCAATTTCGAGATACGGAAACGGTTCTGCAATCAGACCTTTGGAGGGGGACGCCTTCTTGCACTCGCAGATGAAGGCAAGTTGTTCTCTCTTCAGAGCTCTTTCAAAGGCAAAGTCCCCTCGCGGCAGCCCAAGCGCCTCCGCCTGCAGGCTTTCATACGAGCGTTCCCGCCTTGCCTGCTCGGTCCGCTCCCGTGCATGCTCTGCCAGGCAGTCGAGGATATTCACGCCTCCGCCTCCGGGCGGTTGCTGACTTCGATAAAGCGCTGCAGAACATCCGTCGCTTTTCCGGAATCGATCAGTTCGGCCGCCAGAACGGTGCCGTCTTTCATGCTCTCGGCCTTTCCGGCAATATACAGCGCGGCTCCGGCATTCATCAGAACGGCGCTGCGCTTCGGTCCCGGCATGCCGCTCAGAATGTCCCGTGTGATGGCCGCGTTCTCTTCGGGCGTGCCGCCTCGGAGCTCTTCCCGCGTACAGCGTGCAAAGCCGAAGTCCTCGGGCTGGATTACCGACGCCCGATACCAGCCGTCGCGGATCTCGCAGACCGTCGTAGGCGCGCTCATCGAAATCTCGTCCAGCTTGTCCTGTCCGTAGACCACCATGCCCCGTTTGACACCGAGATTGATCAGCACCTGAGTCAGCGGCGCCACGAGGTACTCATCGTAGACGCCGAGCAGCTGCATGCTCGGAGACCCGGGGTTTGTCAGCGGTCCGAGAATGTTGAACACCGTCCGGAAGCCGAGCTCTTTACGGATCGCGCCCACATATTTCATCGAGCTGTGATACTGCTGGGCAAAGAAGAAGCAGATGCCGACCTCGTTCAGCAGTTCCCTGCATCTTGCCGGGCTCTGCCGGATGTTGACGCCGAGTGCCTCCAGGCAGTCGGCCGTCCCGCACAGCGAAGATGCCGCACGGTTTCCGTGCTTGGCAACCTTCACGCCGCCGGCCGCCGCAACCAGTGCGGAGGTCGTCGAGATATTGAAGCTCTGTGCATTGTCTCCCCCGGTTCCGACGATTTCAAACAGCTCCATGCCGGTTTCGACCCTGGTCGCATGGTCGCGCATGGCGGCCGCACAGCCGGCAATCTCGTCCGTGGTTTCCGCCCGTGCGCTCTTGGTCGAAAGCGCTGCGAGGAAGGCAGCGTTCTGCGTGGCGCTGGATTCTCCGCTCATGATTTCGTTCATGACCGCATAAGCCTCGTCATAACTCAGGTCACCCTTGTTGACAATCTTTTCAATCGCCTGGCGAATCATAGTTTCTTCTCCTTTTCTGTTATCTGATCTTCGGCGGCAAAAGAAAACGCCCCCGACAGAATCCTGTTCTCTGTCAAGGACGAATACGGTGATCCGCGGTGCCACCTTGATTCACGGTATGACCCGTGCGCTTGTCGGGATACCTGCATATCCCCGGCAACTGACGTATGCCCTCACGTTGCAGAATACTCTGCGGAGCATTCTCCGCATTTGACTGCACCCTCAGCGGTCCATTTGACAGCTTGTTTCTCACCTGACTCTCAGCATCGCAGGCTCTCTGTAGAGGCATGACTGCCGTTATCTCCGCTTCAACGGTTTACTGTGTAAAATTGTGTAGATCATACCACCGCGTCTTCGCTTTGTCAACTGCTTTTCTTCTCCCCGCCGGAGGGCGGGGAGAATTTGTCATGTTTCCCGGGGCTTGTAAATCCGCTTGTCCAGCGCGTAGATCTTCTCGCTGAAAGAACCTGCCGGAACATCCTGCAGGGATTCGGCATAAATCTCCATCCGGCTGTCGATCATATCGATCAGGTGCAGAAGCTCGGCTTCCGCGCACATCGGCAGCACCGCCGCGCCGAATTCCGGTTCCCCGTGATGGGAGAGCAGCAGATGCTGCAGCAGGACGGATTTCTCCTGCGGCACACCGAGCTCCTGCGCTGCCGCCGCAACTTCCTGCGCACCCATGACGGGATGCCCCAGCAGCCGTCCTTCCGCGGAATAGTCCTTGACCGTTCCGAGCGGCGAAAAGTCGAATTCCCGGGTTTTGGCCAGGTCGTGCAGCAGCGTTCCCGCCAGCAGCAGATCTCGGTTGATGACTTCCGCATAGAGATCTGCCAGAAAATCCGCCGTCTGCAGCATATTGGCCGTGTGCATCAGCAGGCCGTTCCGAAATCCGTGGTGGACGCTTTTGGCTGCCGGCACAGTCTGAAACGCTTCCTTCCGGCGTTGAAAGAGGGTCTCCGCCAGTTTCCGGTAGTCGGCATCCTGCAGGCCGGAGAGGAGCTTTTCCACGTAGGCCATGGCTTCGTCCTGGTCAATCGGGGCGGTCGGCACCAGGTTTTCGGCGAGAACTCCGTCTTCCTCTTTCGCCAGGCGCAGCTGCCGCACATTCAGCTGTTTGGTGCCGCGGTAGTCCAGAACCTGTCCGCGCACCCGTACGGCCGAGCCGTTGTTTTCCGGCCCGATTGCCAGGCTGTAGTCCCACATTTTCAGGTCCAGACTGCCGCTGCGGTCGGACAGCGTCGCCGAAAGATAGCGGCTGCCGTTTGCGGAAGTGCGTACCGTGGCGTCCGACAGCAGGTAAAACCCGTCGATTTCGTCTCCGGGCCGCACATCGGCCAGATTCGGATTCTGGATCATCTTTTCGCCTCCCCGGTCTGTATTTCCTTCAGCAGGGCCTGCACGCGCCCTGCCAGTTCCTTCAGCGCTCCCGGCGCAAAGGGCGACGGGAACCCGGCTTCCTCCAGAAGCACGGTCCACAGCTTTTCTCCGCCCTGCCGGCTCAGATGCAGATAGCGCGAGAACGCCTCGTCATAGTCCTCGCGGGACTTCAGCAGGAAGCAGAAAGCCGCCGTCTGGGCCAGGCAGTAGTCGATGTAGTAGAACGGCGTTTCATAGATGTGCATCTGATACTGCCAGCGCGTTCCCTTTTCGAGGTAGGGAATTCCTTCCGTCGAGATATGCGGCCGATACTGCCCTTCCAGATTGAGCCAGGCCGCATTGCGCTCGGCGGGGCTCATGTCGGGGTTTTCGTAGATTACATGCTGGAAGGCATCCACGGCCGTCCCGTAGGGCAGGAAGGAGAAGGCTTCCAGCGCGTGCATGTAGCGATACTTGCCGGCATCCTCGCCGAAGAACTTCTCCATATACGGCCAGGCAAAGAACTCCATGCTCATCGAGTGGGTCTCGGCCGTCTCCATGCCGCCGCAGCCGAGCTCCAGCGCGAAGCGGTTGTCGGCGATCAGCCAGGCGTTCAGGGCATGCCCGGCCTCGTGTGTAACGACGTCGACGTCTCCGGCCGTTCCGTTGAAGTTGGCCAGGATAAACGGCTGCCGGTATTTCGGAAACTCCGTGCAGTAGCCGCCGCCCCATTTGTTTTTCCGGGCATCCACGTCAAAGGCCTCGTTTTTAAGCATCATGTCGATGAAGGCGCCGGTTTCCTCGCCCATGGCGTGATACATACCCTCTGCCGCCCGGAAAATGGCTTCCTTTCCGCCGGAAGGCTTCGGATCTCCGCCCGGGATGATGATGCCGTCATCGTAGAGCTTGTACTCGGAAATGCCGAGTCTTTTTGCGTTTTCCGTCCGCAGCGCCGATACCGCCGGTACCACGTCCCGGAGGATGTTCTCCCGGAAGACCCGAACCGTCTCTTCGTCATAGCAGAGCCTTCCCATCCGGTAATAGCCCAGTTCGACAAAGTTCCGGTATCCCATTTTTCTGGCCATGCGGTCCCGGACATGGACCAGCCGGTCAAAAATACCGTCCAGCTCCTCCTGATGGGCTTCCAGTCCGCGGCCGAGCACCTCATAGCATTCGCGTCGAGTGTCCCGATCCTCGGATTTGGCGTGCTTCATCAGAAGCGCCCGCGGAAGCGTCTCCCCGCGGAAGCAGAATTCCATGCCGCTCATCAGGTCGGAATATTCCCGGACCAGCCTGTTCTCCTCAACCATGTCCTCAATGATGGCGTCGGACATCGCTTTCCGTTCCACCTCCATGGCCCGGAACAGCAGTGGGGACAGCTTTTTCTCCAGTTCCGCGCGAAACGGGGAATCCAGCAGTGCGGCGGCGTACTGTACGCCCGCGTGCTGAACCACGGGGCCGATCTCGTCGTAATACGCATTCTCGGCAACATAGAATTCGTCGACCGTGTTGACGGAATAGCGCATATAGGCCAGCGCCGAACTGGTCCGGTATTCCAGCATCAGCGCGAGATAGTCCTCCCGCGCGCGCAGAATGTCGTCGGCGTCCTTCGCTTCCGCAATGCGGGAAAGAACGGCATCCATTCCCTCCCGGATTTCTTCCGCGCTCACCCGGCGGTAAGGCAGATCACAGACTTTCATGCTTTGGCCTCCTCCGTTCTTTCCGCTGCTTTCTCGTCGTCGGCTCGTCGCTCAACAGAGAAAGTTGTCCCGCTCACGGCTTTACAAAGTCGAGCAGATTCGGCGCTTCCGCTCCGTCCAGCCAGCTCAGTTCGAGGGCGTCTGCCGTCTCCTGCAGCTGCTTTCCGTATAGTTCGTTCGCCGCCAGCATCCGCGCGGTTCTCACGTCGCCGGTATTGCTGCTGTACTCGACGATCGCATCCGCCTTCAGCGGCAGACGAAGCAGGATATGATACCCGTAGGCCGTCTCTACAACATCCGAAACGGCAAACTCTTCCAGTTCCTTTGCGGCATTCTCGAATTCCGGCACCATCCGGCCTTCCGTGAAGGTATATCCCTCCGGGTAATAGACGCTGCCGCTGTCTTCGCTGATCTCCTGAACCTTTTTAAGGAAAGCCGTAGCACGTTCTTTCTCGTCCTCAATCGCCCGCATCTCCGCAAGCACTGCCTCCAGCTCGGCCTTTTTGGCTGCCAGAGCTTCCTCGTCCAGCTTTTCCCCGGTTTCGGGATCCGTATTCCGGAACAGGATATGCGCCGCGGACAGATAGCCGTTGTCTTCCAGATACTGCAGCGCTTCTTCGTCCGAGAGCTTCTCGGCATTCTTTCCGTACAGCCGGTTGAAGCATTCCTGATACAGGACGTTCTGTTTCACGATGCGGTCGTACATCTCGTCGGACAGATAGACCTTTTGCAGAGTCTCGCGGAACTCTTCCTCCGTGGCGTCTTCGCCGAGGGCGTTTACGCGATCTTCCTTTTTCTGCTCCTCTACCGCAGCCATTTCTTCCTCGCCGAGCGTGATATCGTGGTCTTCCGCAAATTTTTCGAGCGCGGCCAGCTGAACCATCAGCGATTCCGCGGTCTCCGTCGCCGTCTCGGCAAAGGTTTCGTCCGTATCTTCTTCTATGGGGTCGTCCCAGTGGAACTGCATGCCGTAGTAAGCGGCCATGCTGTCAAAATAGTTCTCAATCTGTGAGCAGTGGGAAAAGAGCACATAGAAAAAGTCGCCCCAGTGCTCTTCCTTCTCGCCGATTCGAAGGACCTTTTCTTCCTTGTCGTGCAGTGCATACAGCGTATCATAGTCCAGTCTGCCGGAATCGTTTTTCGCTTCGGTTTCCGCCTCCTGCGGTTCCGCCGCAGTTACGGCATCGGCATCCGGGCTCTGATACTCTCCGCCCGTCACCACGATCCCGTCCGGCCCGTCAACTACGCCGCTACCGCTCTGTGTCACTGCAACGCCGGAGTCCGCGGCTGTCTGCGCAGGGTTTGACTTCTGTGCCGTGAGGCTGCCGATGACCGCAACTGCGACCAGACAGAGAATCAGAAGGATGATTGCAAATTTCTTCATATTGTGCTCCTTTCATCTTTGCTCCCGTCCCAAGCGAGGGCAAATTCCCGTGCTTCGTCAATGACGTTTTTTTTGGATCGGATCTTCAGGCTGAGACAGGGCTTGGACCCGGCCTGTACTCGAAGCTTCCCTTTGTATTCCGGTCTTGCATACAGCTCCGACACCCTTTCCATGTCGAAGTCTTTCAGGGTAAAGCGGAGCTCTCCCTGTTTCTGAACGATGTCGGTGATGCCGGCTTTCCCGGCAATCCCGCGGAGTATGGCCACCTGAATCAGCGCGTTCACGCCCGGCGGGGGTTCTCCGTAGCGGTCGACGATCTCGTCCAGCAGATCGTCCGCTTCCTCTTCGGTCCGGATCATGGCAATCCTGCGATAGAAGTCCATTCTCTGCTCCGAAGAGGGGATGTATCGATCCGGGATGTTGGCTGCCACCGCCAGGTCTGCCGAGCAGTCTGCCCGCTGCGGTACGGGGATGCCCCGTTCTTCCAGAACGGCTTCGTTCAGCAGTTTCATATACATGTCATAGCCGACATCCACCATGTGTCCGGACTGTTCGGCGCCAAGCAGATTCCCCGCGCCTCGGATCTCCAGATCCCGCATGGCAATTTTCATGCCCGAGCCGAACTGAGCAAAGTCGCGGATCGCCGTCAGCCGCTTCTCGGCAATCTCGGTCAGCACCTTGTCCCGGCGGAAGGTCAGATAGGCGGAAGCCCGGCGGGACGAACGCCCGACCCGGCCGCGCAGCTGATGCAGCTGTGCCAGGCCCATCCTGTCTGCGTCTTCCACGATCAGTGTGTTGACGTTCGGAATGTCGATACCGGTTTCAATAATGGTTGTACATACCAGAACCTGGATTTGTCCGTTGACCACGTTTTCCATCACCCGGGCCAGTTCGTTCCGGTCCATTTTTCCGTGCGCCGTCGCAATGTTGACATTCTCCAGCTGCCTGGACAGGCGGTAGGCGGTCCGGTCTATATCTTCGATCCGGTTGTGCAGGTAATAAACCTGTCCGCCGCGCTGCAGCTCCCGCCGGATGGCGTCGCATACCAGGTCCCAGTCGTGTTCCAGTACGAAGGTCTGTACGGGCAGGCGGTCCTCCGGCGCTTCTTCGATGGTCGACATATCCCGGATGCCGCTCATGGCCATGTTCAGCGTGCGGGGGATGGGCGTCGCCGAAAGCGTCAGCACATCCACACCCCGGGACAATTCTTTGATATGCTCCTTATGTGTCACGCCGAAGCGCTGTTCTTCGTCCACCACCAGAAGTCCGAGATTTTTAAATTGCACGTCCTTTGACAGCAGCCGATGGGTGCCGATGACCAGATCGCATTTGCCGCTCTGCAGGTCGCGCAGCACTTTGGTGTTGCCGGCCGCGTTTCCGAGGCGGCTGAGACTCTCGATTTCGACCGGAAAGCCGAAAAATCGCTGCAGTGCCGTCTGGTAGTGCTGCTGCGCCAGCACGGTCGTGGGGACCAGAATGGCCGCCTGTTTTCCGTCCAGGATGCACTTCATGACCGCCCGGAAAGCGACTTCCGTCTTGCCGAATCCGACATCTCCGCAGAGCAGCCGGTCCATCGGCACGGCGGTTTCCATGTCGCGCTTGATCTCCAGCGTACAGCGCAGCTGATCGTCGGTTTCGGTGTAAGGAAAGTTCTCTTCGAATTCGCGCTGCCAGCTGCTGTCCGGCGAAAAGGCATAGCCGGGAAGCCGCTGCCGTTCGGCATACAGGGCGATCAGCTTTCTGGCCATTTCCTTTGCGGCGCCCTTCGCCCGGGAGCGGGTTTTCGCCCACTCCGTTCCGCCCATTTTCGAGAGCCGTACCGTTCGCTCTTCTCCGCCGCCGGTATATTTGGAAACCATGTCCAGCTGTGTCGCCGGGACATAAAGGATATCCGTTCCCGCATAGCACAGCTTGATATAATCCTTTTCCAGACCGTCTACCTGCATCTTGACGATCCCGTCAAAGCGTCCGATCCCGTGCGTCTCATGCACAACGTAATCGCCCACCGAGAGATCTGCATAGCTTTCGATCCGCTTCCTGTCCGCGGGAAGTCTGCCCCGGCTGTGTTTTCGGTTCTTTCCGCGGATTAGCTGGGCATCCGTCAGAACGGCAAGACGCAGCGCCGGGTATTCCATGCCCGAAGAGAGCGCGCCGATGCCGATACAGCATTCTCCTTCTTTCGGCAGCGGTTCTGCATTCGGACGCAGGGAGGCCTCCACGCCGTGTTCTTTCAGAAAAGCCTGCAGGACGCCGGCCCGGCGTTCATCGCCGGCCAGAATCACGACCCGGTAGTTCTGCTTCCGGAATATCTGCAGATCCTCTGCTGCTGCCTGCGCGTTTCCGGCATACGAGGGCAGCTGCTTGGCCGGAATGCTGACCAGCGTCTTCGGCCGGAAACTGCCTCTGCCGAGCGTAAAGGCGTCCCCCGCGTACAGGGGCCAGTCTTCCAGCTTCTTCCAGAGCTCCTCGGGCGGGAAGCAGAAACTGTCCGCCTGGAACAGCCCGCGTCCGTCTTTCTGCATGAGTTGCAGATCCTCTCCGAGCTGCTTTCGGTATTCCTTCGCCAGTTCCGCGCAGCGGGTCGGCTGATCCGCAAAAACAAAAGCGTCCGCGGGGATATAGTCAAATCCGGTGGCCGCCGGGTACAGAAGCGGCAGCCATCTGTCCTGGTCCTTCATCTGAAGGCCGCTGCGGATGCTTTCCGCATCTGCCCGCATGGACGCGGCAAGGCTTGAGGCTGTCGCGCTTCCGCGGCGCCGGGCGGTCCGCTCGGCCAGCTCTTCCAGTTTTCGGCTCACACCTTCCGGGCCGCCCGCGCTGAGCGTCGGCAGCGCTTCCGCGGCGGGAAGAACCGTACACTGACGGATATTCTCTTCTCTTCTCTGGCTCGCGATATCGAAGACTCCCATCGAGTCTATTTCATCGCCCCAGAATTCCATGCGCACCGGAAGCTCTTCGGCCGGTGAAAACAGATCCAGGATGCCGCCGCGCCGGGCATACTGTCCGGGGCCTTCCACCTGATCGCAGCGTTCATAGCCGCAGCGGATCAGCGCTTCTTCAATCTCTTCGATTTCATATCTGCCGTCCGTTGAGATCGTAAATGCCGCCCGGCGCAGAACATCGGGCGGGATCGTCCTCTGCAGCACAGCTGAGACAGACGCCACCGTCACGCCCGCTTCTTCCCCTTCCTCCGCGGTACAGAGACCGTACAGCGTGTTCAGCCGCTGCTGCTCCTGTCGGCGCGAGACCGCCTCTGCCGGCAGAAAGCAGTAATCTCTCAGAAGCAGGCAGGAAACCGGCCTTCCGAGCATGCTTTTCAGGTCGCGGGCAAAGTTCTCGGCGGCCGTGTCATCCGGACAGAGCACGAACAGCGGCCTGCGCAGTTCCTGCGCAAGCGCCGCGGCAAGGTTGGCCCGATGAACCGCCGACAGCCCCGATACGAGTGCAGGAAGCCCGCCGCTCTCCGTCAGGGAGGGGAGGGCGGCAAGCTCCTTATGGCATAGTATCTGGTGGTTCAGTTCGGTCATTTTCCGAAGCCGGTCCTTATTCTGCGTAGAGATCCCGCTGCTGCACGGCCAGTTCGTCACAGCGGTTGTTCAGGCTGTTCTCAGCGTGCCCCTTGACCCAATGATAATGCATCTTATGCTGCGCGGTCAGCGCCAGCAGCTTTTCCCAGAGGTCGGGGTTCAGCGCGGGTTCCTTGTTCGCGCGCTTCCAGCCTTTCTTTTTCCAGCTTTCCGCCCAGCCTTTTTCCAGCGCGTCGATTACATAGCGGGAATCGGACCAGAGGTCTACCTCGCAGGATTCTTTCAGCGCTTCGAGTGCGGCGATCACGGCGGTGATTTCCATGCGATTGTTGGTGGTCTGTCTTTCGCCGCCGCAGAGTTCCTTTTCTCTGCCCTGATAGATCAGGATGGCCGCCCAGCCGCCGGGGCCGGGATTTCCGCTGCAGGCCCCGTCGGTATAGATGCTGACCTGTTTCATTCTTTCGCGCTTTCCTCCGGGGCATCATTCGTTTCCGCTTCTTCGCGGTCAGTTTTTTCCATGTCGATCACGCGGCTTCCGAGGGCCGGCCGCATGACCCGAACACCCTGCGAGCTTCTGCCGTAACGCGAGATCTTCTCCGCCTCCACGCGGATCATGGTCCCGTCGTCGGTCACGATCAGAACGTCCTTGCCCGGCGAAACCAGGCGGACGGCCGCCACTTTTCCGGTCTTTTCGGTCAGGCGGTGGCTGGTAACTCCGAAGCCGCCGCGGCCCTGATAGCGGTATTCCAGAAGGTCGGTCCGTTTGCCGAAGCCGTTCTCCGTCAGGCTGAGCAGCGTCTCGCCTTCCGTGCTGCTGCCCGCGCCGACGACCCGGTCGCCCGCGCGCAGGCGGATGCCGCGCACGCCGACCGCCGTGCGGCCCATGACGCGCACGTCGCTCTCCGGGAAGCGGATCGCGATGCCGTTGCGGGTGGCGATCAGGATGTCCTCGCTGCCGTCGGTCGGCAGGACGGTAATCAGCTCGTCCCCTTCATCCAGGCTGATCGCGCGTATGCCGATGTTCCGCAGGTTCTTCAGCGAGGCCTGGCTGATGCGCTTGACGGTGCCGTTCTTCGTCACGAAGAAGAGATACTTGTCTTCCTCATAGCCGCGGCCGCGGATCATCGCGCTGACCTTTTCGCTTTCCTCTCCGGTTTCAATCGGGAGGATGTTGACGATGTTGGTTCCGCGCGCCGTCCGTCCGGCTTCGGGAATGGTATAGCCCTTGCGGACGAAGACCCGTCCCTTCGAGGTGAAGAAGAGAATGTGGTCGTGGGTCGACGCGGTGAAGACCGTCTGCACATAGTCTTCTTCCTTGGTGGCCATGGCGCGCACGCCCTTGCCGCCGCGCCCCTGGGCGCGGTACTCGCTGACCGGCAGGCGCTTGATGTAGCCGCCGTGGGTCAGGGTGAAGACACACTCTTCCTCTTCGATCAGGTCTTCGATATCGATCTCGTTGTCGACGTCCTGAATTTCGGTCTTGCGCTCATCGCCGAATTTGTCGCGGATGGCGATCAGTTCGTCCTTGAGCACGCCCTTGATCTTCTCGGGGTCGGCCAGCAGTTCCTTGTAATAGACGATCTTCTCTTCGAGCTGCCGGTACTCTTCCTCCAGCTTCTCGCGGTTCAGACCCTGCAGCTGGATCAGACGCATATCGCAGATCGCCTGCGCCTGGACGTCGGAGAAGCCGAAGCGTTCCATCAGGTTCTGCTTGGCGTTGTCGTAGCTCGAACGGATGATGCGGATGACTTCGTCGATGTTGTCCTGCGCCAGCAGCAGACCTTCCAGCAGATGCGCGCGCTCCTCCGCCTTCCGCAGATCATAGCGCGTCCGGCGAACGATCAGGTCCTCCTGGAATGTCAGATATTCGTCCAGGATGGAGCGCAGATTCAGAATTTTCGGCTGGGTCTGGTTGTTGACCAGAGCCAGCATGTTAATCGAAAAACTGGTTCTGAGCGACGATTGAGCGAGGAGACGATTCAGAACGACCTGCGGATTGGCGTCGCGTTTGAGCTCGATGACGATGCGCATGCCGTTGCGGTCGGTCTCGTCGCGCAGGTCCGAAATGCCCTCCAGGCGTTTCTCATGCACCTGATCGGCGATGTTCTTGATCAGCTGCCGCTTGTTGACCTGATAGGGGAGCTCGGTGACGATGATCCGGGTGCGGTTTTGTCCGTATTCCTCGAACTCTGTCCGCGCCTGGAGGACAACCTTGCCCCTGCCGGTCAGATAGGCCTGCCGGATGCCGCTGCGGCCCATGATGATGCCGCGGGTCGGAAAGTCCGGTCCGGTCAGGTGCTGCATCAGATCCGCCAGCGTGGCTTCGGGATTGTCGAGCACGCAGACGCATGCGTTGATGACTTCGGTGAGGTTGTGCGGCGGGATATTCGTCGCCATGCCGACCGCGATGCCGCTCGAGCCGTTGACCAGCAGGTTCGGGAAGCGGGAGGGCAGGACGCGTGGCTCCTTCCGGCTCTCGTCGAAGTTCGGGTCCCAGTCGACCGTGTCCTTTTCGATGTCGCGCAGCATCTCGTTTGAGATTTTGGAAAGCCGCGCTTCGGTATAACGGTAGGCCGCCGGAGGATCGCCGTCCACGGAGCCGAAGTTGCCGTGCCCGTCGACCAGCATGTAGCGCATCGAGAAATCCTGCGCCAGACGGACCATGGCGTCGTAAACCGAGGCGTCGCCGTGGGGATGATAGTGGCCCAGCACGTCGCCGACGCAGGTCGCCGATTTCTTGAAGGGCTTGTCCGAGCTGAGCCCGGATTCGTACATGGTGTAAAGAATACGCCGATGCACGGGCTTCAGTCCGTCGCGCACATCTGGCAGGGCGCGGCCGACGATGACGCTCATGGCGTAGTCGATATAGCTGCGCTGCATCTCCCCGACGAGTTCGGACTCGGTGATGACCTGGTTCGGAAAGAGAATGTCTTCCGGTTTATAGTCTCTTTTATGTGCCATTCCTCGTTACCCTTTCCTTACTCAGATGTCCAGATTGCCCACATAGCGGGCGTTCTGCTCGATCCATTCCTTGCGGGGCTCGACATCCTCGCCCATCAGAACCGTGAAGATCTGGTCGGCCTGGATCGCGTCGCCGAGCGTGATGCGCCGCAGCGAGCGCTTCTCCGGATCCATGGTCGTCTCCCACAGCTCGTGCGGGTCCATCTCGCCGAGACCCTTGAAGCGGGAGATGTCGACCTTGACGTTGGGATTGTCGCCTCGCAGTTCGGCGCTGATTTCGTCGCGCTGCTCATCGGAATAGGCGACCCGCTGGGTCTTGCCCCGCGACAGCTTGTACAGCGGCGGGACGGCGGAATAGACGTAGCCGTTTTCGATCAGCGGACGCATATAGCGGAAGAAGAAGGTCAGCAGCAGGGTACGGATGTGCGAGCCGTCGACATCGGCATCCGCCATGATGATGATCTTGTGATAGCGCAGGCGGTCGATGTTGAACTCGTCCCCGATGCCCGCGCCGAGTGCGACGATCAGCGGATAGAGCTTGTCGTTGCCGTAGATCTTGTCGGCGCGCGCCTTTTCGACGTTCAGCATCTTGCCCCACATGGCGAGAATCGCCTGGAAGCGGCTGTCGCGGCCCTGGATGGCCGAGCCGGCGGCCGAATCGCCCTCGACGATGTAGATCTCGCAAAGCGAGGGGTCGCGCTCGTTGCAGTCCTGCAGCTTGTCCGGCATCTGGCCGCTCTCAAGTCCGGTCTTCCGGCGGACGGATTCGCGGGCCTTGCGGGCCGCCTCGCGGGCGCGGTTTGCCATCATGGCCTTTTCCAGAATGGCCTTGGCCGCGGCGGGGTGTTCCTCGAAATACTCGGTCAGCTGTTCGTTGACGATCGCGTCGACCAGGGTCCGGATATAGGCGTTGCCGAGCTTCTGCTTGGTCTGGCCCTCGAACTGGGCCTCCGGCAGTTTGACCGAGATGACGGCCGAGATGCCCTCGCGCACGTCCTCACCCGAGACTTTGTCGTCGCCCTTGATGATGTTGTTTTTCTGCCCGTAGGCGTTGATGACGCGCGTCAGCGCCGTTTTGAAGCCGGTCTCGTGCATGCCGCCTTCGGGGGTATGGATGTCGTTGGCAAAGGAGATCAGGTTTTCGTTGAAGCCGTCGTTGTACTGCAGCGCGATTTCGGCGATGGCGTCACTCTTGCTTCCAGACAGATAGATGACGTCCTGATGGATCGGGGTCTTGTGCTTGTTGAGGTACTGGACGAATTCCCGGATGCCGCCCTCATAGCACATGCTGATGCTCTTCTCCGAGCCTTCGCGCAGATCCTCCAGGCTGATGGTCAGGCCGCCGTTGAGGAAGGCCTGCTCGCGCAAGCGGGTGCGCAGAATCTCATAGTCGTAGACCGTATCGTCGAACATCTCAGGGTCCGGCTTGAAGCGGACCGTCGTGCCGGTCCGGTCGGTCTCGCCCACGACATGGATCTCTTCCAGAATGTCCCCGCGGGAAAAGCGCATGGCATAGATCTTTCCGTCCTTGTGGACCTGGACCTCCAGCCACTCGGACAGGGCGTTGACCACCGAGGCGCCGACGCCGTGCAGGCCGCCGGAGACCTTGTACCCGCCGCCGCCGAACTTGCCGCCGGCGTGCAGCACGGTAAAGACGACCTCGAGCGCGCTTTTTCCGGTCTGCTCCTGGATGTCCACGGGAATGCCGCGGCCGTTGTCCGACACGCGGATGATGTCTCCCGGCTCAATGGCTACATCGATGCGGGTGCAGTAGCCGGCCAGCGCTTCGTCGATCGAGTTGTCTACGATCTCATAGACAAGATGATGCAGACCCGAGGAGGAGGTGGACCCGATATACATGCCCGGCCGTTTCCGGACGGCTTCGAGTCCTTCCAGCACCTGAATCTGCGAAGCATCGTATTCTTCCGTTACCTTCTGGGTCAGTTCGTTTGTGTTTTCCGCCATGTTCTTCTCCGTTCTGATTTCTATTATACTCGCCCGTACTCAGCCTTCTGCCGTTGCGCGGAAGAGAGGGATGTCCCTCGCACCCGGGTTTCCCCGCCGCGCTAGCTCCTCACAAGCTCCATTTATTCGCGGCCGCAGGAGTTTCTTAAGGGGCTGTACCTTGCCTTGCCGCGAAACGGGACCGGCTACCGGGGAGCGTACGTTTTTTATAGACCGTTTCTTTTCCACAGGGTGCGGGATGTGCTCTGCGACAGATAGATCCGGATGCCGTCCTGCTCCTCGCAGAGCAGAAAGGAATTGGGAATGTCCTCCGCCGCGTTCACGACCCGTCCGGCTTTTTCCGCCGCGGACAGAAACTCCCGCGTCAGATGGGACTGCGAAGCGGTGTCCAGATCAAAAATCCCGAGAATCCGGTCTTTCCGGATCATCCGGTTTCCTCCGATGTTCAGGTACATGTCCGGATTTTTCCTCCGTCCACCGCGAACACTCTGCCGCCGGTGCGCCCTGAAATTCCCTCGTCGGCGCAGCAGGTGATCAGGGTCTGGCCGCCGCCGATGCGGTTGAGCACAAACTCCTGCCGCTTCTCGTCCAGCTCCGACAGCACGTCGTCCAGCAATAATACAGGATATTCGCCGGTCTCCTGGAGGATGATTTCGCGCTCCGCCAGCTTCACGGAAAGCGCCGCGGTCCGAATCTGTCCCTGCGAGGCGAAACTGCGCGCCGATTTGCCGTTGATGAAAATCTCAATATCGTCCTTCTGCGCGCCCGTCAGACAGGCCTGGCTGTCCAGTTCGGCCTGCCGGTGCTTTTCCTGGTGGTCGCAGATATCGTAATAAATCTCTTTGACCGGTCCGAAGGGGTCTCTCACGGTGCTCACCGTGCGATAGTCCAGCCGGATCTGCTCTCCTCTGCCGGAAAAGGCCTCATGGATAGGGCCGACGGTTTCGTTCAGCAGGGAGACGTAATAGGCGCGGTAGCGGATCAGCTGGGCCGAAACCCGGCACATCGCGTCGGAAAAGGCATCCAGCGTCTCCAGCAACGAGGGCTTTTCCTTCCAGTCCTTCAGAATTCTCGTCTTGTGTTCATACAGCCGGTTGAATTCCGTCAGCAGCAGGGCATATTTCGGACGGATCTGGGAGATGGCCTGATCCATCATTCTTCTCCGGACGGCGGCGCCGTCCTTGATAAGGTTCAGGTCGTCTGGGCAGAACAGCACGACGTTGACAGTCTCGGAAAGCTCGCTCACGCTCTTCTTCACTCCGTTGACCGTGATCCGCTTGGCCTGTCCCGGCGTCATCCGGATTTTAACGGTCTGTTCCCGCTCGTGGCTGTCAATCTCGGCCAGAATCTCGGCTTCGGAAAAATCAAACCCGACCATCTCCCGGTCAAGGCGCGTCCGAAAACTCTTCCCGCAGGAGAGCAGATAGACCGCTTCCAGCAAATTGGTCTTCCCCTGCGCGTTTTCGCCGGTGATGATGTTGGTGTTTTCCGAAAACTCGACGCTTTCCCATTCATAGTTGCGGAAACCGTTGAGCGCGATTCTTCTGACGTTCATTCTTTCTCTACTTTGATTTCCGCCCCGCAGAAGGAGACGACGTCCCCGGGGTAGATTTTCTTTCCTCTCATGAGGCAGACTTCTCCGTTGACCGCGACCAAGCCGTCCGCGACGACCCGCTTTGCTTCCCCGCCGGAGGCGGTCAGCGCGGCATACTTCAGCAAGGCGTCCAGCTTGATGAAGTCACCGGTGATGCGGATGTTTTCCATCGTCAGTCACTCTCTCTCAGACGGACCGGGAGAACCATATAGAGATAGCTGCCGCCGGACGCCGCCCGGATGATGATGGGCGAGGAGGGCGTATTCATGGAGAGTGTGAGCTTCTCCTCGCTTGCCGCCTTCAGGGCGTCCATGAAATACCGGTCGTTGAAGCCGATCCGCATACCCTCTCCGTCGCCCTCGCAGAGGCAGCTGTCCTCGGCGTGCCCGAAGGGCGTGGTACAGTAGAACTGCAGCGTGCCGTCCTCAAAGATCATCTTGACGGGAGAGCTCTGCTTGTCCTTGATGACAAGGGAAACGCGGTCGATGACGCGGATCAGCTCTTCCCTTTCCACGACGGCCTGATACCGGAAAGAGGAAGGAATGGACTTCCGATAGTTCATGAACTCCCCTTCCAGACGCCGGGTGATCAGCACCGTGCTGCCGATGGAGAAGGAGGCGTGCTTCTCTCCCAGGGCAATCAGTACCTCGTCTTTCTTCTCCGCCGAGCAGAGGCGTTCCACCTCGCTGAGGGAGGTCCCGGGAATGATGAAGCTGCAGGGCTGCATCTGCGCCTGCTCGAGCTTTTCCGTCCGCTTTGCCAGCCGGTAGCCGTCTACGGCGACCATGGTGAGATCGTCCTCGCTGACTTCGAACAGAATGCCCATGTAGACCGGACGGGATTCCGAGACCGAAACCGAGAAAATCGTCTGATTGATCATACTCTTCAGCAGATTCTCGGGAAGGGCGATATTCTGAACGGCGTTGATTTCGCTGAGAGAGGGGAAGGTCTCGGCGTCAATGCCCATGACGTGAAATTCCGTCTTTCCGCAGACGATCGAAACGCTGAGGCTGTCGTCCGCCTCGATCATGACCATGCCGTCCGGAAGCCGGCGGACAAGATCGGAGAGAAAACGCGCGGAGATGACAATGCTTCCCGGTTCCATGACCGCGGCGTCCAGCACGGTGTAGATACCGATCTTGGTGTCGTAGGCGGTCAGCGTCAGCTCTCCGCCTGCCGCCTCAAGCAGGATGCCCTCCAGGGCCGGAATCGGGCTTTTGGAAGGGGCCACGCGGGAAACATTGTTGACGGCAGTCTGAAGGTCCTTTTTTTCACATCTGATTTTCAAAAGATCACCTCATTTAAGAAAGATAGATAGAATATTATTCAGTATCAGAAACCGTAGAGAAAAATTCTGTTGAAAACGGGGAAAGAGAAAGAAAAACGGGGGAAGAAGCCTGTCGAAAGAACGGTTGATTCCGGAAGAGAAAGAGAGGGGAAAAACGAAGCAAAAGAGAATCAACAGAAGAAAACCGACATTTGAACAGAAAAATGTTGAAAACCTGCCGTCATCCGGTGCTGGTGGTGATGTTGGAAGTGATGTCGCGGATGACGATCGTAATTCCCTGGTCGCTGCTCATCAGCTCTTCGATCCGGCGGATGGAGCTCAAGGCCGTCGTGTGGTTCCTGCCGAGTTCCTTTCCGATGTCATTGAGAGAAAGGTTGGTGAGCTGCCGCATCAGATACATGGCGATCTGCCTGCCGAGCGTCTTCTCCCGGGAGCGGCTGACGCCCTTGAGATCCTCGGGATTCAGATTGTAGTAGTTTGCGGTCTCCCGGATAATCAGCTCCGGCGTCGGAATGTCGTTAAAGACGGTCACATCGCCGATGGCGCGGTCGACAGCTTCTTTGGTAATCTCGTCGTTCAGAATGTCCTGATAGGCCGTCAGACGCTTGATGACGCCTTCCAGCTGCCGGACGTTGGCCTTCACGGCGGTTGCGACGTATTCAATAACCTCGTCAGGGAGAATCAGACCCAGCCGGGAGGCCTTGTTCCTGGCGATGGCCATCCGGGTCTCCAGATCGGGGGGCGCGATGTCCGCCATCAGCCCGCCCTCAAAACGGGTCCGGAGCCGGTCGTCCAGCAGGGACATTTCCATCGGCGGCCGGTCAGAGGTGATAACGATCTGATGACCGGCTTCATAGATATAGTTGAAGGTGTGGAAGAATTCCTCCTGCGTGCTCTGCTTGCCGGCGATAAACTGAATGTCATCGAACAGAAGAAGGTCGGCATGGCGGTGCTTGTTGCGGAATTCCTCTGTCTTGCCTTCCTTGATGGCTTTGATCAGTTCGTTGGTAAAATCATCGCCCTTGATGTAAAGAATCGTCTTTTCCGGAAAATTCTCCCGTATCGCGTGACCGATGGCCCAGAGCAGATGCGTTTTCCCGAGACCGGAATTGCCGTAAATGAACAGGGGATTGTAGTTTTTCCCGGGATTTTCCGCGACCGCGATGGCGGCGGCATGGGCAAACTTGTTGGAATTGCCGACGATGAAGTTGTCAAAGGTGTACCCGGCCATCTCCGGAAAGTCCTCCGGGACATCCGACGCTTCCGGCTCGTACTCCTCATCCCCGACCAGAATCAGCAGTTCAAAGTCGCAGGAGAACAGGTCGGACAGGACCGCTTTGATGGAAGAGGAAAAACGGTCGGAGATGATTTTCTTTTTAAACTCCGAGGGAGTCCGTATGACAAGGCGGTAGTCTTCAAGGCTCACAGGCACACTGTCTGCAAACCAGGTGTTGATGGCTGTCGGTGTCAGTCGGGAAGAAAGACTGCGCAGAATCTCTTCCCAGATATCCTGGATGGAATTCACGGACATGACCTCTTTTCTGACAGAAATGAATGGACATCGTTAACCAAACTATTATAACAGATTTTCATCCGACTTGCAATAAAAAACAGAAGAACTAAATATAAATAAAGTAGGGACTTTGAAAAAAGGAGGGCGCCTGCGGAAGCATTTTCTGATACCCGACTCCAGCTTTCTGCAATTACGCGGTTTTTCAGCTTGGTGCTCGCATGTACCTTATCCCGCCGCGTTTTCTTGTTTTGAGTATTTCTCGGTGGGCGTTCCGGGAGCACATCTGTAGCCAAAGCGGTACGAGCCTCCCTAATAAAAAAGCGCGGCGGAGAAACCTTGGTGCGAGGGATCGGTTTCTCTTCCGCGCAATGGCAGGGACCTGTAATCGGGGATTACCTCGTATGTCCTTATTCTTTCTTCTTCAGCTCGTCGAGGATGGCGGTGAGCAGTTCTTCAGTGGTGGGCTTGGGCGGCTCTTCGGCCTTGGCTTCCTCTTCCTTCTGCTTCTGCAGCTTCTTGGCCATCTCCGAAGCCTTGTTCATGGCCTTGATGACCGAGAAGAGAACCAGCGCGATGACGAGGAAGTTGATAATGGCACCGACGAAGGTTCCGAGACCGAGGACGATGGCGTCCTGACCTTCCGAGGCGGCCCGCAGCGTGATGTTCAAAGCGTCGGTATTTGGGCTCTTGAAAATCGCGGCGAGCAGCGGCGTGACCACATCGGCAACCAGGGAACTGGTGATAGCGCCGAAGGCACCGCCGACGATGACGCCGACAGCCATGTCCATGACGTTGCCGCGGGAGATGAATTTCTTGAATTCTTCCAGGAATGCTTTCATAAGAGATCCTCACTTTCTATTTTTTTACGGTGTTACCCGTATAGATTACCTGAGAGATAAAGCAGCAGACGGGAGAAAGATTTCTTTACTTCTTGGGAATCAGAACCTTCGTGCCGCCCATGTACGGCCACAGCACCTCGGGGATGGTGACGCTGCCGTCTTCCTGCAGATGGTTCTCGAGGAAGGCAATCAGCATACGCGGCGGCGCGACCACCGTGTTATTCAGAGTGTGCGGCAGATACATTCTGCCGTCCTCGCCCTTGACGCGGATGTGCAGGCGGCGGGCCTGGGCGTCCGAGAGGTTCGAGCAGGAGCAGACCTCAAAATATTTCTGCTGGCGGGGAGACCAGGCCTCGATATCGCAGGACTTGACCTTCAGGTCGGCCAGGTCGCCGGAGCAGCATTCGAGCTGGCGGACGGGAATCTCCATGCTGCGGAACAGCTCGACGGAGAAACGCCACATCTTTTCGTACCAGGCCATCGAGTCCTCGGGCTTGCAGACGACGATCATCTCCTGCTTCTCAAACTGGTGAATCCGGTAAACCCCGCGCTCTTCGATGCCGTGGGCGCCCTTTTCCTTCCGGAAGCAGGGGGAATAACTGGTCAGGGTCTGGGGAAGCTGGTCCTCGGTCAGAATCTGATCGATGAACTTGCCGATCATCGAATGCTCGGAGGTGCCGATCAGGTAGAGATCCTCTCCCTCGATCTTATACATCATCGCATCCATCTCGGTCTGGCTCATGACGCCCTGGACCACGTTGCCGTGGATCATGAAGGGCGGAATGCAGTAGATGAAGCCCTTGCCGATCATGAAGTCGCGGGCGTAGGCCAGCACGGCCGAGTGCAGGCGGGCGATGTCACCCATCAGATAATAGAAGCCGTTGCCCGAGGTTCTGCCGGCCGCGTCCATGTCAATGCCGTTGAAGCGGGCCATGATCTCGGTATGGTAGGGAATCTCGTACGGCGGCACCACCGGCTCGCCGAAACGATCAACCTCGACGTTGGCGCTGTCATCCGGTCCGAGCGGCACAGAGGGGTCGATCATGTTGGGGATCAGTAGCATGCGCTTGTAAAGCTCGTCCTCGTATTCCTTTTCCAGCTTCTCAAGCTCTTCCAGCCGCTCGGCGTTCTTCCGGACCTGCTCCTTGACCGCTTCGGCCTCGGCAGCCTTCGAGGGGTCCTTCTTCGCCTGTCCCATCAGCATGCCGATCTGTTTGGAGAGCATGTTTCTCTGCGCGCGCAGGTCGCTCGCCTCGGTGATCGCCGCACGGTAGCGGGCATCCAGATCGATGACCTCGTCCACCAGCGGAAGCTTAACATCCTGAAACTTTTTCCGGATGTTCTCCTTGACCAGTTCGGGATTTTCCCGTACAAACTTGATGTCCAGCATGGTTTTTCTCCTTTATTATCCTCTTTAAAAATGTTCTGTTATGTATGCTTGCGGAGCGATCTGGGGATCGCTCCCTACGGACTACGCCGAGGTTACCATCCCCCATAAAACGCGGCGGGGAAAGGTTCGTGCGAGGGACAGGTTCGTATTCCGCGTAATTGCAGGCGGCTTCGAACGGGCAAATTGCCCCGTTCAGCCGCGTTCCTTCAAAGAGCGCAGCAGAGAAATCAGAGCTTCGCGGTCTTCCGCGTTGTCATAGTACAGCGCAATCGTTCCGCGGTTCTTTTTGTCCGCCAGTGTCACACGCCGGCCGAAAAGCGAACTCAGTTCCTCCGAAACGACGGCGGCATAGTCCACCTCCGCTTCCTCGCCCTTGTCCTCTTCGGATGCCGGCGCGGCCGCTTCCTTTTTCCATTTGGAAGCCAGCAGTTCGGTCTTTCTCACCGATAGCGCCTTGGAGAGCACCTGCTGCGCGGCCTTCTCCTGCAGCACGGGGTCCTCCAGCGCCAGCAGGGCGCGGGCGTGACCGGCCGAGAGCTCGCCCTTTTCGACCATCGCCGCAACCGGCGTGCTCAGATTCAGCAGGCGCAGGGCGTTGGCCACGGCGGAGCGGGACTTGCCGACCCCGGCGGCCGCATCCTCCTGCGTCAGGCCATAGTCGCCGATCAGCTTCTGATAGCCGCGGGCCTCCTCCATCGGATTCAGATCTTCGCGCTGCAGGTTTTCCACCAGCGCCAGCTCCGAGACGCTGCGGTCGTCCGCCTTCATCACCCGGACCGGAATTTCCAGCAGACCCGCCATCCGGGCGGCGCGCCAGCGGCGCTCGCCGGCGATGATCTGATAGTCGCCGTCCTCCAGCCTGCGTACGATCACCGGCTGGATCATGCCGTGCCTTGCGATCGACGCGGCGAGGTCCTGCAGGCGCTCTTCGTCAAAACGCTCGCGCGGCTGGTCCTGCCGCGGTTCGACCCGGGAAATCGGAAGCGTGCGGATTTCCTCCTGGTCGGCCTGCAGGTCGGGCCCGAAAAGCGCATCCAGTCCGATGCCGAGCCCTCGTTTTTCTTTTCCTGCCATCTGTTTATCCTCTGTTTCTGCTTAAGAATTCATCGGCCAGCGCGAGATAGGCCTTGCTGCCCTTGTTGTTCCGGTCATAGACAACCCCGGGCAGACCGTGGCTGGGCGCCTCCGAAAGGCGGACCGAGCGGGGAATAACCGTCTGATAGACCTTGTCCGGCATGTAGCGGCGAAGCTCGCTTTCCACCTGGAGCGTCAGATTCGCCCGCCCGTCGTACATCGTGAGAAGAATGCCCTCGATCCGCAGGCGTTTGTTCAGCCGCGAGGAACAAAGGCGGATGCTGGCGATCAGATCGGTGATGCCCTCCAGCGCGTAATACTCGCACTGCATCGGAATCAGCACGCTGTCCGCGGCGGCCAGAGCGTTGACGGTGATCAGTTCCAGCGATGGGGGACAGTCCAGGAAGATGTAATCATATTCCGTGTACAGACGCTGCAGTGCGGTGTAGAGGACCTTTTCCCGGCCGGAGCGGGAGATCAGTTCCACGGTCGCCGCCGCGAAATCCCGCCCGCTCGGAATGACATCCCCGTAGGGCGTGGCGACCACGCAGCTTTCGCTCGGCACATCATGGATCATCATGTCGTAGATGTTCGGACTCCGGTTCTTTTTTACACCCATCCCGGAAGTGGCGTTTCCCTGAGGGTCGCAGTCCACGAGAAGAACCCGCAGCCCCTTCTGTGTCAGCGCTGCGCAGAGATTGACACAGGAGGTCGTTTTTCCGACGCCACCCTTCTGGTTGGCGAACGCGAGAATTTTTGCCATACAATTGCTCCTCCAGAAATCACAGGCAGATTATACCAGCACAAACCCCGAAATGCAATTGTTTCACGTGAAACATTTTCTCTCATTTTCAAAATTGTTTCACGTGAAACATAACCAAAGCCTTCCCTTTGATTTGATAAGAAAACAGAAAGAAACGCAAAAAACATCTCTCAAAAAGAACTCCGCTCCGGCGGAGACCTCATCCGGCCTCACTTCGCTCAGCCACCTTTCGGGTTGCGATCACAGATCGCTTCCCGCTTTGGCTACAAACGTGCCCCCGGCACGTTTGCTTAACGCGTCGCGCCTCAAAGGGGAAGGCTAAAATGAGCCGATTTCAGCTGGACGTTCTTCCTATGGTATGATATAAAGATATGGGAAAACCTACGGAGGTTTGATGAATGGCCATCTATTATTCAGAGAAGAATAAACCTCTTGCTCAAGAGCTTCGCAGAAACATGACCCGACAGGAAAGACATCTGTGGTATGATTTTCTGTCAACTTATCCCGTTCAATTTCGACGACAAAAGCAGTTAGGACGATATATAGTTGATTTCTACTGCAGTAAGGCGAAGCTTGTCATAGAACTTGACGGAAGCCAACACTTTTCTGAGGAAGGCCGTGAGTATGATGCAGAAAGAGATGCCTATCTGAAAGGTATGGATCTGCTGATCTTCAGAATTCCGAACAATGATATAGACCAGAATTTTATTGGTGTCTGCGATAGAATTGATGCGCTTGTAAAAGAGAGGTTATAACTATCTGCAACCACCAAAGCCTTCCCCTCTGGGGAAGGTGCCCCAGTGCGTACACTGGGGCGGATGAGGTCTCTCGTAAAGTAGGCCTCTGTTGCGGTGGAGCTACTATTTTCATCTGTTGGCAAGACAACGCCGAAAAAGAAGATAGAAAAGTCCGCTGCGGCGGGGACCTCATCCGTCATCCGGCTTGCGGGAGACGCCGGATGCCACCTTCCCCAGAGGGGAAGGCTTTATTTCAAAAATGTTTCACGTGAAACATTGAGGATCAAAATATGGTGTATCGGAGGAAAGCGGACCACAAGACCTTGGAAGCGGGAAAAGATCGCAAAAAAAGCCGGATTTGCGTGAAAAAATGCTTGCTTTTCCCATTCTTCTTTGTTATAATCACTAAACGCGAGTGCGAGCACCCGCGGGAATTCCATTCAGGAGGAGGTGGCAAACTGCATGGCAAACATCAAGTCTTCTGCAAAGAGAGACGAAAAGTCCAAGGAACTTCGTGCGAAGAATCGCGCTGAGAAAACCGCTCTGAAGAGCACCATGAAGAAATTCGAGGCCGCTGTGAACGAAGGAAACAAGGAAGCAGCCGCCGATGCCTATAAAGTTGCTGTTAAGACTGTTGACCGTGCCGCCGGAAAAGGCTTGCTGCATAAGAACAATGCCGCACGCAAAAAGTCGGCTATGGCCGGAAAGCTCAACGATCTGGGCTGAGAACATTCTTTACCGTGATGCAAAGGGGCGCAGATTCTGCGTCCCTTGGGCTTTTTGAAGGGAAAGGTGCGCATGAAAAAACTGATGCTGATCGTCAATCCCCAGGCCGGCCGCGGCGGTTATCGCTATTATTTCGGAGAGGCGATGAAAACGCTGGCGGACGGCGGGTACCGGACCGAGCTGTTTTTCACCTCCGGGCCGAAGCAGGCGACCGCGCTGGCAAAGGCCTACGCGGCCGAGTTTGACACGGTCGCCTGCGTCGGCGGAGACGGCACCCTCAGCGAGGTCATCGGCGGCCTGATGAAGATCCCGAATCCCCCGCCGATCGGCTATATCCCGATGGGGACGACCAACGACGTGGCCAGCACCATCGGCCTGCCGAAAAACGACACCATCGGCGCCGCCCGGCGCATCGTCGAGGGAAAGGAACATCCCTTTGACGTAGGAGGCTTCGGCAAAGACGATTACTTCGCCTATATCGCGGCCTTCGGTGCCTTCACCGAGGTCAGCTATGCCACCCCGCAGGACCAGAAGCGCACGCTGGGCCAGCTGGCCTATGTGCTGCAGGGGGCCCAGCAGCTCGGAAAGATTGAGAAAATCCCCGTCCGGGTGGAATACGACGACGGCGTCTTCGAGGGCGAACTGGTCTACGGAAGCATGTCCAACTCGACCTCGGTGGCCGGCATCGTGCGCCTGCGCGACGAGATGGTAAGCCTCGGCGACGGCATGAGCGAGCTGGTCCTGGTGCAGGACCCGGGAACCATCGACGCCTACGGCGAAATGGTGACGGCCGTTCTGTCCCGGCGCTTTGACAGCGAGTATCTGAAGATCATTCATACCCGGCATGCCCGTTTTGTTTTCGAGAAGCCGGTCGCCTGGACGCGCGACGGCGAAGACGGCGGAAAGCACCGGGAAGTGGAGCTCTACAACTATCACGCGCCGGTCAGGCTGATTTTTTAAAAGGAGAGAGGCAGAATGAAAAGAACGAAGATCGCCGCCGTCTATGCGGACGCGGCAGCCTTTGCGGAACAGGAACTGACGGTCTGCGGCTGGGTCCGCACGGTCCGCGACATGAAAAACTTCGGCTTCATCGAGCTCAACGACGGCAGCTGCTTCAAGTCGCTGCAGGTCGTGTTTGCCCGCGAGAGCCTTGAAAACTACGACGAAATCGCACGCCAGAACGTCGGCGCGGCCCTGATTGTCAGGGGACAGCTGGTCCTGACCCCCGAGGCCAAGCAGCCGTTTGAGCTGAAGGCGGCGGAAATCGCGGTCGAAGGCCCGTCGACGCCGGATTATCCCCTGCAGAAGAAGCGCCACACGGTGGAGTTTCTGCGGACGATCCAGCATCTGCGCCCGCGCACCAACCTCTTCTCGGCGGTTTTCCGCGTACGCAGCGTCGCCGCGCAGGCCATTCATGAGTTCTTCCGCGACCGGGGCTTCGTCTATGTCCAGACCCCGATCATCACCGGCTCGGACTGCGAGGGCGCGGGCGAGATGTTCCGCGTCACGACCCTGGACCTGAACAATCCGCCGCGCAGGGAAGACGGCACGGTCGACGACAGCCAGGACTTCTTCGGCAAGGTCACGAGCCTCACGGTTTCCGGCCAGCTCAACGCCGAAAACTTCGCCATGGCTTTCGGCGACGTCTATACCTTCGGACCCACCTTCCGCGCGGAAGTGTCCTACACCCAGCGGCACGCGGCGGAGTTCTGGATGATCGAGCCCGAAATGGCCTTTGCAGACCTGTACGACTATATGGACACCGCGGAAGCGATGGTCAAGTACGTCATCAACACGGTCCTCGAGCGCTGCCCGCAGGAGATGACCTTCTTCAACGCCTTTGTGGACAAGGGCCTGCTGGACCGCCTCGGCAACGTGATATCGCATGAGTTCGGACGCGTCAGCTACACCGAAGCCGTCGAGATCCTGAAGAAGAGCGGCCGGAAGTTCGATTATCCCGTGGAATGGGGCATCGACCTGCAGACCGAGCACGAGCGCTACCTCACCGAAGAGGTCTTCAAGCGCCCGATCTTCGTCACCGACTATCCGAAGGACATCAAGGCCTTCTACATGCGCCTGAACGACGACGGCAAGACCGTCGCGGCGGCCGACTGCCTGGTTCCCGGCATCGGCGAGATCATCGGAGGCAGCCAGAGAGAGGAGCGCCTCGAGGTGCTGCAGAAGAGGATGCAGGAGCTCGGCCTGAAGGAAGAGGACTACTGGTGGTATCTCGATCTGCGCCGTTACGGCAGCTGCCGGCACGCGGGCTACGGCCTCGGCTTTGAGCGGCTGGTCATGTATCTGACGGGCGTCTCGAACATCCGCGATGTCGAGCTGCACCCGCGCACCACGGGCAATGCGGACTTCTGAGTCTTCCAGGCGAAAAAAACGGCAGCGGACGCTGTTTCTGCTGCCGCTTTTTCTTATTCTGCTGGGCGCGGCCTGCTTTCTGCTGTATAAGAACGTAGGCATCCGGCAGGCAAACGCGCCGCTGCCGGAAGAACAGCCCGCCGAGACGCCGGAACCGACCCCGACTCCTACCCCGACGCCCACGCCCACTCCCACTCCCACCCCGACGCCTCCTCCGACGATCGTCTATACGATCCCGGAAAACGTGCTGCAGGGCATGGAGCCGGACCCGGAAGGCTATCACGAGAGCATGGACGCGGGCGAGCTTGCGGCCTTTCTCGAACGGGACGAGGTGCAGGCTCTGATCGGGGACCGGAAGCCGCTCTGGAACGCCGAAATCGAGCGCTACCCGGACACGCCGATCCGCTGGTACTTCGACGAGACCATCCTCTGCATCGTGTGGCAGGAGGTGGAGGCCCAGGCGGTCGGCACCTTCTCGGAGATCTTTGTGCAGGACGGCTCGCAGCTGAGAAGAAAAATCTCGGCCGACCAGCTCTGGAGCTTTGCCTTTGAGACGACCTCGGCCTTTGCCGCCGACACGCGTGCGGTGCTGGCCTTCGGCGGGGACTTCTACTACCACGGCCGCGCCTGCGGGGTCGGCTTCTATCAGCGGGAGTGCTACCGCTTTGACCCGAAGACCTGCGACACCTGCTACATCACGTCTGACGGCGACATGCTGTTTTCCTACCGGAACCAGTTTACGACGCAGGAGGAGGCGGAGCGGTTTGCCGCCGAGAACGACGTGCTCTTCTCGCTCGGCTTCGGCCCGGTCCTGATCGACGAGTATCAGGACGTGACGCCTGAGGACTATCCCTGGGGCGAGGTGAAGGACACCTACGCGCGCTCGGCGCTCGGTCTGTTCGAGAAGCACCACTACCTGACCATGAACATCAACTGCGCCCAGCCCGGCACGGAGTATTACAACCTCGCGACGCTGCGGCAGGAGGCGGACGCCATGGTAAAGCGCGGCTGCCGCAAGGCCTATGCGCTGGACGGCGGCCAGACCGCGACCACGGTCTTCGGCGGCCAGCTCATCAACCCGGTCCAGTTCGGCTGGGAGAAGGAGATCAGCGACATCATCTACTTTGCCTCCGCCCGCGGCGGCGAAGCAAAGGAAATCCCCTGGGACCAGATTGAAAGATGAAAACGCCCCGGAAAACGGGGCGTTTTTTGTACACTTTACCGGTATGGTCAGGGGCCGGATGCTGTGATATACTGTAAACTGGCCTTTTATGGGGCCTATACACCTCCGGAGGAACAGAGAGTTTATGAACATCTCGAATCTGATCGGGCTTTTAAGCGGTCTGGCGCTCTTCCTGTACGGCATTTCGCTGATGGGCGACGGCCTCAGCAAGGTCGCCGGCGACAGACTGCAGAAAATATTGTATCAGCTGACCAGCAACCCCGTCAGGGGCATTCTCCTCGGTATTGCGGTCACCGCGCTGATTCAGTCCTCTTCCGCGACCAGCGTCATGGCCATCGGCTTCGTCAACTCGGGCCTGATGCAGTTCAACGAAGCGGTCAGCATCATTCTCGGTTCGATCGTCGGCACCAGCATCACCGGCTGGATCGTCAGCCTGACGGCGCTGGATCCGGGCGAAGGCATCATGGTGGTTTTCTCCACGACCTTCATCACCGGCGTTCTCGCGATCGTGGGCATCTGCCTCTACAAGTTCAGCAAGAAGCCGATGCGCAATCACATCGGCGCGATCCTGCTGGGTCTCGCGGTTCTGATGTTCGGCATGAACACGATGAGCGCATCGGTCACGCCGCTTCGGGAGAACGAACAGTTCCTGGCCATGCTGACCCGCTTCTCCAACCCGTTTCTCGGTCTGCTGGTCGGCATCGTCTTTACCGCGATTATCCAGTCCTCCGCGGCGGCGGTCGGCATTCTGCAGGCCCTGAGCATGACGGGCAGCCTCTCCTTCGCCGAGACCTATCCGATCATCCTCGGCATTGCCATCGGCGGCGCGCTGCCGGTCCTGCTGGGCGCGATGGGCGCCTCGCTGAACGCCCGGAGAACCGCCCTGGTCCACCTGTTCATCGACGTTTTGGGCGCGGCCTTCTGCGGAATCGTGTTCTATGCGATCAACGCCGTGCACCCGTTTTCGTTTATGAACGCGACCATGACGCCGGTCAGGGTCGCGGCGCTCAACACCGTCTTCCGCATCGTGACCGTCGTGGTGCTGACCCCGGCAATCAGCCTGCTCGGGAAGCTCGCCTGCATGATCCTGAAGGACCCGCCGGACGCGCAGCCGGAGAACATCCCGGGTGACTGGGACCTGCTGGACGAGCGCTTCCTCAGCCATCCGGCCATTGCCATCGAACAGAGCCGCATCGTCGTCTTCTCGATGGCGGCCTATGTGCAGGGCAACCTTGACAAGGCCCTGAGCCTGCTCCACGAGTACAGCGAGGAGGGCTTCCAGGAGGTCCAGGATCTGGAAGAGACCGTCGACCATTACGAGGACAAGATCGGCACCTATCTCGTCAAGGTCAGCGCGGCGGAGCTGACCGCCAAGCAGAACGAGGACCTCTACCAGTTCCTGCACGCGATCACGGACCTTGAGCGCATTTCGGACCACGCGACGAACATCTCGGAAAACGCCAAGGAGATCTACGACAAATCCATCGTGCTCAGCCCCGACGCCATCCACGAGCTGAACGTCATGGAAGCGGCGGTCCGGGAGGTGGTGGACCTCGCGATCCGTGCCCTGACGGATGAGGATCAGGAGAGCGCCCACATGGTCGAGCCGCTGGAAGAGCTGATTGACGACCTGAGCGACGAGATGAAGCACCGCCACGTCGACCGCCTGCAGAAAGGCATCTGCACTCTGCAGCACGGCTTCGTCTTCAACGACCTGATTACGAATTTCGAGCGGATCAGCGATCACTGCAGCAACATCGCGGTGGCAATGATCGAGCTGGAAAAGGACGCCTTCGACACCCACGACTATGTCGAGAGCCTGATCGCCCGCAAGGACGAGGAGTTCCAGCGCTACTTCCATAAATTCAAGGAAAAATACACCCTCGACTGAAAGCCGAAACAAAAGCCCACAGAAGTGGGCTTTTGTTGCAGAAAGGAAAAAGCCATGCCGAAAAGAAAAATCCTGCTGCTGGCCACCGGCGGAACCATCGCCTCTCTCGAGACGGAGCACGGCCTGAAGCCGGGCCTTGACGCCGCACAGCTGCTCTCCTATATTCCGGAGGTCTGCGCGGAGGTCGACATTGACGCGGTGCAGGTCTGCAACATCGATTCCTCGAACATGACCCCGCCTGTCTGGGAGCAGATCGTCCGGGCCGTCGAGGAGCGCTATCTGCAGTACGACGGCTTCGTGATCTGCCACGGGACCGACACCATGGCCTACACCTCGGCGGCGCTCTCGTACATGATCCAGAACTCCAACCGCCCGATCGTGATCACGGGCTCTCAGAAGCCCATCAGCGAGAACAGCACCGACGCCCGGAGAAACCTGATCGACAGCATCCGCTATGCCGCCGACCCGGACTCGCGCGGGGTAGTGCTGGTCTTCAACGGCAGCGTCATCGCCGGCACCCGGGCCAAGAAGACCTACGCCCACAGCTACAACGCCTTCTCCAGCGTGAACTTCCCGGCTCTGGCCGCCATCCAGGAGCGGAAGATCATCCGCTTCGTGCCGCAGCCGCCCTTTTCCGAGCCGGTGCGCTTTTCCCACCGGATGCACGACAGCATCGTCGTCCTCAAGCTGATCCCCGGCACGAAGCCCGAGCTGCTGGAATACCTGTTCCGCAATTACGACTGTCTGGTCATCGAAAGCTTCGGCGTCGGCGGCATCCCCCGGAACCTGCTCGAGACCTTCTGCCGCGAGATGGAAAAGTGGATTTCCAAGGGCAAGATTGTCGTCATGGCGACCCAGGTGGCAAACGAGGGCAGCAACATGGAGGTCTACGAGGTCGGCCAGAAGGTCAAGGAGGATTTTCATCTGATGGAGGCCTACGACATGACCCTCGAGGCGACTATCACCAAGCTCATGTACCTGATGGGCAGCTGCGGCGGCAGCTACACGGCCATCTGCGACGGCTTTTACAAGACCGTCAACTACGACATTCTGAGCAGATAAACGGAGCGGAGCATGGGCAGAGAACTGCAGAAATACCAGCTGGTCGAGCAGAGCATCAACAAAAAGTTCAACAAGCGCCTCTGGCGCCCCTTCATCGCCGCGCTCAAGCAGTACGAGCTGATTCAGGCCGGCGACCGGATCGCCGTGTGCATGTCGGGCGGGAAGGACTCCTTCCTCCTGGCGGTGCTGATGCGGATGCTGCAGCGGCAGAGCGAGGTGCCCTTCGAGCTTGTCTATCTCGTCATGAATCCGGGCTACAATGAAAAAAACCGCCGGAAGATCGAAGAGAATGCGAAGCTCCTGGACCTTCCGATCACGGTGTTTTCCTCGGATATTTTTGATGTCACCGCCTCCGTCGGCGGCTCGCCCTGCTATCTCTGCGCCCGCATGCGCCGGGGCTTTCTCTACAGCCATGCGCAGGAGCTGGGCTGCAATAAGATCGCGCTGGGCCACCACAAGAGCGACGTGATCGAGACCACGCTGGTCAGCATGTTCTACGGCTCCCAGCTGCAGGCCATGCTGCCCAAGCTCCACAGCACGAACTTCCCGGGCATGACCCTGATTCGGCCGCTCTACGGCGTCCTCGAGGACGACATTCTGGCCTGGGCGGGCTACAACGATCTCGAATTCATCCAGTGCGCCTGCCGCCTGACGGAGGCGAGCGCCCTCGCGGAGGACGAGATCGGCGAGAGCAAACGCAAGGAAGTGAAGCTGCTGATCCGGGAGCTCCGAAAGGAAAACCCCAACATCGACAACAGCCTCTTTCACGCGATCCACGCCGTCCACCTGGACACCTTCCCCGGCTACAAATCCTCCAGCGAGTATCACAGCTTCTTGGAAAAATTCAACGAAGACGTCTGAATTTCGACAAACCTCCGCAAAACAACAACTTTTGCGGAGGTTTGTCGAAATCTTTTGTTGACAGAAATGTCTTGTCCATGCTATATTTGGATAAACCTCCGCAAAATTAATAAAAATGCGGAGGTTTCTATAAATGGAGGTGAGGACATGTTCTCACGGGAAGAGTGTCTGAGGCAATACGGCTCCGACTATTATGTTCAGAAAAAAGTGAACACCGGAGATCTGTTCCGTGTCGGGAAAGGGATCTACTCGGAGAAGGCCAGCGTCCCGGAACTTGCGCTGCTCTCTTTTAAATACCCTCATGCGGTGCTGACAATGCACAGTGCCTTCTATCTGCATGATCTGACGGACGTCATTCCGGAATATTATGACTTTGCTACGGGTCGAAATGCGGCAAAGATTCCGGACGGAAGAGTGAAGCAGTATTTCGTCCCGGATGAGTATTTCCCGGAGGGGATCGACTTTCTGGATTATAAAGGATATTCGATTCCGATTTATGACAAGGAGAGAATGCTGATCGAGCTTATGCGATATAAGACGAAACTCCCCTACGATTATTACAAAGAGCTCATCTTAAATTATCGGAAAGCAATGCCGCAGCTGGACATCCAGAAAATCCAGGATTATGCCCTGGCAGCACCGAAGAGCGGAAAAATCCTGGACACGCTTCAGGCGGAGGTGCTGTAATGACGGATTTGGAAGCGCTGGCAGAGGAATACAGGAAAGAAGGATATTCCGCTGCGAATGCAGAGGCGCGCGTCTGTCAGGACATCGTTTTGAAAGCGATATCGGAAAGCAGCCTGAGCCGAAACGTTACCATCAAAGGCGGCGTCGTTATGCGCAGTATTACCGGCAACATCCGGCGGGCAACGCAGGACATGGACCTGGATTTTATCCGATACTCGCTGGAGGAATCTTCCATCCGCAGGTTCATAGAAAAACTCAATTGTCTGGAAGAGATCAGCATCCGGATTTCGGGTAACATTGAAGAATTGTCCCAGCAGGAATATCGGGGGAAACGCGTCTATGTAATTCTGTCAGACATGCTGGGGCATTCCTTAAAGAGCAAAATCGATCTTGGCGTCCACAAAAACGCTCAGATCGTTCAGGAAGAGTATTGCTTTGACGTTTGTTTGGATGAAGAAGGCGCCAGCCTGCTGATCAACTCGAAAGAGCAAATTTTTGCGGAAAAGCTGCGCTCGCTCCTTCGATTCGGGCCGTTGTCAACGAGATATAAGGACATATTTGATCTGTGCTATCTGACAGAAACAGTCGACCCGGAACGCTTGCGGGTATGTATCAAAACCTATATCTTTTCAGAACCGAGAATGAAAGAGACGGATATGGCAGCGCTCCGAAATCGCGTTGTCATGACTTTTTCCAACGAACGATATCGGACAAATCTGAAAAACGCAAGCCGGGCAAACTGGCTGGGAGTAACCTCCGAGGAGGCTCTCCGCAGAATCACGGCATTTCTGCAGACCATGGAATAAAACCACATCCGAAAATACAACCCGCCGGCAGATCCCGGCGGGTCAAATTATCGTTATCTCGATACTGTTAACTTTTGTCGGAATTTCGCCTGCGGGCATAGAAATGCGGAGCGATCTGGGGCGCGACGCGTTAAGCAAACGTGCCGGGGGCACGTTTGTAGCCAAAGCGGGAAGCAAGCTGTGATTGCGACCCGGATTCGCTCCCTACGAAATATGCACTCCACAAACAAAAAGCGCGGCGGGGAAAGCCCGGTGCGAGGGGGCTCCTTCCCTTCCGCGCAATGGCAGCCGGCTCCGCACGGGCGCCGGCTTTCCTTCATCAATCCTTCGGTTTCATGTAGAAGTGGCCGCGAATCTCCGAGGTGCGGATGGAGTTGACAAAGGCATCGGGGTCCGCATCGTGGATGGCCGTCAGCGTGGGCTTGACATCGTTGCCCGAGATGATGGAATAGACCATTTTCAGGTTCCTGTGGCTGTACGAGCCCTCCGCGTCGAACACGGTCGCGCCGTGGTTGCAGGCGTCGTGGATGGCCGCGCAGACCGCGTCCGCCTTGTCGGTGACCACGAAGAGCGTCTGCTTCTGATAGCTGCGGTAGAGAACGTGCAGGGTCTGGGTCGAGACAAACTGGAAGATGATGGAATAGAGTGCACGCTCCCAGCCGAAGAACCAGCCGGCCACAGCGAGAATGATCACGTTGAAGCCGAGCACCAGGTTCCAGGTTTCGACGCCCCGCTTCTGGGAGAGATAGATCGCGATGAAATCGGTGCCGCCGCTGGTGGCGTCCACCGAGAGGCAGATGCTGACCGCGACGCCGCACAGAATGCCGCCGAAGACGGCGATCAGCAGCGGGTCATAAGTAATTATATAGGAAGGCATCATGTCGGTCAGGATGCTGCTGGCAACAATCATCAGCAGGGAAAGCAGCGTAAACTTCTTCCCGACGTAGCGAAAGCCCACATAGACCGGAAAGGCGTTCAGCGCCAGGTTGATGGGCGTGTAGTCGGGGATGAAGCCCAGATACTTCTCGCACAGGCGCTGCGTCAGCACCGTCAGGCCCGTGACGCCGCCGGGGAACAGATCGCCGGCGCGGACAAAGGTCTTGATCGACAGCGACATCAGCACCGCCGCGAGCAGAATGGCGAAAACGCGTTTGAGGTCGGTTTTCCAGTTGATCGTCATGGTTTCTCCTCCGAAGCGGCCTTCCGCCGCTCTGTTACCGGAAATTATAAGCCGTTCCGCGGCACTTGTAAAGCCTTCCTGCAGAATCCTCCCCTATAAAAATAGTCTTCTCCCCCTTTATGCGCGGCGCAGCGGCTTCGTGCGAGGGACCCGTTTCCCTTCCGCGCAATTGCAGAAACTCCCGATCGGGAGATTTCCAATATCCGGTCTTGACGCCGGAGAAAGCTGCGATATAGAATAAGAAGCAGAAACCGAACACAGGAAGCGAGGGAAGAACATGACAAGCCGCACGGAACACGACGCGCTGGGCGAAGTGCAGGTGCCCGCCGACCGCCTCTGGGGAGCGCAGACGCAGCGCAGCAGAGACAACTTCCGGATCGGAGTCGGCCGCGAGCCCATGCCCCCGGAGATCATTGCGGCCTTCGGCATCCTGAAGCAGGCCGCCGCCCGGGCCAACCGGGCGCTTCTGCCCGAAAAGATGAGCGAAAAGAAGGCCGCCCTCCTCGAACAGGCCGCCGAAGAGGTCCGTTCCGGCAAGCTGGCAGAGGAGTTCCCGCTCGTGGTCTGGCAGACCGGCTCGGGCACCCAGACCAACATGAACGTCAACGAGGTGCTCGCCAACCGGGTTAACGCCCTCGCCGGGAAAACGCTCTGCCATCCGAACGACGACGTCAACATGAGCCAGTCCTCAAACGACACCTTCCCGACCGCGCTGCACATCGCGGCGGTCACGGCCCTGGAGGATCAGCTGATCCCGGCGGTCCGGGAGATGGCCGAAGTGCTGCTTACGCTCGAGCGCGAGAACGAAGGCATCGTCAAGAGCGGCCGGACGCATCTGCAGGACGCGGTGCCGATTGCCTTTTCGCAGGAGATCAGCGGCTGGCGCGCCTCCCTTGAGCGCGACCTCGAGCTGCTGCGCCTGTCTCTCCCCCCGCTGTACGGCCTCGCGCTGGGCGGCACGGCCGTCGGCACCGGGCTGAACGCGCCGGCAGGCTTTGCCGAGCGTGCCGCAGAGGAGATTGCTGCTCTCACGGGAAAGCCCTTCGTCTCGGAAGAGAACAAGTTCCACGCGCTGACCTCCCTGGACGAGCTGGTCTTCGCGCACGGTGCCGTCAAGGCCCTGGCCGCCGACATGATGAAGATCGCCAACGATGTGCGCTGGCTGGCCTCCGGACCGCGCTGCGGCCTCGGGGAGATCACGATCCCCGCCAACGAACCGGGCAGCTCCATCATGCCGGGCAAGGTCAACCCTACCCAGTGCGAGCAGGTCACAATGGTCGCGGTGCAGGTGATGGGCAACGACGCGGCAGTCGGGATCGCGGCCTCGCAGGGCAATTTTGAGCTGAACGTCTTCCTGCCGGTCGTCGCCTACAACTTCCTGCAGTCGGTGCGCCTGACGGCGGAGTCGATCCGCTCCTTTACCGAGCACTGCGCCTGCGGCATCCGGCCGGTCCGGGAGAAAATGCGGCAGAATCTCGCGGCCTCCTTGATGACCGTGACGGCGCTGAATCCGCACATCGGCTATGAAAACGCGGCCAGAGCCGCCCAGCTGGCCCACGCGGAGAATCTCTCCCTGAAGGACGCCTGCGTCAAACTCGGCCTTCTGACCCCCGAGCGCTTCGACGAACTTTTCCACCCCGAAAAAATGATTTGACTCCGTCAATAGCCCGTAGGGAGCGAATCCGGGTCGCAATCACAGATTGCTTCCCGCTTGGCTACAAACGTGCCCCCGGCACGTTTGCTTAACGCGTCGCGCCCCAGATCGCTCCGTAAACGGCGGAGGCATGTAGGCATGCCTCCCTACGGCGCAGAAATGCCCGAAACCCCTATATCTTGTGGTCTTTTGGCCCCTTTTATACCATAAATTCCGCGCTCCGCCCGTCACCCCGAAAATAAATACTTTTCTCCGGCCCATTCCACGGAAATTTACAAAAAAGACTTGCCAAACCATACTTTTTGGTGTAAAATCTGAAATCGGCCTGTTACCGGGTGAAATCAAAAATTTTCCAAAAAATTTTTGAAAAAAATCAATAAAACGCAAAGTTTGTCCACTTATTGACGGGTTTATTGATTCCTGCCGCGGTATAATGCCACCATAGAACGGAAATAGCGTTTTCTATCCCCGTCCGGGAGCGGACAAAAAACCAATAAATTTGAGAACAAAAAAGAAAAGGAGAAGAAAGCAATGAAGAAATTCAGCAAATTCCTCAGCATCGCGCTCTTGGTTGCCATGGTGCTCAGCCTCGGCATCGCAAGTGCATTTGCAAGCGAAGACGAGACTACCCCTCCGGGCAGTATCACTGTAACAGGACAGAAAGTTGCTGCTGGCGAGTCCACAACCACGTATGAAGCGTATCGTATCTTTGATCTTGCAGCGAATGATGATTACTCTGCACTGACGTACACGATTAACTCCGACTGGTCAGGGTTCTTTGGTTCAGGCGCAGCGGGTGCTGCCTACATCGCAGATGAGAATGATACCACTGCAAATGGCGGTGATGGCTACACACCGATTGTTATTGGTGGCGCTGTTAAGTATATTGCTCTTACAGAAAGCAATATTGCAGATTTCGGTAAAGCTGCTTTGACCTATTCTCAGACTGCAGGCCTTACCCCTGTTGCATACAACACGACAGGAAGCTTCACGGGTTTACCTCTTGGCTACTACATGGTTTATCCGAAGGGCGCAAACATTAACGTTAGCCCGTACACTTCGATCGTTTCACTGACAACAACAAAGCCGGATGCTGAAGTTGTACAAAAAGCTGAGTATCCGACGCTGGAAAAGACGGACGATGATGATTCTGTCGAAGTTGGCCAGACCGTGCATTACACCCTCACGAGCAAGGTTCCTGACACTACTGGTTATGAAACCTTCACCTTCGCCATGCACGACCAGATGACCGCAGGCCTCACCTTTGATGGTGTGAGCAGCATCGCTGTCACGATTGAGAATGGCGATGACGATGTTACTGTTCCTGCAAGTGGCACTGGTGCCTACACCTTTGAAGAGGAGACTCCTGCCACTGGTTTTGCAACTGCGTTCAAGATTTCCATTCCTGTTATGTCCTATCAGGATTATGTTGGAAAAGAAATTCGGGTTACTTATACTGCTACTGTCAACAAAGATGCCGTTGTCCAGATTGATAAGAACCATGCCTATCTGGAGTACAGCAACAACCCGAAAGATGATCAGGATCATACCGAGACTCCTCCGGATGAAGAGATTGTTTACTCCGCGAAAATCGTCATCAACAAGTTTGATGGAACCAATACGAACGCAAAACTGGCTGGTGCGAAGTTTGTTCTCCGTTGCAAGAGCGTAACCGATACAGGTACTGCTGCACATGCGGTTGCGGGTAGCTATTATAAGAGAACAGATATTGAAGATGATACCTCAACTGCTGACGTAGATGAGACTGATTTCACAGTTTCGTGGGTTGCTGAGACAACTGTCGATGACAAAGTTACCGCTGGTAATGTTGCTCTTGAGGGTGACGTCAAGAACGGAGCTACCATTGTTGAGACTGATGAAAACGGTGTTGCTTCCTTTGAAGGCCTTGAGAATGGTGTTTATGAACTGATCGAGGTCAAGGCTCCTGCTGGATATAACCAGATTAAGGGTGTTGCAAAAGAAATCTCTGTGAGTGGTAGCAATGCAAGCACAGAATCCCTCTCTTATACTGCTGATGTAGCGAACAACTCCGGCACTGAGCTTCCCAGCACCGGTGGTATCGGTACCACGATCTTCTACGTCGTCGGCGGCATCCTGATCGTTGCGGCTGGTGTCCTCCTGGTCACCAAGAAGAGAATGTCCGAGTAATTCAGGTCAACTGAGTTACAACGAAACTTAACAAAGCAAACAGAGGCAGGTCCTTCACCGGGCCTGTCTCTTTCAACCTCATCCGTCTTTGCCCTCGCGGGGGATCGGGCAAAGCCACCTTCCCCTAAAGGGGAAGGCAAGAAAGGGTGCGCGGTGAACGTACAGTGCTCTAAAGGGGAAGGCAAGAAGGGATGTGCGATGATCATACTCTCCCTTAAAGGGGAAGGCAAGAGGGGACGTGCGGTGATCGTGCCTTCCCCTTTAGGGGAAGGTGGCATCCGGCGTCTCACGTCGACGCGCAGCTAGTTCCTTGGGAAAGCCGGATGACGGATGAGGTTCTCCAGCAGAAAAAGGAGGCCGCTGTGGTTCCGATCCGCTATGAAAAGAAAAACAAAAAGAACGCCCAGAACCTGCGGAAAAACATGACGCAGGAGGAACGGGCGCTGTGGTATCGTTTTCTGAAGACATATCCGCATCAATTTCGGCGGCAAAAGCAATTCGGCAGATACATTGCCGATTTTTACTGTGCAGAGGCAATGCTTGTGGTCGAAATAGACGGAAGTCAACATTACACGGACGAAGGAAAGGATTACGACAGGGAACGGACGGCATATCTGGAGGGACTTGGACTCCGCATACTAAGAATTCCCAATCGGGATGTCAATGAACGGTTTCGAGCTGTCTGCGAGGAAATTGACAGCGTTGTAAAGGAAAGATGCTGAGAAATACGATCTTCCATACGGTCGGCGGCATCCTGGTCCTGGCCGCGATCGTGGCCGAAATGACGGAAGAATAAACACAGACCGGCAGGTGCCCAGTGAAGCTCCTGCCGGTTTTTGTTGTCGTAGCGGGTGTTCTATGCTATAATTGTATCCATTATTCTGTGCCTTTTTAGAGGTTGGGGGAGGAGGTAGACATCTGTGAGTACAGTCATTGAAATAGTCAATAGATGCCGCTCGTATGATGACGAGTTGGAGTGGTTTGAGTTCAAACAGGGAACGGCATTGTCAAAACCCGATGATATCGGCGAATATATTTCCGCTTTGTCAAACGCAGCTGTACTCGCCGGACAGCCTGTCGCTTATCTGATATGGGGCGTGCATAATTCGACTCACGAACTGACAGGCACAAAGTTCAATTATCAGAAAGATATTGACAATGAGCCTTTCCAGCATTACCTGAGCAGATATGTCTCTCCCGCGCTTTATTTCCATTTTGATGAAGATGTAATAGAGGGGCATCGTGTAGTCGTATTGACTATACCGGCTGCACGGATTGTTCCGACTGCATATAAGGATGAGCGATGGATTCGTATTGGTTCAAGTAAAGAACGCCTGAAGAAATACCCGGATCGGGAAGCCGCCCTTTTCCGTGTTCTGAATAATGGCCTGCCTGATCTGCTCAATACGGAATCCCGGTTTACTGAGTTGAGTTTTGATCAGCTTTTCCTGTACTACGATATGAAGGGAATCAAGCTGAACAAAAGGACATTCAAGCAGAATCTGGAACTGCTGACTCCAAGCGGAAAATACAATATGCTTGCGCAGCTCCTTTCAGACGATCCGCATATTCCGATACGGTTCGCGGTGTTCAACGGCAAGGACAAGACATCCACCATGTACGCCGTCAGAGAATATGGCAACATGTGTGTCCTGCTCTCCCTGGATAAGGTGCTGGACTTCGGGGATACTCTGAATGTGCCGCAGGCGGACGAGAGGGAGCGGAAGGTAGAACGGAAGGAAGTGCCGCTGTTTAGCAAGGAAGCGTTTTCTGAGGCGGTCATAAATGCTTTTGCTCATAATCAGTGGGTTAACGGCGACTCACCCATGTTCACTGCGTATGAAGATAGGATCGAGATCGTGTCACTCGGAACGTTGCCGCCGGGTCAGACGAAGGAAGGATTCTTTAGCGGGGTCTCTATCCCGGTAAACAAAAAGCTGTCTGAAATCCTTCTTCAGCTTCATATAAGTGAAAAGAGCGGGCGCGGCGTTCCCAGAATTGTTCATGAATATGGTCAGCAGGCGTTTGAATTCAAAGACAACGCCATTGTGGTTACCATACCGTTCAACAGGCTCGACTTGGGGGGTACCCCATCAGATACCCCCGCAGTCACGCCCCCAGTTATCCCCGCAGTAAAGTATGGTGATGTCAATGAAACTGGGCAGAGGATTCTGGATTATTGTTCAGAGCCAAGAAACAGCAGAGAAATACTGGGGTATCTTGGCTTGAAAGACATCAAGAACCTAAGAGAACAGTTGAAAAAACTGCTTGAACAGGGGCGATTGGCAAGGACTATACCAGATAAGCCTAACAGCCGGAATCAGAAGTATATCACGATCAAGTAAAACCTCCGCCAGACAGGGGACGGTTTCGAAAACGAAAGCGGATGGTGAACGAATGAATAGAATTCTCCTGGAAGTCTGCTGCGGAAGCGCCGATGATGTCATAGAAGCATATAAGGCCGGCGCGGATCGTGTTGAGTTGAACAGCAATCTTTTTCATGGCGGTCTGACGCCGACCATCGGCACGCTGCTTGTCGCGAAGCGCGAGACGGACGTCCCGATCATGGCAATGGTGCGGCCGCGGGAAGGCGGGTTTTGCTACACGGAAACGGAATACCAGGTGTGTCTGAAAGATGCGGAGATGCTGATAAACAATGGCGCAGACGGGCTGGTCTTCGGTTTTTTGACGGCAGACGGGAAAATAGACCCGGAACGTACACGCCGAATCGCCGAGATTGCAAAGAACGCCGGGAAGGAAACCGTTTTCCACAGGGCGATAGACGTGGTACCCGACTGGGAGGAAGCAATTGATCTGCTTGCAGAGCTTGGAATTACCCGTATTCTGACCAGCGGGCAGGAACCGGATGTCAGCGATGCGACAGACACCATACGCGAGATGATCGACTATGCCGGGGAAAGAATTCAGATTCTTCCGGGCGCGGGTATTACCATGCGGAACATCCGGCGAGTGGCAAAAGAGACGGGTGCAAGCCAGCTTCATGTTGCGGTTCACCGCAGCTTTACAGACACTTCAACCGCAAACAACCGCTCGATCTACTATGGCGGATGCCTGTATCCGCCGGAAGACCGGTTTCAAATCATCGACGGCGCGTCTGTTGAGAGAATGAAGGGGTTTATACGGGAAAGCGAATAAAAGGGAACACGAAAAGGAGACGACCATGAAACCACTGAAAGAAATGACCAGCCGGGAGCTGTTCTGCCTTCTGACGGGCGACGGTGACGCCGTGCAGCAGGCGATACTGAAAGAGATCCTGCTCGACTACAAGGCCAAATACCCCGAAAAGGTCGGGCACTTCGGCGAAATGGATCTGGCCGCGATCGTGGCCGAAATGACGGAAGAATAAACACAGACCGGCAGGTGCCAAGAAAGCTCCTGCCGGATTTTGTTGTTTCCGTTGTGTTTCTATGCAACCAGACAGGGACGGGTCTCTGTCTTATACATCTATCAGGGGACGGATCTGTGATTGATTTGCTGGACAATCGCAGACCCGTCCCCTGATTGAATTATCGGCCGGTTATAGCCATATTTGAAATATCCATCCTGCCATAGAGGAAACGGAGAACCTTGATCAGCCGCTCTGTGTCGGAGATCTCATTGCCGCCATCGCGTCCGGTCCGTCGAGCAGCTCGCCCGAATCTGCATTGTGCTGCAGCGTAAACTGTCTTTCGATCTTTGTGTTGCAATTTGCATAACATAGTAGTACAATTAAAAAGAAAGGTGGTGTTACCATGAAAGATGCGACCGTCAGTGCCCGCGTGGAGTATGATGTAAAAACAGAAGCGGAGAATATTCTTCAGAAGCTCGGCCTTCCGGTATCTGTCGTTATCAACTCCCTGTACAGGCAGATCATCTACACGCGTGGTGTTCCGTTTTCTCTTGTCGTTCCCTCTGAGCCGAAAACCCTGGACAGTATGACAAAAGCAGAATTCGACGCGAAACTGCAGCATAGCTATGATCAGTCTCTTAACGGCGAAGGACGTCCTTTCGAAGACGTATTTGATGCGCTTGAAAGAGGCCTTGCCTGATGGAATCTTATAAAATCATCGTTACTCCTGATGCCGAGGACGATCTGTTCGATCTAAGAAACTATATTACGGGTGTTCTTCTTGCCCGAGATACCGCAGTCAGCTATATCCGAACAATTCGGAAGGAGATCGCCTCGCTTTCCACTATGCCCACAAGATATAAGCCTGTCGATGAAGAACCTTGGCATTCAAGAGGAATCCGTAAAACCATCGCCAATAATTTCTTTGTGTATTATCGAATCGATGAAGAAAACAAGCGTGTCTATATTCTGAATGTAATCTACGCTCGCAGAGATCAGCTTCGTGTCCTTGAGAAAATGGACATCGGCAGATAAAGCACTCTTAATTGTCAACAACAAAGGTTCTGCTCTTCCCAAGCACCGGTGGTATGGCAAGGACGTGACGCATATGATGTCGAAATTGTCGATTATCATTGATGGGAGGAAGGATCATGAGAACGGAAAACCTTATTCATCCCGGTGAAATTCTCCGCGAGGAGTTTATGATTCCCATGGGAATCTCTCAGAACAAGCTGGCTATTGAGCTGCGAATTCCTGCTACTCGAATCGGGGAGATTGTCAATGAACGCCGAGGAATCTCCGCAGACACTGCCGTACGCCTTGGTATCTTCTTCGGGACCGGCCCGGAGTTCTGGACAAATCTTCAGTCCGCCTATGATCTTGGCATGGCCATGAAACGCAGTAAAGAGGAGTTTTCCACGATTCATGCTTATGCTCCTGCAATCTGATAGCACCGAAACGGAAAGGAGAAGCGAAAAGCAAGACAGAGAAACGGTCCCTGTCTTGCAAGGATAAACAGGAGGCTATCCCCTGATCGCCCTGAGAGCCAACACGGCCAGACAGAGGACCCCCTGTCTGGAGCAACAGGTAAGGAGAAGAAAGGAACAGAGAATATGAAACAGCCGAAGCCGGCAACGGAAATTACCGCGAGAATGAACGCGCTGTGGTATGACGAGCTGCCGTTTGAAGACGAGAGGGAAAAGGACTGCGCCCTCCGGGGACTGATCGAGGCGGCAGACGACCTGGTCATCCGCAACGACGAGGAGAAGGACGTCTGGAGTGTGAAGGACTACGCCTTTCTGAAAGAGGCCGACGCCGCGCCCAAATCAGTCAATCCGAGCCTCTGGCGCAACACGCTGTACAACAGCTATGCAGGCCTGTTCGAAGTCTGTGACGGCATCTATCAGGTCCGCGGCTACGATATGGCAAATGCCACATTCATCCGCACGGACAGCGGATGGCTGGTCTTCGACGTGATGATGTGCACCGAGAACATGAAGGCCGCAAAGGCCTTGATGGAAAAGCATTTCGGGCCGATTTCCGTCAGGGCCGTCCTGTACAGCCACTCGCACATCGATCACTACGGCGGCATTCTGGGTCTGATAGACCGCGAGGATGCGGCAGACGCCGCGCTGCCTCTCTCCGAACAGCTGGCTTCCGGCAAAACCGTCGTCCTGGCTCCGGCAGGTTTTCTTAAATACGCGGTCAGCGAAAATGTCTATGCCGGCATCGCCATGGGCCGCCGGGCCCAGTACCAGTACGGCACGCTGCTCATGCCGGGGCGTTACGGCAGAATGGGCATCGGCATCGGACTCGGGCAGACGGTCGGCAGTACGGGCCTGATCGCCCCGACCTATGAGATCCGCAGCAACGAGACCCTTATCATTGACGGGCTGGAAATCCGCTTCCAGCTCACGCCCGGCACCGAAGCCCCCGTCGAGATGCACGCCTATTTTCCGAAGTATCGGGGGCTGTGGCTCGCGGAGAACTGCACCGGCACCATGCACAATCTTTACACGCTGCGGGGGGCGCAGGTGCGGGACGCGGCAGCCTGGGCGCACTATATTCTGGAGGCGGAACAGCTGTTCGGCAAGGAGACCGACGTGGTCTTCCAGTCCCACAACTGGCCGCACTGGGGAAGGGAAAGCATCCAGGAATATATGGAGAACACGGCGGCGGTCTATCAGTTCATTCACGACCAGACCCTGCGCCTGATCAATTTCGGTTATACCGCCGCCGAAATCTCGAACAGCCTCCGGCTGCCCGAGCGACTGAACCGGGTATGGTACACACGGCAGTATTACGGCACGCTCTCCCATAACATCAAGGCGGTCTACCAGAAATACATGGGCTGGTATGATGCCAATCCCGTGAACCTGAATCCGCTTTCTCCGGAAGAGACCGCGAAGAAATGGGCGGAATATCTCGGGGATGTCGACGCCGTGCTGGAAAAGGCCCGCAGAGACTATGAAGCGGGGGAATATCAATGGGTTGCGCAGATCACAAAGGAACTGGTCTTTGCCGACCCGACCAACCAGGCCGCCCGGGAGCTCTGCGCGGATGCACTGGAGCAGCTCGGTTATCAGGCGGAGAGCGGCCCTTGGCGCAACGCCTATCTGACCGGCGCGCTCGAACTGCGGGAGGGCAATCAGGCGGCGCGGGCCAGGAACCCGGTCGGCGGGATCGACAACCGGCTCGCCATGACGGCCGAAATGATGCTTGACTTTATCCGCATCCGCAGCGATTCCCTTGCTGCGCAGGACGACGACCTGAGCATGAACTTTATCGTTGAGGACGAAGGAGAACGCCTCTTCCTGAAGCGCAGGGCCGGCGTAACGCTTATCTATAAAGATTTGACGGACCCGGATGCGGCCTGCACCGTCACCTGCAGCAAGCAGCAGCTGCTCGGCCTGATGCTCCGACGGCAGGAAGCGCTGGCCTCCCTGAAAATCGAAGGGGACGCCACGGCCGTCATGCGCCTTCTCAGATATATGTCCCCGATCACGCAGACCTTCAACATTATCGAACCATGAGGATCAACCCCCGGATGGCCGCAAGAAGGCAGAAAAAGCCCAATCCGAGCGCTGTTCGGCGATTGGTCGGCCCTTTCCGTCAAGAAATTGAGGCGTTTTACCCTGATATATCATACAAATTGACGCTTTTGTATTGAAAATCCGCGGACGCCTCCTGCGCGTCAAATTTCGGCGGAAATTTGTCATGAAAATTTGTATTGTTTTTTTCGCACAAAAAAATTTGGATTTGTTATTGTTTTTTTCTGTGTCTGTGGTATATTGTGACTAAGCCCTGAACGGGAAATATAAAAATGGAGGAAAACACATGAAGACCTTGAAAAAAGTCCTGGCAATGGTCATCGTCCTGACCCTGATCTGCAGCCTGTCCGTCAATGCGTTCGCAGCGGAAGACAAGATCAAAATCGGCATCTCCATCTGGAGTTCCACGGACACCCTCGGCAGTGAAGTCAAGCGCATGATCGACTCTGCCGCCGAAACCCTCGGCGTCGAGACCCAGTGGGTCGACCAAGCCCACATCTCCGAGCAGGTAACCGCTTCGGCAGAGACCCTTGCGATGGCCGGCTGCGACGGCATGATCATCTGCAACTCCGCCTCTGCGGAGATGGGCTCCGTCATCAAGACCTGCGATGAGAACGAGATGTACTGCGCACAGTTCTTCCGCGTGATCGACGAGGAAGCCAACCCCGACGAGTACAAGCAGGCCTGCGAGTCTCCGTATTATGTCGGCTGCGTACACGAGTCTGAGCCTGACAACGGCAAGACCCTCGTGACGATCCTGGCGAACAAAGGCTGCCGCAAGATCGGCCTCGAAGGCTGGGAGCCGGGCGACGCGACCTTCCTGGGCCGCTGGGAAGGCTACAAGGCCGGCGTTGAGGAATGGAACACTGCCAACCCCAGCGACCAGGTCGTCCTTCTTGAGCCGCAGTACGGCGGCACCACGACCGATACCGGCCGCAAGACTGCGGAAGCCATTATTGATGCCAATCCCGACATCGACGCTCTGATCGTTGCCGGCGGCGGCGGTGACACCCTGCTCGGCGCGATTGCCGGCATCGAAGCGAAAGGCCTGACCGGCAAGATCGCTGTTGTCTCCACCGACTTCCTGCCCGATCTGGATGTCAAGCTGGAGACCGGCGCCATGGCGGCGGAGTCCGGCGGTCACTATGCCGACCCGTTCTTTGCCTTCCTGATGGTCTACAATGCCATCAAGGGCAACTATGAAGTTCCGACCGACAGCTTCTACAACATGGTCTTCCCGTACATGTTTGTTGACTCTCCCGAGAGCTATGCCAACTATGCAGAGTACTTCACCGGAAGTGAGCTCCCGTACTATCCGGATGAGATCAAAGAGCTTGCCGCAATGAGCTACGATGATCTGGCTGCGGCCTGCGCAGAGCTGTCCGTTGAAGACGTCGTTGCCCGCCACGCAAAATAATAGCAATCTGTTTCAGGGATGCGGGTCTTTGACCCGCACCCTTTTTTTAAGGAGGGAAGTGGCAAAGCCATGTCGAAATCACTTGAGAAGTGGAAGGGCACCAGAACCTACGGCCTGTGTCTGCTGCTCGCGATGCTTCTGTTCTTTTACCTTGTCTTTAAAATCCTGACGCCGCAGAACTTCGGTTCTCCGAGCAACCTCTACTCCTATCTGCAGTCCTCGATCATCTACTCCGTCGGCGGCTGCGGCTTCTATTTCATCGTCGTCATGGGTCTGTTCGACTTTGCCGTCGGTGCAAACGTCGTTCTGTCCTCCATCGTCGGCGTCATCCTGTCCAGACAGTTCGGCTATGCCGGTTTTATCCTCGGCTGCCTCGGCTGCGGCACGCTGATCGGCCTGCTGATCGGCACGATCTACAACAATCTGAACGTCCCGTCGATGATCGTCACCGTCGGCCTGATGCTGATCTTTGAAAGCGTCGCGGTCTTTGTCGCGGGCGGCGTCAAGCAGACGCTGGACGAGGAGCTCCGCTTTTTCTCGGGAGCCCCCGGCAACATCATTCTCGCCGGCCTGGCTTTCCTGCTGATGTATTTCATTCTGAACTATACAAAGATCGGAACGTACTGCAACGCCATCGGGTCCAACGAGTTCACCGCGAAGAACATGGGCATCAATGTCCGGAAGTATAAGCTGCTCGGCTTTACGCTTCTGCACTTCTTCGTCGGCATCATGGCCATTCTCACGGTCTCCTACGGCACGACCATGACGGCCCTGACGGGCATGAGCACCATGAGCCGAAACTTCCAGCCCCTGATGGGCACCTTCTTCGGCGTTGCATTCCGTAAATATAACCTGCCGATTACGGCCATCGTCATCGGCGAGTTCATCATCTCGATCATCTTCAACGGCTTTGTCGCCCTCGGCGCGCCGACGACGATTCAGAACGTCGTCACCGGCGCTGCGCTGCTGATCATCGTGACCCTGACCGCCCGCGGCGCCAAGGGCAGCGTGGTAAAGTGAGGTGCCGGGATGAGTAACAAACCATTGCTCGTTGCAGAAGGCATCGACAAGCGCTTCGGCATTACCCACGCCGTCAAAAAGGTCTCCCTCACCATTGACGCAGGTGAAATCCGCGGCCTGATCGGTGAAAACGGCTCCGGCAAGAGCACCTTTTCCCAGATGCTCTGCGGCATCTACACCATCGGCGGCGGCAGCTTTACCCTGGACGGGGAAGCGCTGCATCCGCACAACCAGGTCGAGGCGAACAACGCCGGTGTCGCGATCATCGTGCAGGAGATGGGCACCCTTTCCGGCCTCACCGTCGCAGAGAACATCTTCCTCGGGCACGAAGAGCCCTTCATGCACTTCGGCATCAAGAACACCGGAGCGATGAACCGGGAAGCCCAGCGGCTTCTGGACGAATACGGCTTCGGGCACATCAAGGCCTCGGACATGATCGACCGCTACAACTTCGAGGACCGCAAGCTCGTCGAAATCGTCAAGGGAACCTACATGAAGCCGAAAATCCTCGTGATCGACGAGACGACGACCGCCCTCTCCCAGCACGGACGGAAAGAGCTGTACAAGATCATGGATGCCATCCGCGCGGACGGCAGAACCGTGATTTTCATCAGCCACGACCTCGGCGAGGTCATCGAGCACACCGACTCGATCTCCGTTCTGCGTGACGGCGAGTTTGTCGGGACCTACCGCACGGCGGACGTGACCGAGGACGAGCTCAAGCGCCTCATGGTCGGCCGCGAGATCGGCTCGGCCTACTACCGCGCCGACTACGGCGAGAAGGTCTCCGACGAGGTGGTCCTCACGGTCGACAACGTGAGCGTCCCCGGCGAGATCAGCAATATCAGCTTCCAGCTCCACAAGGGTGAGATTCTCGGCTTCGGCGGCCTCTCCGAATGCGGCATGCACGAGGTCGGCAAGGCGATCTTCGCCGCCTCCTGGGACCGTACAGGCACGGTCACCCTCGCGGACGGCACCGCCATCGACAGCATTCCCACCGCCATCCGCAACTCCATCGCCTACGCTTCCAAGGACCGCGACAACGAGTCCGTCATCCTGAACGAATCGATCCGGAACAACATCGTGCTCCCGTCCATCGAGGACCTTGCCTCTCACAGGCTTCTGAACAACAGGAAGCTCACGGCCTTTGCGGACAAGAACGCCAAGGATATGCAGACAAAGATGGCCAGCGTCCATCAGTTCGTCTCCGAGCTCTCCGGCGGCAACAAGCAGAAGGTCGTCCTAGCCCGCTGGCTCGGCAAGGGAAGCGACATCCTGGTGCTCGATTCCCCGACCCGCGGCATCGACATCGGCGTGAAGCAGGCCATTTATGCTCTGATGGACGATCTGCGAAAGCAGGGAAAATCCATCATCATGATCTCCGAGGAAATTCCGGAACTGCTCGGTATGGCGGACCGCATCATCGTCATGAAGGACGGCGCCATCAGCGGAGAATTCCTGCGTGATCCGGGTCTGAGCGAAGAAGACCTGATCGCAAAAATGGTGTAAGGAGGCGGAGAAGATGCAGAAAAACAACAATCAGGAGCAATCCAAGCTCCGCGCCTTTTTCAGCAGCGACACCTTCAAGGGAATGCTGCCCTTCATCGGCCTCGTCGTCATCGTCGTCGTCATGAACATCCTGACCCAGGGCAAGATCCTGACGCCCAAGCGTCTCCGTCTGCTGCTGTCCCAGGTCTATTATCCGATGATCGTCGCGACTGGCGTCTTCTTTGTCATGACGCTCGGCTCCATCGACTTCACCGAAGGCTCGACCCTCGGCCTCGCGTCGATCGTCATCAGCAAGCTGTCCTTTGTCAGCATTCCTCTCGCGATTGCCGGCGGCATTCTCACCGGCGCCGCCATCGGCGCCGTCAACGGCTTCTTCCACGTGAAATTCAAGCTGCAGAGCTTCATTATCACGATCTGCACGATGTATCTGTTCCGGGGCGTCTGCGCCTATCTGACAACGGAAACCGCCATCCCGGCAAGCACCGAGATCAAGGCGCTGGATCTGAACTGGCTGAAGATCAGCATCACGATCGCCGTGCTGCTTGTCGCCTGGTTCCTCTTCCGCTTCACCCGGGTCGGAAACGACGTGAAGGCGGTCGGCTCCGGCGAAACGGCAGCCCGCTTCTCCGGCGTCCGGACGGATCGCGTGAAGTTCTTTGCCTTCGTTGCGGCGGGTGCGCTGACGGGCCTTGCAGCCTTCGTCAACGTCGTCAAGGTCGGTTCGATCACCGCCACCGCGGGCAGCCAGCTGGAAACCCAGATTCTCATCGCGCTGGTCCTCGGCGGTCTGCCGATCACCGGCGGCGCCAAGGTCCGCTTCTCGAACATCATCGTCGGCACGCTGATGTACACGGTCCTCAACAACGGCCTTGTCATGCTGGGCTATGAGACCCAGACGCAGCAGCTGATCAAGGGCATTATCTTCCTGGTGTTCGTCGCCCTGACCATCGACCGCAAGGCGCTGAAAGTCATCAAGTAACAAAGGGGAAGAATATGAAGAAATACGAATTCTGGTTTGTGGTCGGCAGTCAGTTCCTCTACGGCCCCGAGGTTCTGAAAACCGTCGAGACCCGCGCCCGCGAAATGGCGCAGGAAATGAGCCGCGCCCTTCCGTTTCCGCTCGTTTACAAGGTAACCGCCAAGACCAGCGACGAGATCACCGATGTCGTCAAAGAGGCCAACTACCGGGAGGAGTGCGCCGGCATCATCACCTGGTGCCACACCTTCTCCCCGTCCAAAATGTGGCTGACCGGGCTCGACCTGCTGCAGAAGCCCTGGTGCCACCTGGCCACGCAGTACAACCAGGCCATCCCGAACGAAGAAATCGACATGGATTTCATGAACCTGAACCAGGCGGCCCACGGCGACCGGGAGCACGGCTTTATCGGCGCCCGGCTGCGGAAGCCCCGCAAGGTGATCGCGGGCTACTGGAAGGATGAATCCGTTCGCCGGCGTATGGGCGACTGGATGCGCACGGCGGTCGGCGTCGCGGTGTCCCGCGAGATGCGCGTCATGCGCTTCGGCGACAACATGCGCGACGTGGCCGTCACCGAAGGCGACAAGATCGAGGTGCAGAAGAAGCTCGGCTGGCAGGTAAACACCTGGGCGGTCGGCGACCTTGTCCGGGAGATGAACGCCGTCACGGAGGCCGAGGTCGACGCGCTGGTCGCGGAATACGAGGCGGCCTACGACGTGGCCACGGACAACACCCAGGCCATCCGCTATCAGGCCCGGGAGGAAATCGCGATCCGCCGCATGATGGACCGGGAGGGCTGCAGGGCCTTTGCCAACACCTTCCAGGATCTCTACGGCATGGAGCAGCTTCCGGGGCTCGCCAGCCAGCACCTGATGGCGCTGGGCTACGGCTACGGCGGCGAGGGTGACTGGAAGGTCTCCGCGATGACGGCGATTCTGAAGGCCATGGGCGAAGGCGGCAACGGCGCCTCCGGCTTCATGGAGGACTACACCTACAACCTCATCGAGGGACAGGAATATTCCCTCGGCGCGCATATGCTGGAGGTCTGCCCGAGCCTTGCTGCGGACAAACCCCGGATCGAGACCCACCATCTGGGCATCGGCATGAACGAGAAGGACCCGGCGCGTCTGGTCTTTGAAGGCAAAGCCGGTCCTGCCATCGTCGCGAGTCTGATCGACATGGGCGGCCGTCTCCGCCTGATCGTGCAGGACATCGAATGCGTCAAGCCCATCCTTCCGATGCCGAATCTTCCGGTGGCCCGCGTCATGTGGCGCGCCATGCCGGATCTGACAACCGGCGTGGAGCTCTGGATCACGGCGGGCGGCGCGCACCACACGGTGCTCAGCTACGACGTCAGCGCAGACATGCTGCGCGACTGGGCCCGCATCATGGAGATCGAGTTCGTCCACATCACGAAGGACACCGTCCCCGAGCAGCTGGAGGATGATCTCCTGGTCAAGGATCTCATCTGGAAACTCCGGTAAAAACAGACAGAATCAACAGAAACGCAAAGCAGGTCCTTCGGGGCCTGCTTTTGTCTGCCCGGGCTTGTCAAACCGGGGTGGGGCTGGTAGAATGCAGACAGAAAAGCAGAAAGCCGGCAGTACACCGGGAAGGAGAGAAAGCCATGGTTGAAAAGCTGATCGAAGAGCTGGTTGCGGCGGTGACGGCGCTGTGCGTTCTGGCCCTGTCGGCCTGCGGGGGCGAGCCGGCGGAGCGGCCGAGCGACACGAAGGACGGCATCACCGTTACCCTGCGGGGCATGCGTTTTGAGCAGAAGGGCATCCATGTCGTGATTCCCGACGTCGAGATCCGGAACGAAAGCGGCTCGGACCTCATGGAAGTGTTCTACAAGATGACTTTCTATGACAAAGAAGGCACGGAGCTGGGCGAAAACGCCATGTTCTATCTCCGGGAGGAGGAGCCGATCCCGGCGGGCGCGGCGGTCATTCAGAACGATTCGCGCTTTGTGCTGAAGTTCCGGGAAGACCCGGCGCGGGCCGAGATCGCGGTCACGGGCTATAAGACGGCAGAAGAGATGCCGCCGATCCGCGTGCCGAAGGAGGGCGACTTTCTCTATGCGGCGATGGGCAGCGAATATCTGAAGGAACTGCCGGAGCGCCCGCCCGAGCGGATCACCGTCCACATCGACCGGATGGGCTACGGACAGGAGGCCGTCTTCGAGGAAGGCAGCGGCCTGGAAGAGGCGACGGCCGCCTTTCTGAAAATCCGGGTGGGGCCGGACGGCGCGCCCATGGTGACGGACAACTACAACTGGTTTCTGTTTGAATGGGAGGACGGGACGAGCTGCATGATCCGGCTGAATCTCTACTGCCTCGAGTACAGCGGCTACGGAAGCCATCACAGCTACTATCTCGTCGACGCGGAAGATTTCTGGAATCTTGCGTACGCGAATCTCAGATAAAGAGCTTGATCGGGAGCAGAAAAACTGCGAAATTTGACAAATTCGCATTTTTGTGGTAAAACATGCGGAAATCCACCGGGAGAGGAGGAATGGATTGAATAAAAACAGGAATAACGAAACCATGATGCAGTATTTTGAATGGTATCTGCCCAATGACGGACTGTGGTGGAAGCGCTGTGCAGCGAAGGCCGAGAATCTCTCCGCCCTCGGCATCACGCAGGTCTGGCTTCCGCCTGCCTACAAGGGAACCTCGCAGGAGGATGTAGGCTACAGTGTTTATGATATGTATGATCTCGGAGAGTTCGACCAGAAAGGAACGATCCGTACCAAATACGGCACCCGGGAGGAATACCTGGAGGCCATCCGGGCCTTCCACGCCGCCGGCATCCGCGTGTTCGGCGACATCGTGCTCAATCACCGCATGGGCGGGGATGAGCTGGAAGAGATCCGCGCCGTCACCGACAATCCGGAAAACCGCTGCGAACAGATCGGCGACGAGCGAACCATCCGCGCCTGGTCCCGCTTCACCTTCCCCGGCAGAAACGGGAAATACAGCCGCTTTGTCTGGGACCGGCGGCACTTCTCCGGTACCGACTGGGATGAAGACACGCAGGAGGCTGGCAACATCTACCGCTTTGCCGGCAAGACCTGGGCGCCGGAGACCGACCCGGAAAACGGCAACTTTGACTATCTGATGGGGATGAACGTGGACACGGCTAACCCCGAAGTCGTCCGGGAAAACGAAAAATGGCTCAACTGGTATCTGAACGAGACCGGCATCGACGGTCTGCGTCTCGATGCCGTCAAGCACATCCGCTTCCCCTTTTACCGCGATCTGCTGAAAAGCGTACGCGAAAACGGACATCCGGAGCTTCCGGCTGTCGGGGAGTACTGGAGCGGAGATCTGCAGCGACTGACCTATTATCTCGATTCGGTGGATAACGAAATGTCTCTCTTTGATGTCGCGCTGCACTATAACATCTACAACGCCTCCCAGGCCGGCCCGGACTATGACCTGCGCACGATTCTGGACGGAACGCTGGTCCGCGAGCGGCCGGAAAACGCCGTGACCTTTGTCGACAACCACGACACGCAGCACGGCCAGAGCCTGCAGTCCTTCGTCGAGGACTGGTTCAAGCCCCTCGCCTACGCGCTGGTGCTGCTGCGGGAGGAGGGCGTGCCCTGTGTATTCTATTCGGATTACTACGGAAACCCTGTCAAAAACCGGCCGATGGTGCCGAACCTCGGCAAGCTCATCAAGCTGCGGCGCTTCTACGCCTACGGCGAGCAGGAGGATGCCTTTGCCGAAGCGCAGCTGATCGGCTGGGTGCGCCGCGGCGATGAGGAGCATGAGGGCTCCGGCCTCGCCGTCGTGCTCTCCAACGGAGAGGTCGGGAGCATCCGGATGAACATGGGACGGAGATTCGCGGGAGAGGCATTCTACGACGTCCTCGGCAACTGTACCGAGGAGACCGTCATCGACGAAGAGGGCTACGGCGACTTCCGCACGGAAGGCGGCAGCGTTGCCGTCTGGGTGCGCAAGGACGCGTTCGAGAACCTGATCGTCAACGAATAAAAGCCTGTCTCTGCAGGGAAAAACGGAAAAAGCGCGGCGGAGAAACTTCCGTGCGAGGGATCGGTTTCTCTTCCGCACAATGGCATATAGCTGAGAACGGGGTTGTCCAAGGTTCCTGAGACAGCCCCGTTCCGTTTACATATCCCGTTCGTAGCGGTCTTTCAGCACCGCATATTCCTTCCGATCAATGAGACCGGTTTTCAGCCAGTCGTCCAGCTGACGGATGCGGTTCCTCTTGTCCCGCTCCAGATGATCTTCCCCGGTGTGCTCGCATACGATGCAGGGCGCGTCGGGTTTCGTGAAGGTCTTCATCCGCGGGTCCTCCGGCCGCTTCTCCGCTTTGGCTTTCTTTGCCGCCCGGACGGCGGTGATCACGCACACGATCAGAATGCCGAGGGTAAGCAGGATAAAGAGAAAGGCGTCGCTGACCCCGGCTTCGCTGAGCATCGCGCCGGCGATGACCAGGAACACGACAACGGCCGAGATCGGAGAAAAGGAACTCTTTTTCTTCATAACGCACCTCCTGAGGAGCGGATGAGAGAAGTTTACCAGAGAAATGCCGAAAAGGCAAGCGAAAAGCGGAAAAGGGCGCTTGCAGGGAAGGAAGGAGCGTGTTATCATGGTCGTTAAGGAGGGATGACAACGATGAGTACGAAAATCTGCTGTGTCCGGGGAGACATTACGAAGGATCATCAGGTCGACGCGATCGCCAACGCGGCGAACACCAGCCTGCTCGGCGGCGGCGGCGTGGACGGCGCCATCCACCGGGCCGCGGGCCCGGAGCTGCTGGAAGAGTGCCGCACGCTCGGCGGCTGCCGGACCGGAGAGGCGAAGATCACGAAAGCCTACCGTCTGCCCTGCAAATACGTGATTCACACGCCGGGGCCGATCTGGCGCGGGGGCGGACACCGGGAACGGGAGCTGCTGGCTTCCTGCTACCAAACCTGTCTGGAGCTGGCGGTCGAAAACGGCTGCAGGAGCATCGCCTTTCCCTCCATCTCGACCGGCGTCTATCATTTCCCGCTGGAGGAGGCGGCAGCCATCGCCGTGCAGACGGCACGGGAGTTTGCGGAAACGCATCCGGACAGCCTGGATGTCATCAAATGGGTTCTCTTTGATGAAAAAACCCTCGCCGTCTATGAAAAAGTTGTGTCGGAAACGGAAAAATAAGCGGCTTTCAGCTTGTATGACGGCGAAGAATCTGATAAAATAACAAGAAGGACAACCCAAACCCGAAAACTGCACTATCAGAGGAGGACAGTACTATGCGGAAGTTTTTGCGTGTATGCCGCGTCATCTCGAGGATTCTGATCATCCTGAGCGTGGCGGCGATTCTGCTTCTTTATTATGCCCGCCCGGACAGCTTCGCCTTCCTTGGCATCGATGGCCCTGCGAGCGACAGCTTCTGGAAGGTCTTTGCGACGACCCTGGCCATGGCAGCCGTAATGTTTGCGGCTTCCGACTGGGCATTTACGAGCGTGGAGGAGAAGGACTTTCTGGTGACCCTTTCTTCGTCCGTCCTGCGCCCCTGCTACGATGAGCACGATCTCAGCGACAAGCACTATGCGAAGGCGGCCTCGGCCGACGAGGTGGACTTCAACGCGAACCTGCGCGAAGTCATCGACGGAAAGGAACGCGTTCTGCAGGAGCTGGCCTGGGAGAGAAAGAACAACAAGCGGCTGAAGAGCAAGGCTGCCGGCAACAGCATTGTCAGCCTGATCTTCTTCCTGGCGGCGCTGTTCTTCCTGATTTACCCGATCGTGATGTTTATCCTGCGGGGACAGCTGCTGATGCTGCCGGACGGCAGCTTCATGCCGTACTTCACCGCCGCGGCCGTGATGCTGACGATCATCATCCTCTGTGACAACACCGGCTATCGGAATCTGCAGCGCAGACTGAACACGATCCTGTCGATCCGCAACCGGAACGACGGCCTTGAAGATGCCCCGGCCGTATTGCCGGCGGCCCCCGCCCCGATTCCGGCGCCCGCGCCCGCCGCGGTGCCCGTCCCCGCACCCGCGCCTGCCCCCGCCCCGGCAGCAGAGCCGATCTTCCGGGAGGAAAACATCGTTTCCGAAGCCGCCGCAGCGGTTCCGGAGACCCCGACGGAGTCGGGAGCCGTGTTTGAGAGCCTGGAGCCTGAAGAAGACAGTCCGGAATACTGAGCCGGAGAGACGCTTACTATTATATAATAATATAGAAGGAGCATACGGATGAACTACAGGGACTGCAGCAAGACCGAACTGCTGGAAGAGCAGAAAGCCTGCCGCGCGGCCTTTGAGGCGCTGAAGGAAAAATACCTGAAGCTGGACATGTCCCGCGGCAAGCCGGGCAGAGAACAGCTGGACGCGGTAAGTGACATTCTGACCGTCCTGAACCAGGCGGAAGACTGCCTCGTCGACGGCATGGACGTGCGCAACTACGGCGGCCTTGCCGGCCTGCCGAGTGCCAAAGCGCTGTTTGCCGAAATTCTCGGCTGCAAGCCGGAGGAATGCTTTATCGGCGGCAGCGCGAGTCTGACCCTGATGTATGACACCATCTCCAAGGCCTATACGCACGGGCTGCTGCACAGCCCGCAGCCCTGGGCGAAGCTGGACAAAGTGAAGTTTCTCTGCCCGGCGCCGGGCTATGACCGGCATTTCCGGATTACCGAGAGCTTCGGAGCCGAACTGATCACCGTCGCCATGACCCCGACCGGCCCGGACATGGATGCCGTGGAGGAACTGGTGAAAGACCCGGCCGTCAAGGGCATCTGGTGCGTACCGAAATACTCGAACCCCGACGGCATCGTCTACAGCGTCGAGACCATCCGCCGCTTTGCGAACCTGAAGCCGGCCGCGCCCGACTTTATCATCATGTGGGACAATGCCTACTGCGTACACGAGTTCGACGGCGACTTTGTCCCCTTCCCCGACATCCTGAGCCTCTGCCGCGAGGCCGGCAGCCCTGACATGGTGTTTGAGTATGCCTCGACCTCGAAAATCACCTTCCCGGGCGCGGGCATCTCGGTCATGGCGGCGAGCGAGGCAAACCAGAAGTATATGCAGAAGCTGATGGGCGTGCAGATGATCAGCTATGACAAGGTCAACCAGCTGCGCCATGTGCGCTATCTGAAGGATAAGGAAGGCACGCTGCAGGTGATGAAGAAGCACGCGGCGATCCTGAAGCCGAAATTCGACATGGTGCTGGAGACCCTCGAGCGCGAGATCGCGCCGCTGGGCATCGCCGAGTGGCAGAAGCCCAAAGGCGGCTACTTCGTCAGCGTGAACACAATGGATGGCATCGCCGGGCGCACGCTGGCTCTGTGCAAGGAAGCCGGCGTCGTGATGACCGCCGCCGGGGCAACCTTCCCCTACGGAAAAGACCCGCACGACAGCAACATCCGCATCGCGCCCAGCCTGCCGCCGGTGGCCGAGCTGGAGCAGGCGATGGAAGTCTTCTGCGTCAGCATGCGCCTCGCCGCGCTGGAGAAACTGCTGGGATAAGCTTCGTGCTCCCCGGAAGCTGGTACCGTTTCGCGGCCAGAGACAGTTTGTGCCCCTGTCATACCCTCTGCTGCCGCGATTCATAAAGAGAGAGGCTGTGTTTTCCCTCTCAGAAAGCGCGGATCAGAAGTCTGGAGCGAGGGAACGGCCTGTCTCCCGCGCAATGGCAGAAAGCTGCGAACGTGCGCCCATAAGAATTGACGAAAAGACCACCATACACGGTGGTCTTTTCGGCGCCCGGACACAAGATACAGATAGACAAAAAAAGATGGGAATTTTGCGAAAAAATTGCTTGACTTTTGCCTTTCCGGGTGCTATATTAGCCAAGCGCCTTGAGAAACGGGCGCAGGATTTCTATCAACCGAACAAAATTGAGAGAATTAGAAAAATATTTCTTGACTTTCAGGTTTGGCTGTGGTATTCTATATAAGCTGCCGCAAGGCGGTGGATGTACCTTGAAAATTGAACAATGTAAGAAGCTTATGCTAAATAAGCACCAGAACGGGATTTTAAATGGAGCATTTAAAATATGACTCCGAAATTCTTTTGAGAGCTGGAAAGCGAATCAA
>JAFYHU010000032.1 GCA_017538965.1 Oscillospiraceae bacterium
GGCCGCAGATGCCAATAACGACAAGACAAAAAGTCAAGACTTCCATCGTTGTCATAGGGCAGTCCCTCCTTTCCGGAGGGTGCGTTTGCTAAGAAGCTGCCCCTCCTACTTCGCGAGGAATCAGAAGGGCTGACCGCGCCAGCATTGTGCCTTTGCTTACTGACAGAATAGCATAGTTCCCGTCAGGAGGCAAGCGCTATTTGCCTTTTCAGTTGTGCGCCTTGGGGCCTGTTGGCCCCTGTGCGTGCACAGCGCGGCCGAGGAAAGAGTATGAGGATTATTTCAGTTTCTTCTTGCGTTTGCCACCAGTATGTTCTACAATAATACAAAGAAGGCAAAGAACGAAGAAAAGCTTGAGGGCATCATCGATGCGGCAATCACAAAGATGCCGGCAGACTTTGTGATCAAGCCCTTCCTGGAGGCACACAGAGCGGAGGTGAAAGGAATGCTGTTAACAGAATATGATGAAGTCGCGACAATGGAACTATTCAAGGAAGAGGGCCGTGCCGAGGGGCGTGCTGAGGGCCGTGCCGAGGGGCGTGCTGAGGGGCGTGCCGAGGGGCGTGCTGAGGGCCGCGCGGAAGGAGCTTTAAAGATGCTTTGTAATCTGGTGAAGCAGGGGTTGCTTTCGCCTGAGAATGCCGCGAAGCAGGCCAATATGACCGTTGCCGAGTTTGAGAAACAGGCTGCTCTGCTTCCGGTATGATTCAAGAAGTGAAAGCCATCACATGGCCTTGAAAAACTTATAAGAACAGAATATATTGTGGACTGACGATTCCAATCATCGAAATGTTCATGGATTATTCATATATAAACGGATAATTTTCGTTTCCGTGTGACACTTGTGTGACGGAAGATGTGGTAAGATGAGCTCGCAAAGGCAAAGAGAGCCTTGAAAGAATAAAAGGAAACAAATTTTATTAAAAAAAGGAGAAAATAAAAATGGCTATGACTGAAAAAGAACTCAGCGAAGTGACCGGCGGCGCCGGCAATTGGCAGCAGTATGCGAAGGGCAGCTATGTAAACTATGGCCAGTACATCGTTTACAATGTTGTGGGCGGTGACGTTCTCTCCGGTATCGCGATCCGCTTCGGCGTGACGGTCCAGCAGATCTGCCAGTGGAACAACATCAAGAACCCCGACCTGATCTACGTCAACCAGAAGCTCACCATCTATCCGACCATCCTTCGGTAAGAGCATTCAAGGGTAATCCCCCTGCCTCCGGCAGGGGGATTTCTGCACAGGTAACCAGAAGCTCACCATCTATCCGACCATTCTCCGGTAAGAGCATTCAAGGGTAATCCCCCTGCCTCCGGCAGGGGGATTTCTGCACAGGTAACCAGAAGCTGACCATCTATCCGACCATTCTCCGCTGATCTGCTTCAACGGAACCTTCCCCTCGCCTCCGGGCGGGGGGATTTCCTTTTTACTGAAGAACCAGTACAGAGGGAGCAAAAGAACTGTCTCCTTGTCTTACAAGACAACAGTACAGCAGAACGAAACCGAGACGGCTGAAAACAGTTGAAGCCCGGAAACTCATATAAGCGCTCTTAAGTGCCAAAAAACGTGGAGTCAAAACGTTTTTAGGCACTTAAAAACGTTCTCCTCTTTACAATTTTGCCATTTATTATTATAATAGGTCAAACCAACAGAACCCAACAGAATCCGTGGGAAGGGGAGAACGTATATGGATCGGGCCATTACCAGGCAGCTTGTAAAGTGGATGGGAAATCCGAATCGGAAACCGCTTGTTCTGAAAGGCGTCCGTCAGTGCGGGAAAACCTATGTGCTGAAAGAATTCGGCAGAATGCATTATCAGGACACGGTATATCTGAACTTTGAAGAAACGCCTTCTCTTTCGGCCATCTTTGAAAAGGATCTGGACGTTCAGAGACTCCTGTTTGAGCTTGGCCTGTCAGCCGGAAAAACCATATCGCCTCGGACAAGCCTGCTGATTCTGGACGAAATCCAGGAGTGTCCGCGGGCGCTGACCGCACTCAAATACTTCTGCGAGAATGCACCGGAATATCATATTGCCTGTGCCGGTTCGCTCCTCGGCATTGCCATCCACGAAGACCAGTCTTTCCCCGTGGGAAAAGTGGATATTCTCACCTTATATCCCATGTCTTTTCTGGAATTCCTTGATGCATTGGAAGAGCGTCCGCTGAGTAAGTATCTGGAGGAACTTCCTCTTGGGGACTCTCTGCCGGCACCGGTGCATACAAAACTTCAGACAGCTCTGCGGCAGTATTATGTTACAGGCGGGATGCCGGAAGCCGTATCTGCCTGGTGCCGCACAAAGGACCTTTCACAGGTGGAAGAGATCCAGCAGAACATTCTGACCAGCTATGAGCTTGATTTTGCAAAACATGCACCAGTCAAAGACTTTCCGAAGCTTTCCGCTATCTGGGCGGCCGTTCCGCAGCAGCTGGCAAAACCGAACAGCAAGTTTATCTTCAGCCAGGTGAAAAAGGGGTGGCGGGCAAAAGATCTGGAGGATGCGCTGCAATGGCTGGAAAGGGCGGGACTGGTTCACCGGGTATGCCGTGTGGAGCAGCCGTTCATGCCGCTCTCTTCCTATGCGGATGCCAGCTTTTTCAAACTCTATCTCTGTGATATTGGACTTCTCCGCAGGCTTGCCCGGCTCCCTGCGAAAATTCTGCTGGACTCGTCAGAGCTCTATCGCGAATTCAAAGGGGCGATGGCAGAAAACTATGTGCTGCAGGAGCTGGTGTGCGAAAATCTGGAACCGCTGTACTACTGGACGTCCGGTAACAGCGCAGAAGTAGACTTTCTCGCTCAGATCGATATGCATATTGTGCCGATTGAGGTAAAATCAGAAACCAACACGAAAGCAAGATCCCTTGCTGAGTATCGGAAAAAGTATCAACCGCCGCATGCGGTCATCGCGTCCATGGAGGAAGCGTTCACCGGAGACTCCCTGATAAGAATTCCTCTTTACCTGATCTCCGAGATTTCCCGCGTCATAAGCTGAGACCGCTGCGACGGTTCTCGACGGCGGACGGCAGACGGTTCATCGAAATGTTCATGGATTATTCATATACAAACGGATAATTTAAGTTTCCGTGTGACACTTGTGTGACGGAAGATGTGGTAAGATGAGCTCGCAAAGGCAAAGAGAGCCTTGAAAGAATAAAAGGTAATAAATTTTATAAAAAAGGAGAAAACAAAAATGGCTATGACTGAAAAAGAACTCAGCGAAGTGACCGGCGGCGCCGGCAATTGGCAGCAGTATGCGAAGGGCAGCTATGTAAACTATGGCCAGTACATCGTTTACAATGTTGTGGGCGGCGACGTTCTCTCCGGCATCGCGATCCGCTTCGGCGTGACGGTCCAGCAGATCTGCCAGTGGAACAACATCAAGAACCCCGACCTGATCTACGTCAACCAGAAGCTCACCATCTATCCGACCATTCTTCGGTAAGAGCATTCAAGGGTAATCCCCCTGCCTCCGGCAGGGGGATTTCTGCACAGGTAACCAGAAGCTGACGATCTACCCGACCATTCTCCGCTGATCTGCTTCAACGGAACCTTCCCCTCGCCTCCCGGCGGGGGGATTTCTTTGTTCTGATCTTCCCCCCGACAGTTCTTTTTCTTTCTTCTTGAATTGTTCACAGGAGTTCGTTATACTGTAAATACAAAGGAACGATTTGAACGCGGCGTAGATGGAGGAAGATACCCATGAATGCAGATAATTTTCCTTTTGTGGTATATTTGATCCATGCCTGTGCCAACCGTTGGGGAAGTACTCCGAAGAATGTTTACAGGAGTCTGAAAACAACAGGCTGCATTGATCAATACCTGATTCCCCATTATGATATTCTTCATACACAGGGCACAGATTATATCGTGGATGATATTCGGGAATACCTGAATGTAAGAGGAGTAACGGTATAATGACCAGTACGCTTTTATCACACAGAGGGCGATCAATCAGCTGTTGGAATTTGATTCATCATTCGAGGTATAGCCAATGAGTGAAGATGTTTTGGAGAAAGTATATCAGGAAAGACTGGAAGAACAGTTAATTGCTTTTCTTGCAAAGGAAGAGAACCTTTCTCTGGAAAAGGCGATGGATATTTATTACAGCAGCAGACTGTCAGAAAAAATCCATGAAGGAATGGAAGGCGTGCAGTATCTCGACTACAAAGTCCTGGTACAGATTCTGAGAGAAACCGAACCGGAACTCTTTTAGCATGCTTTCACAACAGCAGAGCGAACCCGGGACGGCTGAAAACGGTCGTCCCGGGTTCGCTTTTCTGCAGGGTTTTATGCTGTTCTTTAACTGACCAGGACGGTGATGATCATCGGGGAGAGACCGGCATGCCTGATCCGGTCAAGATCGGCCTCCATTACTTCCTGGCCCGCAGTGACGGTCTGGCCCTCTCTGACCAGGGGACTGAGTCCGTCGCCGTTCAGGGCAAAGGTGTCAATGCCTACCAGAAGGAGAATCTCCGTGCCGTCAGAGGTCCGAAAGGTCAGCGAGCTGTCGGTATCGGCAATCTCGGAAACCACACCGTCGCAGGGGGCAAGGATACGGCCGTTTTCCGGCATGATCCCGATGCAGCTGCCGATGACGCCCGAGGAAAACATGATATCGGGGATGGCCTGCATGGGGACGGTCTCCCCATCCGCGGGGGCGGTGACTGTGAGCCCGGCGACGCCGCGTTTTCCGGCGCCCATCAGAGGCTCTCCGGCCTGAATTCTTCTGGCTTTCTTCCTGCCGAGACGGGCAAAGGAAGAGGCGCGCAGGGCGGCGCTCTGCCCGGCCGGAACAGCAGTTTCAAAGTTCAACTCTTCTTCCCGGAAAAGGGCGTCCGTAATCAAAAAGCCCGCGATATAACTGATGACCAGCGCGGTCAGGTAAAGGAGAACGCTCCGGGCAGGGCCGCCCTGCCCTGCAGTCATCAAAAACGCGCCCAGCAGGCCGGAAGGTCCCCAGCCGGTGGAGGCCACCTGCATCACCATGATGAAAGCGCCTCCGAAACCCGCTCCGAGTCCGGCCGTGAGAAAGGGCCTCCCAAGCGGCAGCGTGACTCCGTAGATGAGCGGTTCTCCCACCCCGAGGAGGCCCGCGGGCAACGCGCCGGCAATCACCGAACAGAGATCCGTGTTCCCGACTTTCATGGCCTTTTTCCAGAGGGCGAGCGCCGCGCCTACCTGTCCCGCGCCCGCCATGGCGAGTGCCGGGTAAAGCGTAACGTACCCGAGTTCCTGCAGCTGGACGCTGTAAAGGGCTACCAGTCCGTGGTGCATGCCTGTCGCCACCAGCGGCAGGAAGAACGCGGAGGCGAGAAAGCCGGAGACGGCCCGGACGAAAACGTTCCCGGACAGGCAGGCTCTGCCGAACAGCCAGACGATCCCGCTGGAGATATAACCGAACAGCGGCATGATGAACACGATATAGGGGATCACGCAGATGATCATGGTGAGCAGCGGCGTAAAGATTACATCGATGGACTCCGGCATGCCCCGGCGGATGATCTTTTCCGCGTTGGCAATCAGCAGCGCCCCCATGATGACGGCCAGCACGCCGCCCTTTCCGCTGTAAAGAATCGAATCCAGCGGGACCTCGGCATTATAAAGGCCCAGGACGGCGGAAATCGCGTTGATCCCGCCCTGGGTCGTGATCATGCCCAGCATGCCGCCCAGGATCGGCGTGCCTCCGAAACGTTCCGCCGCGCGATAGCCGGCCCACGCGGTCAGGAAGGTAACCATGGAGCTGTTGATCAGCGACAGAATATGGTAAACAAAAACCCAGCCGTCCTGCTCCGCATAGTCCGGCACCACCTGTACGATGAGCGAAGCGACCCCTCCGCAAAGTCCGGCGCAGATGATGCCGGGGAGCAGCGGAATAAAGATATCTCCGATGATTCTCAGAGCGCTTCTGATCCGGTTTCTTTTCATCGCTCAGGCCTCCTGTCCCGCGGACCGACCGTCCGCACTCACGGAAGGATCGGCCGCTCCCTGATAGCGGAAACACAGCATGGTGATGTCGTCAAACTGCTCCGCTCCGTCTACAAAGTGATTGATATCGTCCATGACGTTCGCCAGGACCTGTTCGGCCTGCGCATCCGGGTCCCGGTTCAGCGCAGCCAGCATACGCTCGGCTCCGAACAGCTCGTTCTGACTGTTCGTCGCCTCTGCGACGCCGTCCGTATACACGAAAAGGCTGTCGCCCGGATTCATCTGAAACGCATGCTCTCTGAAGGGAATGCCGCTCATGGTTGCAATCGGCAGGGCGTGCCGGTAGACCACCAGCTCGTACTCACCGCCGGCCCTGCGCAGCACCGGGTGTTCGTGGCCGGCGTTCGCCGCGAGCCCTTTCCCCGTCGATATTTCAAGCACTGCGACCCACACCGTGACAAAAAAGCCTGCCTCGTTGTCCTCGCAGAGCTGGTTGTTCACACTCTCAAGGGTTTCCCCGGGGCTCTTGCCGTTCTGCAGGCTGGATTTGATCAGGACCCGGGCCACCATCATCATCAGCGCGGCGGGAACGCCCTTTCCGGAGACATCCGCCATCACCAGCGCGATGTGGTCCTGGTCGACCATGAAAAAGTCGTAAAAGTCACCGCCCACTTCCTTCGCGGGTGTCATGCTGGCGTAAAGGCTGAATTCTTTCCGGTTCGGGAAGGGCGGAAACAGTCTGGGCAGCTGGCTGGCCTGAATCCTGCTGGCCATGTTGAGCTCGGCGACAATCCGTTCCTTCTCCGCGGTCACGCTCCTGATCTGTTCGATATACAGCATGGTCCGGGCGGACTGTTTGGCAAAGGATTCCGCCAGAACCTCAATCTCATCGCCGGTCCTGTAGATGTCTTCCATCCGAAACTCCCTGTTTCGTACGCCCTGGGACGCCACCCGCCGTGTGATGGTGTTCAGCGGGTCGATGATCCGCCCCGTGAGCGAGAAGGCTGAAATCGTCCCCAGGGTCACAATCAGGACCAGCAGGAGAATGAGAATATTTCTGGCGTGGAACATCTCGCTGCGAAACGAGGTGACAGCGCTGTCCCGGAAGGTCTCATACTGATCTTCCAGACCGTTTTCTATATAGACCTGCTTCTGCGTCTCATAGGTGTTGCTGACCAGCTGTTCCACCCTTTTGGACTGGTAATAGAAGACTGCTGTATAGGCCGAAATAATCAGAAGGACCGTGATCAGCAGCATACTGATAATCTTACGCCGGATACCGCCCGACATCATTCTGTTATTCTGTTTCATGGACTTCTCTCCTGATGCTTTGCGCGATATCGTGATTGTAACGGCTTGGGGAGTATATGTCAAGAAGCGAAAATCCCCCGCTTCATCCGACGGGGGATTTCTGTTCACTGATGGGTTCTTCGTCTGTCGTGCCCTTTCTCGAGATAATACTTTTCCTTCGCGTCGTACATCGCCTGGTCTGCCTCGAAGACCAGCTTATCTATCCCAAGGCCGGGGTGGTCGCCTGCACGCGCGTGGCCGATGGCGAGGCTGAGCTCGTTGCCGTTTTCTCCGGACCAGAGGCTGATTTTCAGATTGAGAATCTGCAGGATCCAGTCCATTTCTTCTTTCGTCATGTCCGAAAACACCACGAATTCATCACCGCCGACGCGGTAGCATTCCCCTCTGGAACCGATCGACGACCGGATACACTCCGCCGCTCCGCAGATCAGTTCGTCCCCTGCGTCATGTCCCAGTCGGTCATTGGTTTCCTTCAGCCCGTTGATGTCGATCATCATGACAACCAGGCTCTCGGGAAGCCTGCCGAGCGAATCGTATTCGATTTTGGCCTTTGTATATGCCTGACGGTTCAGAAGACCGGTCAGAGAATCCGTCGTGATCTGCTTATACTGCCTGTGAATCAGGTCTTCTGTCTTCATCTGAGTAAATTCGGTATACTGCATCAGCATCAGCGCAGCGCTGACGGTCATCGCGAGATAGACCGTCCGATGTGTATCGGAGCCCAGCAGCTCCTGCATGGCAATCCCGGTCAGCATCAGCAGCATGATGCCGAAAAGAGATTTGCGGTTCTGCCTGCGAAACGACCGACCGTATTCAAAGAATTCCAGAACGATCAGGATGATTACGACCAGATAGCAGAGTATGTAAACCCAGTAGAGAGAGCCATGGGAATACCGGTGATTCCCGTCAATAACAATCATCCAGTTCGTGTAGAGGGAGATAATCTGAAAAACAATGTTGAACCCGAGAATACCTCTCAGCAGGACCCGGCGTTCGCGGCGCACGGGCATCATCGCAATAAAGGACCCGCCGGCAATCGGCGTGAGAATATAATCGAAACACTTGACAAGACGCAGCATCCATACGGGCATCTCAATCAGGTTTTCCAGCATGACGCCAAGACGCTCGGCGAGAGCCGCAAGGGCAATCAGAATAAAGGTCCGGCAGAAGGCCTTTTTCGTGTCCGAATCAATCTGAGGATTCTCGTGTACAAGAATGCCCAGAATGGCGAGAGTCATCCAGCACAGGATGATGATGGACGAATAATAACTGATCAAATGTAAAACCTCCGCAGCAGGGAAACGGAAATATAACCGTGAATAATATCGTGTAAATCTACGATATCCTGTCATAACTGGCAAGAGCATGTGCCAGAATGCCACATCGGACTTTTCGATCAGTTGTGCTTCTGTCGGTTCTGTGGTAAAATCAGAAAAAAAACTCTCGGAAAACGGCGGCCGCCTTACCGGCCGACTGCGAAGGAGGAACACAATGAGGAAACGAAACAGGGACCTTCGGACTGCGGAAATATTGCTCGTTGCCGTATTTGTGGTCGTTTTGTTTGCTGTCGAGGGGGCGGTCGTTGCAAACCTCTTCCGCAGCAGCATGAACAGTGCCCTGAATAAAATCAACAGTTCCATCAATGAGAGCAGCGCCAGGATATTTGATGAATTCGAGCAGGAACTCTGGGCAGAAGAGAGAATGGTCACGCTGGCTGCCTATTATCTGCAGAATGATGCGACGGAAACGGATACGGAGGATTCGCTCAGCAATCTTTGCCGCCTGTTCAGCGCAGACGGAGCGTATCTGATTTATCGAAACGGGAAGATGATTGTCGGATACGGCCCCTATGCGCAGGAAAAGTTTTTCCGGGACGAGCAGTATAAAGTTTTGAGATCCGTCTCAAAAGAAGCTCCGTATTTCGGTCCCGTTCTCTGTGACACGTTTACGGACGATGCTTCGGAGGCTGAGTATGATGCCGGGATACCGTTTTTTATGTCCTGCTGGCTGGACGGCGGGAAGGTTCTTGTTCTGCAGCGCGACTTGATAGCCGGTTCGTATGATTCGGAGCCGCAGCTGACCTTGGAATGGAACGGGGTTGTATCAAACCGCGTCTTCGGCAGCAACAGTCTTTGCTTCTTCACGGCAGGGGAGGATCGCGAAATTCTTTTCCTGTCGGATGAGGAAAACAATGCGCATCCGGAACTGGCACACGCCGAAGTTCCGGACAAAGCAAGAGAAGCCGGCTTTACAGGCTTCTTCAAAGTGAATGGAATCTCTTTCTTCGGCTGTACGATGTACAGCCCCGAGAGGGAAGTCTATTTTTACTGCGTGATACCGGCCTCTTCCTTTTATCTTGCGGTTCTGTTTGTCTCTGCCAGCGTTCTGGTCGTTACGGTTTTCTTCCTCTGCCTGATGCGGATGTATACCCGGCTCCTTCTGCCGGACGCCATCCGGGAAACGAAAAAGACGGGCTCGGGAAACAGCTTCCGGAAACGCCTGGGCATTCTTCTGCTCACAGCCGTCCTTGCCACCCTGACTGTGAATATTTTCACGACCACGCTGTTCCTGCACACCGGGCATATCCAGACAGATTCCGAGCAGTCCGAACAGTTGGCAGATATCCTTGACGGGTTTGAAGAAAAACAGCAGGCAAGCAGCACACGTTACAATGCCTTTGTTTCGATTATTACGCAGGCTTCGGCGGAACTCATCCCGCAGAACCCTGAGTTTATGAAGTCCCCGAAACTGCAGGAACTCGCTGACGTCATGGGCGCTGCCCGCGTTCTGGTATACGACAACAGCGGTACCGTGACGGCATCCAGCCTGAATTACAGCAATCTGTCCCTTTCAACCGATCCCGGAAGCATGTCCTATGAATTCCGCTGGGTGCTTCAGGGCGAACCGCTGCTGATTCAGGATAAACCGGATGCGAAGTATCTGAAAAATCCGTATTGCTTCAGCGGGGCGGCGATGAAGGATTCGGAGGGCAATTACACCGGTATGGTACAGATTGCCATGGACCCATCGGTCTTTGATCAGATGGAGTCGTCGATATCCATGAATTCCGTGCTGGCTGCGTTTGAAACAGAAAAGGACGGCGTGGCCCTGACTGTCGATTCGGAAACCGGAAAGGTGTTCAGTCCGGACGAGATGTATATGGATGAGACGGTGAAAAGTCTGGGAATCCCGGAGGAAGTCCTTCAGGATGATTTTACCGGCTTTTTCACGATCAGAAAAAACAAAATGATCGGCAGCTGCCACAGCGGCGGTGAGTATTTTGCCATTGTTGCCTCGCCGACAGAGCAGATTCCCGCTGCCGGAACCCGGTCCGGCCTGCTGACGGCGCTTCCGGGAATCCTTACGGAGGCGGTCTTTTTCCTGATTCTGATTTTCTATGTGAAAAGCTGCTCCTCCATGACGGAAGAAGAAATACGCGTCCTGGAAAAAGGCAAAAAGAAAGAGACGAGCATGGTAAGAGAACAGATGCATGCTTTTGCCTCCCGGCTGCTGTACTGCCTGTGCGCCATCGTCTCCCTTATGTATTTCTTCCGATATTCTCTGTTCCCGAAGGGATCGATCGAATACTACATCTTTGTCAATGATTGGGCCAAAGGATTTGATATCTTTTCTGTCACGCGCTGCCTGATTTATATTGCGGTTGCCGTTTTTGTGCTGGCGACAATCACGAAACTGACCAACATCATTTCATCGGCGCTGATGTCCAGACAGGTGACCTTTATTCGTATGGGGCTCAGCTTCCTCAAGTACGGGATCGGCATCGCGGCGGTGTTTGTATGCGCAAGCCAGCTTGGCGCGCCTACCGCGTCCCTTCTGGCCTCCGCCGGCGTCCTGTCTGTCGTGCTGTCCTTCGGTGCTCAAAATACTGTGGCGGATATCATTTCCGGCCTCTTCATCGTCTTCGAAGGGACTTTTAAGGTCGGTGACATGATTACCGTGGACGACTGGCACGGGCAGGTACAGGAGATCGGCATCCGCAACACGACGATCCGTGATCTGATCTCGGAAGACACGAAGATCATGAACAACAGTACGATCCGGACGATTATCAACTATTCCGAACGTCCGTGCTACACCCCCATCAAGGTCGGAGTGGACTATGACACGGATATTCCGGCGCTGGAAGCCGCCTTTGAACGCGAAAAAACTGCCATGAAGAAGAATATCCCTCTCGGCATAGGAGAAATCCTCTATATGGGCATCGACGACCTGTCCGACTCACAGATGACGCTCAAGTTTCAGATCCTGTGCCGGAACCAGGATCAGCCGAAGGTGAAGAGAGCGCTGAACAGAGAGGTCCGTATGATGCTGGCCCGCAACGGCTTCACCATCCCGTTCCCGCAGGTTACTGTCAGCACCAGGGAAGCGCCCGAAGAGGAACGCGATCCCGCTTCCGGAGAACAGGCCTGAAGAGACGCAGGAGCACAGGAAGGAGCTGCATGAACACAGCTCCTTCCCGTAGTTTATATATGTAGTTTATATATGGGCGTTGAGCCAGTTGAGGATATCCTGCTGGACGGCTTCGTAGTTGGTTTCGTTCAGCATCTCGTGGCGGCCGCCGGGGTAGAGACGCATCATGACGTCCTTCAGGCCCGCTTTGCAGAAGGCCTTGTAAGCCTTCTCCACGCCCGCGCTCCAGTCGCCGACGGGATCCTCCGCGCCGGACATGAAGTAGATCGGCGCGTCCTTGTTCATGCTGTTGATATTCTTCTGATTCGTCAGGTACTTCAGCCCCTTCATCATGTCGCGGTACAGGCTGCATTTGCAGACAAAACCGCAGAGGGGATCGGCAATATAGCGGTCGACGGTTTCCGGGTCGCGGCTGAGCCAGTCGAAGGGCGTGCGAGGATTCTCGATCTTCTTGCAGTAAGAGCCGAAGGCCATGTCATTCAGGGCCTGCCCGCTGGCCCGCGGGCCTTTCGACATTGTCAGCAGCTCGGCGAACAGAAGACCGCCGTTGATCAGCGCGGCGGACTGATGCCCCGTGCCGCTGAGAATGGCCGCGTCGTACTGATTCGGGAAGCGGATCATATAGGTCCTGGTCAGGAAGCTCCCCATGCTGTGGCCGAAGAAAACATAGGGGATATCGGGGTACTCCTTCTTCATCCTGTCGTGCAGGAGCTTCATGTCGTCGACAACATAGGCCCAGCCGTCCTTCTCGGAGAAGATGCCGAGCTCTTCCGGCGTGGCGGCAGATTTGCCGTGACCCAGATGATCGTTTCCGACAGCGACATAGCCGTTCTCCGCCAGAAAGAGCATGAAGCGGTCATAGCGCTCGATATATTCGGCGATGCCGTGCACAATCTGCACCACTGCTTTGGGCGTACCGTCCGGGCGGCAGATGCGGGCGCGGATCTGATTTCTGCCGGTCGATGACGGAAAACAGAAGTCTTTCATTTCGGGCATGGTTTTTTCCCCTTTCCTGTGATAGAATACCGATAACGGCGGATTTTTCTGTCTGCCGATATTGTACTATCAGGCTCTGTTTCCGTCAAGGAGTGTGAACATGAAAATACGAGTAAAACGGGTCAGCCCGACAGCCATTCTTCCCACCCGGGGCAGCAGCAGCGCGGCCGGGTACGATCTCTATGCTGACCTGCAGGAGGACGCGGTGATCGCGCCGCACAGCACCGCGAAAATCGACACCGGGCTTCAGTTTGAACTGCCGGAAGGCTATTTCGCCGGCATCTTTGCCCGCAGCGGCATTGCAACGCGCGAGGGCCTGCGCCCGGCCAACTGCGTCGGCGTCTGCGATTCCGACTACCGCGGCAACTACATCGTCGCCATCCACAACGATTCGGATGCCGAGCGGCGCGTCACGCCGCACGAGAAGATTGCCCAGATGATCGTGATGCCCTATCTGCCGCTGGAGTTTGAAGAGACGGACGACCTGACGGATACCGAGCGCGGCGCCGGCGGCTTCGGCTCCACAGGGAAATAAGGAAATCCTGCTCCCAATTTGCTGTCGCGAGTGATTGTTGGGGACATGTTTATTCCTGCCATTTGCATGGAGGCATCCCCGGATGCCTCCGCCGCCGATTACGGAGCGATCTGGGGATCGCTCCCTACGAACTAAAATTAAAAAGCGCGGCGGAGAAACCTGAGAGCGAGGGATCGGTTTACGGAGCGATCTGGGGATCGCTCCCTACGAACTAAAATTAAAAAGCGCGGCGGAGAAACCCGGGAGCGAGGGATCGGTTTCTCTTCCGCGCAATGGCAGAACGAAAAAACGGGGTTGCCTGACTTTGAGACAACCCCGATTGAAAAAACCTGTTCAGGCGACGATGTCGCGGGTGTCGCGGGCGATGACCAGCTCTTCGTTCGTCGGGATGACAAAGACCTTGACCTTGGAATCCGGGGTCGAGATCATGATGTCCTCACCGCGCTTGCTGTTGGCTGCGTCGTCAATCTTGACGCCCAGATAGCCGAAGTACTCGCTGATGGCCGCCCGGGACGCCTTGCTGTTCTCGCCGACGCCGGCGGTGAAGATGATGGCGTCCACGCCGTTCATCGCCGCGACGTAGGAGCCGGTCACCTTCGCGACCCAGTAATGGAACATGTCGAGCGCGAGCTGGGCACGGTCGTTGCCGGCCTTCGCGGCCTCGTCGAGATCACGGAAGTCGGACGAGACGCCGGAAACGCCCAGAACGCCGGACTTCTTGTTGAGGATGTTCAGCATCTCATCGATGCTGTAGCCGTACTTGTTCATCAGGAACTGAATGACGCCCGCGTCCAGATCGCCGCAGCGCGTGCCCATCGGCAGGCCGACCAGCGGCGTAAAGCCCATGGAGGTGTCGACGCACTTGCCGCCGTCGATGGCGCAGATGGAGGAACCGTTGCCCATGTGGCAGGAGATGAGCTTCAGCTCTTCAATCGGCCTGCCCATCAGCTCGGCGCAGCGGGAGGAGACGTAGCGGTGAGAGGTGCCGTGGAAGCCGTAGCGGCGGATGCCGTCGTTCTTGTAGTACTCATAGGGGACGGCATACATGTAGGCCTTGCCGGGCATGGTCTGGTGGAAGGCGGTGTCGAACACGGCGACCATCGGCACATCGCCCATGACGGCGCGGCAGGCATTGATGCCGGTGATGTTGGCGGGGTTGTGAAGCGGGGCAAAGGGCGTGCACTCCTGCAGCGCGGCCATGACTTCGTCATTGATCAGCACCGAGCAGGCAAATTTCTCGCCGCCGTGGACCACGCGGTGACCGACCGCGTCGATCTCGGCCATCGAGGAGACAACGCCGTATTCCGGGCTGGTCAGCTTGTCGATAACGGCGGCAATGGCTTCGGAATGCGTCGGGAGAGGAAGATCCTCGTCAAAGACGGGCTTTCCGCCGACCAGCGGGCTGTGCTTGAGGTGCCCGCCGATGCCGATGCGCTCGCAGAGGCCCTTGGCAAGAACCTGTTCGGTTTCCATATCGATCAGCTGGTATTTCAGGGAAGAACTGCCTGCGTTGATCACAAGAATTTTCATAATGATTTTCCTTTCTTTTCTTTCGCAGAAAGCGTCCCGGAAGACGCTTTGATTTCCTGTCTATTCTAATCAATTTGGGAGAAAAGCGCAAGTCTTTTTTGGGGGAGCAGCGATGAAAACTGTCGGAATTGCGGCCGAATACAATCCGTTTCACTGCGGACACGCTTTCCAGATTCGCGAATGCCGCCGGATGGCGGGGGAGGACGCCGCCGTCCTTGCCGTCATGAGCGGCGATTTTGTGCAGCGCGGCGAGGCGGCGGTCTTTCACAAGTTCGCCCGCGCGGAAGCCGCCTGCCGCTGCGGGGCCGATCTGGTCGTCGAGCTCCCGCTTCCGTGGTCCCTGTCGTCTGCGGAGGGCTTCGCGGCCGGCGCGGTCGGCCTGATGCACGCGCTCCGTGCGGATGCGATCTCTTTCGGAAGCGAAACGGGAAATGCGGAGGAGCTGGAGGAATTAGCGGAGCTGTTCAGCCGCCCGGCGTTTCCGGAGGCAGTCCGGGAGAGCATGAAGCGGCACCCGAACCGCAGCTTCCCCGCGGCACGGCAGGCGCTCGCGGAAGAACTGCTGGGGAAAAAGCTCCCTGTCCTGCAGCAGCCGAACAACATTCTTGCCGTGGAATACCTGAAGACGATCCGGCAGCAGCAGTGGGACATCCGCCCGCTGCCGGTGCTCCGGGCGGGAAGCGGACACGACGATCCGGAGCGCTCCGCGATGCCTTCGGCCGCGTACATCCGGGAGCAGCTGCGCTGCGGCAGCCGGCCGGAGACCGCAATCCCCGATGAGGCGGAAGCGGTTTTTCGACGGGAGATCGAAGAGGGGAGAGCGGTTTTCAACCGTCGGACGCAGGAACTCTGCCTCCTCTCGCGGCTGCGCTTTCTGCCGGAGGAGAGCTTCCGGAACCTGCCGGATGCGCAGGACGGGGCAGGCGAGCGCCTCTATGCGGCGCTGCAGAAAACGGCATCATATGAAAGCTTCCTGCAGGCGGCGGCATCCAAACGCTTTCCGCTCTCGCGGATTCGCCGGATGGCCCTGTGCGCCGCGCTCGGTCTGCAGGTCGGCGACAACGCGGGCTTTCCGGGCTATGTGCGTATCCTCGCCTTCAACGAAAAGGGGAGACGGCTGCTGCACGAACGCGGAGAAGCGGCCGAGGTTCCGCTTCTCACCAAAGCCGCCCATATCCGGAAGCTTTCCGGAAAAGCTGTCCGCGATTTTCAGCTCGGCGCACGGGCACACGACTGTTATACGCTCTTCTATCCGGCCGAAAACGAGGGAAACTGCGGGGAAGACTGGCGAAAAGGACCGGCCGTTTGTTAATAATATCAAAATTGCCTTTATTCTTGAGCGCTATTTCGGCAGAATGACGAAGTGCATTTTTCCCGTTCTTGTAGTATAATTCCTGTGTTGTAACGGAAAACATCCGTCTTTTATTGACGGACAATTCCGAATCCAAAAAATATGGGAGGAAATTCTATGAAAAAGATTCTCGCAGTCGCATTGGTTCTGTGCCTGGTTCTGGCCCTGGCACCGATGGCCTTTGCCGACAACCCGGTTGTCAAAATCGGCGTGTTTGAGCCCCAGTCCGGTGATAACGGCGCAGGCGGCAAGCAGGAGATCCTGGGCATGCAGTATGCCAACATGCTGACCCCGACCGTTGAAATCGACGGCACGACCTACGATGTCGAGCTCGTCTATGCCGACAACGCGTCCGCCAACGACAAGGCGCCCACCGCGGCCCAGAGCCTGATCTCCAGCGGCGTGTCCCTGGTCCTCGGCTCCTACGGCTCCGGCGTCTCCATCGCGGCCGGCGACACCTTCGCCGCGGCTGAAGTCCCCGCCATCGGCGTCACCTGCACCAACCCGCAGGTCACTTCCGAGTGCGATGTGTACTTCCGCATCTGCTTCCTGGATCCGTTCCAGGGCACTGTTCTTGCAAACTTTGCCAAGAGCGAGCTCAACGCCACCAAGGCCTACTGCCTGGCCAAGCAGGGCGATGACTACTCCGGCGGTCTCTGCAACTACTTCATCGAAGCCTTCGGCAAGGACAACTGCGTGTATGAGCAGTTCCCCGAAGGAACCTCTGACTTCTCCACCTACATCACCAATGCCCAGAACCAGGGCTGCGATGTGTTCTTCTCCCCGGTCAGCACCGAGGCTGCCGCTCAGATCATTGCCAAGGCCAACACTCAGGCGATCGGCATGCCGATCCTGGCCGGCGATACCTGGGACTCCAACGTCATCCTGAACGCCGCGAAGGGCACCGATGTCAAGATCTGCGTCACGACCTTCTATCAGGAAGGCGCCGATCCCGAGTTTGATAAGGGCATCAAGGAGTGGATCAAGTCCGATGCCACCGCGCTTGCCAACAACGGCGGCAACGATGAGCTCGCAGCTGTCACCGTCATGGGCTACGATGCCTACTATGTCGCTCTCGAAGCCCTGAAGGCTGCCGGTTCCGTTGATCCGGCCGACGTGCTGGAAGTCATCCCGAGCGTTGAGTACACCGGCGTGACCGGCAACATTGCCTTTGACGACATCGGCGATGCTCTGCGTGACAGCGCTTTCGTCAAGTCCTGCAACACCGAGACCGGCGTTTGGGACTTCGTCACGGTTGCGACCGTCAAGTAATCCCGGAAGAAACTGTTTAACGGAAAAACAGAAGAATTCATCCAAGTAAACCATTGCGAGTGGGGTGCAGAGCCTTATGCTCTACACTCCACTTCGCAGTCATTCTGTTATTGAAGCGTATTTTAAGGAGGACTCCTCCATGGATAAAACCATATTGCCCTACATTATCTCCGGGATCTCCGTGGGCGGTCAGTATGCGCTGATTGCCATCGGGTACACCATGGTTTACGGCATTCTGCGTCTGATTAACTTTGCGCACGGCGATGTGTTCATGGTCTCGGGCCTGCTGATGGTTTACCTTGCCGCGGCGCTTCCGCTTACCGTCGCCATTCCGCTGGTCATCATCCTGACCGTACTGCTCGGCTTTACGATCGAGCGTGTCGCGTATCGTCCGCTTCGGACGGCGCCGCGCATGTCGGTCATGATCTCGGCCATCGGCGTGAGCTATCTTCTCCAGAACCTGGCGCTTTACATCACGGGCGGTCTGAACAAGAACTATCCGCAGATCCCCTGGATCTCGGACCGCGTTACGGTGCTGGGAATGGAGACCTCGCGCGTGACGATCATCACGCCGTTTCTCACCATCATTCTGGTGGTGCTGCTCGTTCTGCTGATCAATCATACCAAGATCGGTATGGCCATGCGGGCGGTTTCCCTGAATTTCGAAACTTCTCAGCTGATGGGCATCCGCATCAACAGCGTCATCTCGGCGACCTTCATCATCGGGACGTTTCTTGCTGCGGTTGGCTCGATGCTGTTCTTTACTAACTATCCCGGCGTTGTGCCGACCTCCGGCGCCATGCCCGGTCTGAAAGCCTTCGTCGCGGCCGTGTTCGGCGGCATCGGGTCGATTCCCGGCGCGGTGATCGGCGCGTTCATCATCGGCATCTGCGAGAGTCTGATCAAGGGTCTGGATACCATCCTGATCGTCAACGGCACCATCACCGAACAGATCGGTCTCGCGACCTTCTCGGACGCCTTTACCTTCGTCCTGCTGATCATCATTCTGGTCTTCAAGCCTACGGGTCTGTTCGGCGAGAAGACCACGGATAAGGTCTGAGAGGAGGCGAGCCATGAAAGCGGTAAAAACCCCGGAGGAAAGCCGGCTCATCTCCTGGATTTCCTTCTTCGCGGTGCTGATTTTCCTCGGCCTTGTCCTTCTTCTGGACCAGCTGATCAAGCCTACCAGCTCCGTCTATATGCTGATGACGGTTCTGCAGAAGGGTTCGGTCTATGCCCTCGCCGCCGTCTCGATGAACCTCCTGAACGGCTACACGGGGCTGTTCTCGCTGGGGCATGCGGGCTTCATGCTGATCGGCGCCTACACCTACGCGATTTTCACGATTCCCTCGACCTCGCGCGACACCGTGTACCAGTACTTTGACGCGGTGGTGCGCTTCTCCTTCCCGGAGACCTTCTCCAATGCCATGGGCCCCGTCGGCACCGCGCTCGGCGTTCTGGTTGCCGTGATTCTCGCGGGCCTGCTGGCAGCGGTCTTCGCGTATCTGATCGGGCTTCCGGTGCTGCGCCTGAAGTCGGACTATCTGGCCATCGCGACGCTCGGCTTTGCCGAGATCATCCGCGCGATCTGCCAGTGGCAGAAGCTGGGGCCGATCACCAACGGCTCGAACCTGCTGAAGAGCTTCGCGCGCACGAGCAAGTTCAAGGTTGCGGTCGGAGGGCTCAAGCTGACGCTGTCCACCTTTGTGCCGGTGCTGATCGCGACGGTGTCCATCATCATCATCGTCAAGCTCATCAACTCCACCTACGGCCGCGCCTTCAAGGCCATCCGCGACGACGAGATCGCCGCCGAGGCCATGGGCATCAACCTGGCCCGGCACAAGATGATCTCCTTCACGGTCAGCTCCTTCTTCGCCGGTGTGGCGGGCGCGATGATGGCGATGGTGCTCTCGATCGCCCAGGCCAGCAACTTCAAGTCCGCCATGACCTACGAGATTCTCCTGATGGTCGTCCTCGGTGGCATCGGTTCCACCTCCGGCTCCGTGATCGGCTCCTTCCTCTTTGTCGCGGCGTCCGAGTGGTGGCTGAGAGGCCTGGATTCGGGCAGCTTCCTCGGCATCGAGGCGCCCAACATCTTCCGCAACGGATTCCGTCTGGTCGTCTTCTCGATCATCATCATGATCGTCGTGCTGTTCTTCCGGCAGGGCATCATGGGCGAGCGGGAAATCTCCGATCTGATCATCCTGCGGCGCCGCAAGCGCAAGGCAGGGAAGGAGGCGGCGAAATGAGAAAAGACAGACCCTGCATCCTCCGGGTGGAGGATGTGACCATGCAGTTCGGCGGCGTGGTTGCCGTCAACAACTTCAGCATGGAGGAATACGAAGGGGAAATCGTCGCCATCATCGGCCCGAACGGCGCCGGCAAGACCACCGCCTTCAACGTCATCACCGGGGTCTATGCGCCGACAAACGGCCGCGTCTCCTTCAACGGCGACTGCGTCATCGAGAACTACCCGCACGGGAAGATGAAGAAGGGCTATCTGGGCGAGAACGCCGGGAAATACACCAAAGTGCTCGAACCCACGCCCGACAGACTGACGGCGCTCGGCATGGCGCGTACCTTCCAGAATATCCGTCTCTGGAAGAGCATGACGGTCTTCGACAACGTCCTGATCGCCAAGCATCTCAAGCGCACCAGCAACCTCTTCTCCGCCACCTTCGGCGCAAACAAGGCGGAGGAGAAACAGCAACGCGAAGAGGCCGACGCCCTGATCGAGACCGTCGGGCTCGCGGGTGTGCGCAACGAACTGGCCACCAGCCTTCCCTACGGCAAACAGCGCCGCCTCGAGATCGCCCGCGCCCTCGCGACCGAACCGAAGCTCCTGCTTCTGGACGAGCCCGCCGCCGGCATGAACCCGCAGGAGACCGTGGAGCTGACGAAATTCATCGGCGAGATCCGCGATGCCTTCCATGTCACCATCCTCCTGATCGAACACCACATGGACCTGGTCATGGACATCTCCGAACGGATCTACGTGCTGGACTTCGGCAGCATGATCGCCAGCGGCACGCCGGCCGAGATTCAGGCCAACGAGAAGGTCATTGACGCCTATCTGGGGGTGACGGACGATGCTTGAAGTAAAAGATCTGCATGTTTCCTACGGCGGCATCCGTGCCCTGCGCGGGGTGAATATCGAGGTTCCCGACGGGAAGATCGTCACCCTGATCGGTGCCAACGGCGCGGGAAAGTCCACCATGCTGCGCACGATCTCGGGCCTTGTCAAGGCGGAGAAGGGTTCCATCGTCTATAACGGCAAAGAAATCCTCGGCATGCCCATCAACAAGATCCTCGAGCTCGGCATCGCCATGGTTCCGGAAGGCCGCCGGGTCTTCACCAACCTCTCCGTGCTCGAGAACCTGAAGATCGGCGCCTATCTGCGCAAGGACAAGGCGGAGATTCAGAAGGACATCGAGTGGGTGTACGAGCTCTTCCCGCGCCTGCAGGAGCGCTCCTGGCAGATGGCCGGCACGCTCTCCGGCGGCGAACAGCAGATGCTGGCCGTGGGCCGCGCCCTGATGAGCCGCCCGAAGCTGATGATGATGGACGAGCCGTCCCTCGGCCTCGCCCCGCTGGTCGTCAAGGGCATCTTTGAGATTATCCGCGAGATCAACCGCCAGGGCGTGACCGTCCTGCTGATCGAGCAGAACGCCAACATGGCGCTGAAGACCGCGGACCTGGCCTACGTCCTCGAAACCGGCGAGATCACCCTCCAGGGCACCGGCGCGGAACTCCTCACCAACGAAGCCGTCAAACGCGCCTACCTCGGCGAATAAGAATTACCCCCCGCCATCCGGCGGGGGGCTTTCACTAACAGGCCTCTATTTCTTTGATGTTGTATTCGTTTCCGGTGATGAGGAAGGTGCTGCCGCTGCCGCAGTAGGGACAGGTCTTGCCCTGCGGAACGGTATCATAGGTCTGTTCGCAGTTCTGACAGAAGGTGACCGCGTGCAGCGTTTCGATCTTCAGCTCGGTCTCCTTGAACAGCTCGGTCTTCTTGCGTGCATAGAGCCAAAAGTCCGTCAGATATTCCGGGACGATGCCGCTGACCTCGCCGACCTCCAGCGTGATGGAGCCGATCTGCGTCAGGCTGTTCTCCTGCGCCAGTTTTTCTACCGTATTCATGACATAATAAATGGTTCCGAGCTCGTGCATGTTTTTCTCTCCTGCAGATTGATGTCGTGATCTTAACGCGGTTTCGCCCGTCTGTCACGGGGCGGCATTGTTTCCTTTTTCATTCATCTTCCGGATCCGGATTTTGTTTTCCCGTTCCGCGATAAACTCCGGCAGCACCTTCGGACGCTCGAAGTAGTCGATGCTCTCGACATAGCTGCGCTTGCGCAGATGGATGGCGTCAAAGCGGCAGCGGGTTGTGCAGACACCGCAGCCGAGGCACTTGTTCGGATCCACAAAGGAGGCGCCGCAGCCGAGGCAGCGCGCGGTTTCCTTCTTCACCTGCTCCTCGGTAAAGGTTTTGCGGTCATCCCGGAAGCTGACGGCCTTAGCGCTGTCCTTTTCGGGAATCTGACGGGCTGCGGGGTCGCTTTCGCGGCGGACGGTGTCAAAGTCGACGTTGTCCTTATCGAAGGCATGGTAGCTCAGACGGTCACGCCCGATGACGAGGCTCTGGCCCGGATGGACAAAGCGGTGAATGGAGATGGCGCCCTGTTTGCCCTGGGCAATGGCGTCGATGGCAAACTTCGGCCCCGTGAAGGCGTCGCCGCCGACGAAGATGTCCTCCTGCGCCGTCTGATATGTGAATCCGTCCGCTTTTACAAGACCCTTCTGATCGGTCTGCAGCTCGCCCAGATCCAGTCCGCCCAGATCAACACGCTGGCCGATGGCCGCGAGAACGGTGCTGCAGGCGACCTTCTTTCCGTCTTCGCAGAGCAGGGCCGTGACCTTGCCGTTCTTGCCCTCAATCTCAACCGGTCGGTGCTCGAAGAGGAACTTCACGCCCTCCGCCTTCGCTTCGGCGACCTCTTCGGGATCGGCAGGCATATCGCTCTCTTTCCGGCGGTAGGCGACCGTGACCGCAGCACCAAGCCGGACCGCCGTACGGGCCACATCCATCGCGACGTTGCCGCCGCCGATGACGACGACTTTCTTCCCGAGTTCGGGTCTGGCGCCGGCATTCACCTCGCGCAGGAAGTCGATCCCGCCCCGGACGCCCCTGAGCTCTTCGCCCGGAATGCCGAGCGCCGCGGATTTCTGTGCGCCGACGGCCAGATAGAAGGCGTCAAAGCCCTGCTCTCTCAGTTCCTGAATGCTGACGTCTTTGCCGACCTCCACCCCGCAGCGGAAGATGACACCCAGCTGCTTGAGGACGTCGATTTCGGCGTCCAGAACGGGTTTTTCCAAGCGGTAATTCGGGATGCCGTAGCGCAGCATGCCGCCGGGCAGCTCGTTCTTTTCGAAAACCGTCACGCGATAGTTGTCCGCCGCAAGATAATAGGCGCAGCTCAGACCGGCAGGGCCGGCGCCGATGACGGCGATCTTCTTGTCGCTGTAGTCGTAGAGCTTTTTGGGCACGAAACGCATATCCCGATCCAGCTCTCTGTCGGCGATGAATTTCTTTACCTCGTCGATGGCCACCGCCCTGTCAAGGCTGCCGCGGGTACACTCGTCCTCGCATCTGCGGTTGCAGATCCGCCCGCAGACGGCGGGCAGCGGATTTTCCAGCTTGATCAGTTCGAGGGCTTCCCGATACTTTCCCTGTGCCGCCAGCTTGAGATAACCCTGGACGGCGATATGGGCCGGGCACGCGGTCTTGCAGGGCGCGGTGCCCTCCGGCGCGATATACTCGCGGTTGGTCCTGTGTTCCGGATTCCAGCGATCCGGCGTCCACTCCAGATCATCGGGCAGCTCCATGTGCGGATGCTCAACGGGCGTCTTCGCGCAGAGCTTCTGGCCCATCTGAATGGCGTTGTTGGCGCAGCGGTCGGTGCACTGGCCGCAGGCGACGCATTTCTCCTGATCAATTTCCGCCACGTAGTTGCTCCGGGAGGTGCCGGGCGTGTTGTAATACTGCGTTACGCCGAGCGCAAGGCAGCTCTCCGGCATGCAGTTGCAGATGGCGAAGGTTTCTCCCCGATGCAGGGTCGTGATCTGGTGGACGCAGCCGCGCTCGTCGCATTTCTGAACCAGGGCCTTGGCTTCGTCGACCGTGGCCGGTCTGCCCTTGCCCGTGCGGTTGAACATGTCCGCGACATGCCCCATGAAGATGCACAACCCTTCGTCCAGATCGCCGCTGCCTTCGCCCATCATCCGGCGGACGCGGCGGCACTGGCACGGCGTGATGCTCAGATGGCCTTCGTTGTCCTCGATATACTTGCTGACGCGCTCGTTGTCGATCTGCTCCGTTCCCTCGGGGATGGCGCTCTCCACCGAAATCACGCGCATAATGCCGGCGCCCATGGGCGTGTTGGGCGCATGCTCGATCTGGCTGGTGGTGGCGTGCTGATGAAACGCATAGGGAATCTCCGGATGCGCGAGACAGAATTTTTCATTGATGAGCAGGAACTCAAAGATTCCGGGCGTATAGGGCGGCAGCAGATAAACCTCCATCCCGAGCACCGGCGCTACGACCTGAACGACCAGACCGATGTCCGTCAGCTCATGCAGCACCTCTTTCGTCCGGCTGACGGAGAGCTTCGCCTTGTGCGCAATCAGCGGCACAAGCGCCGGCTTCATGTCGGTCAGCCCCAGCATGACGGAGATCTGTTCATCGGTAATCCACTGCTCGAAGACCTTGTACTCCGCGCAGTCCGGCGTGATGGTATAATGCCCTCCGTTGATTTTCGTACACAGTTCGATCAGATTCTGCCTGACTTCCAAAATAAATCCCCCTTCACTATATCGGTTTTATCTGATATTGCTATCTTAACACAGTTCTGCCTGCTTGTCACGCTGTAACATCAAAAAGAGGAGAAAGTCGGTCATAAGTGACAAAACGACACATCATATAAAAATGCTTTGCCAACGCGGATAAAGTATGTTATGCTGTCTACATACAACGTCAGAAGGAGGGACAAGGATGGCAAGCGGAACAAAAGACGCCCTGGCTTCGGCGCTGCGCCAGATGATGAAGGTAAAACCCATTGACAAGATCACGGTGAAGGATATCGTGGAAATCTGCGGCGTGAACAGGCAGACCTTCTATTATCATTTCGATGATATCGATAATCTGCTGGAATGGGTTTTTGAGGACGATGCCGAGCGCGTGCTTCCCAAGGAAGTCACATATGAACACTGGCGAGAAGATATGGTGATCTTCATAGACTATCTCGAGAACAGCAGCAGCTTCACCCTCAACGTCTACAACTCCAACAGCAGGCTGTATATGCTGCGCTATCTGAAGTCCAAGCTGAAAGCCTGCATCGAGAGCTTTGCGATCATCGTATCGGACGGAAAGAACATCAGCCGGCAGGATTTCGAATTCATTACGGAATTTTATGCGACCCTTGCGATCGGATACATTGCCCAATGGCTGGACTCGGGCATGCACTTTCCCCGTGAGCTTACCCGCGAGCGGGTTCTCCGCGTGATGGACCAGAGCATGGAGAACATCATCGCCCGATTTATCTGAATATACTATGCAAAACTCCCGGCCGGCAGGCCGGGAGTTTTTGAACAACATTACAACACGATGAGGCGGTCCTTGGGGGATTTGGTGATGACTTCGCTGCCATCGGGGCGGAGGATCATCACATCCTCGATGCGCAGGCCGAAGCGGCCGGGGAGGTAAATGCCGGGTTCCGCGCTGACCACGGCGCCGTCCGGCATCAGGCGTTCTCCGCGCTGGTTCAGGACCGGCTGCTCATGGATGTCGAGACCGAGGCTGTGACCGAAACCGTGCCCGAAGAAGTCTCCGAAACCGGCATCCCGGATGACCTTCCGGGCGGCCTCGTCGATCTCCTTGCCCGAGATCCCGGAGCGCGCGGCCCGGATGCCGGCAAGCTGGGCTTCCAGCACAAGTGCATAGAGGTTTTTCATCTCTTCTGTGGCCGAGCCGACCGCGAAGGTCCGGGTCGTATCGCTGCAGTAGCCGCCGTAAACGCAGCCGAAATCGATGGTCAGGAAGTCGCCCTCCCGCAGAAGACGATCACCGGGAACCCCGTGCGGCAGGCTGCTGTTCTGCCCGGTGACCACGATCGGGTCGAAAGAGTTTTTCTCGCTGCCATTGCGAAGCATGCGGTAGACGAGTTCCGCTGCGACCTCCTTCTCGCTCATCCCGGCGCGGATGTACGGAAGGGTCTCCTCCAGGGCCTTGTCGGCAATAGCCTGCGCCTCACGCATCAGGCGCAGTTCTTCCTCATCCTTTGAAGCACGCAGCGCCGGCAGAAGATCTCCGGCCGGCAGCAGCGTTCTTCCCAGCTGCTGTTCCAGCATCCGAAAGGCTGCATAGCTGAGATGCCGGTCTTCCGCGGCCAGACGTTCAACCTTCTCTTCCTCCAGAATTCGCTTGAGCAGGGGAAGCTTGGGATGAGTGCTGTCAAAGCGCAGGACGGTTACATCCGGCCCGACGGACGCCTCCGCCGCTTCCGTGTAGCGCGGGTCCGTCAGCAGCCAGGCCTTCTCCCGGGAAACGAGCACATAGCCGTCCGTGAAGGCAAAGCCGCCTGCCCAGCGCTGGTTCTTTTCTTCCGTAATCAGAAGCGCATCCGCTTCCGTCAGTTTTTCCCGAATCCGTTCCAGATGTGTCATATTCCTGTATCCTCCGAACTCGGCCGCGGAAAGCTCACGACAAACACGGAGCCCTGCGGCCTGTTGCTTCCGACGTCGATGCTCCCGCCGTAGGCCAGCACCGCGTCATGCACGATGCTCAGCCCCAGACCGCTGCCGCCGCTGGCACGGGAGCGTGCCTTGTCCACCCGATAGAAACGCGTAAAGATATTGAGCCGGTCTTCCTCCGGAATTCCGATGCCCGTATCCGCGACCGTAAGCCGGACGTTCTCATCATCCTTGGAGAGCGTGATGCTGACGGAGCCGCCGGGCACGTTGTACTTCACCGCGTTCTCCGCAAGGTTGAAGACCACCCGGCTCATCTCGTCCGCGCTGGCCATGATCACGCAGCCGTCGTCCAGCTGCGTGTTCACGGTGACCTTGCTCTCCCGGGCCAGAACGCAGATCCCGGGCAGCGCGTCCAGCGTGATCTGTTTCAGGTCCACCGGCTCCGGTATGAGCCGCACGCCGTCGTCCAGACGGCTGAGGTCCAGCAGCTTCTCGGTGGTCCGCTGCAGACGGTCCGCGGCGGTGCGGATGTCGGAGACAAACTCCCGCATCGTCCCCTCATCCATCTGCTCGGTGGTCAGAATGCTGTCCGAAAGCAGGCGGATCGAAGCGAGCGGGGTTTTCAGCTCGTGAGAGGCGTCCGAGACAAAGCGCCGGCGCTGGTCTTCGTTGGTCTCGAGGCGGGCGGTGAGCGCGTTGAACTCTTCGCCGAGCTCGCTGATTTCGTCGTTGCCCGTGATCTCATGCCGGTGGGTATAATCTCCGCCGGCCACCGTGTGCATGCTGCCGGCGAGCCGGGTCAGACGCCGCAGCACGATCCACGAGAAGAGGACGGCCAGAATCAGGGCGGCAGCCCCGATGAGCATGGACAGAATGGCGAAGCGGTGCTGGATCGAGAGGATGATGTCCGCCCGCTCGGTATCCGTCTCATAGAGACTGACGGCTCCGATGACGGCGTTCCGGCTTCCGACCGGCACCGCGATGCTGCTCTCGAAGGCACCGCCCGCGAAAACCGAACGGAACACGCTCTTTCCCTCCAGCGCGGTACGGACGTCCTCCAGATTGATCGGGGTCTGCCCGTCGTCAAAAACAGGCGTGCCGGCGCTGTTGACGACGATGATGCGGTCAAAGCCGCTCAGGTCAAGAAAGCGCAGCACATCGCTGACCCCTTCCTCGCTGAGCCGGTCCAGCGAGGCAAGCGCCGAGGAAACCACCGTCACCTGGGAAGCCATCGAGCTCTGCTTTTCCTGAAACACCGTGTCCCGGGACGAAACGATCGGGTAGGTATTCAGCAGCACCAGCAGCACCAGCAGGATTGCCAGAATGAAGACGATGAATTTGAATCGAATCGTATGCGTAAACATCATGGTCTCACAGAGTGAAGTAGTACCCGACGCCCCACTTGGTCAGGATCATCTCCGGCGAGGCAGGATCCTTTTCCAGCTTCTCACGCAGCCTGCGGATATGCACGTCCACCGTTCTGCTGTCCCCGAGATAATCATAGCCCCAGACCAGATCGAGCAGCGCTTCGCGGCTGTAAACCTTGCCGGGATTCTTCATCAGGAACAGCATCAGGTCGAATTCCTTCATCGTCAGTTCGACTTCCTTGCCGTCCTTGAAGGCGCTGCGCTGGGCTTCGTCCAGCGTGATATGCGCGCGGGTAAGCCGCGTTTCCTTTCCGGCGGCGGCCGTGCTGAGACCGGCCCGGCGCAGAAGCGCGCGGACTCTCGCCTTCAGCTCCAGCACGTCGAAAGGCTTCGTGATGTAATCGTCCGCGCCCGATTCAAAGCCGACCAGCATGTCATGCCGTTCGCTGCGCGCGGTCAGCATGATGATGGGCACGGTGGAGAAGCTGCGGATCTCCTGACAGGCCTGCAGGCCGTCCTTTCCGGGCATCATCAGATCGAGAATGATCAGGTCGTAATTGGTCTTTTTGGCCATGCTGACGGCTTCCGCCCCATCATAGCAGCCATCGACCGAATAGCCTTCATTTTCCAGATTGAACTTGATGCCCTTGACCAGCGCACGTTCATCATCCACGACCAGAATCTTCATTTGAACCTCCGATTATGACGGAGCCGCGGAGCGCCGCGACCGTCTTTTCACCGATCCCCGGGATCTGCAGCAGATCCTCCTCCCGAACAAAGGGCCCGTTCTCCTCCCGCCAGGCGACAATCGCCTCGCTGAGAACCGGCCCGATCCCCGAAATCTCCTGCAGCTCCTCCGCGCTTGCCCGGTTCAGATCAATGCGGGCGTCTTCCGCCTGCCAGACCCGGTCGGGGAGAACCGCTCCGTTTTCAGGAACCGGAAAGAGGGAAAAAACAAGAAAAACGAGAAAAGCGAGAGTGAGGAAAAGACTCAGCGACAGAGCCAGACTTTTTTTCATGAGCAGACCCTCAAGACCTTAAAAAACCGTTGCAATTCCTGCTGCTAAACTTTATAATAATCTTTACTTGTGTCGTCACCCTGATACTATACCACAATCCGGACACAAACGGGAGTACAAAATGAAAAAAAAGTTCCTTCTCTCCATGTTTCTGCTTACATCGATGCTCGCTGCGGCCGGTGCTCCCGCCGCCTATGCATCTCCGGCACCCGAACTGAACGGCAAGAACATCGTGCTTGCCGATCTGAACACGGGGCGGATCATCTATTCCAAGGATAAGGACGCCGTCGTGGCTCCGGCCAGTCTGACCAAGATCATGACGGTGCTGCTGGCCGTGGAATCGGTCGAGAGGGGCGAACACGAGCTGGATGAGATGGTGACGGCCGGCGAGGACTGCCGGATGGGTCTGGACGAGGAGAGCAGCAGCGGCGAAATCCAGCCCGGCGAACAGCTGAGCTTCCGGGACCTGCTGTACTGTTCGATGATTCAGTCCGCCAGCGACGCCTGCAACGTGCTGGCATCCCTGATCGGCGGCAATATCAACAGCTTCGTGGACAGGATGAATGAGCGTGCGACGGAGCTCGGCTGCGAGATCACCCATTTCGAAGATCCGAACGGCCTGTCGAACAACAACCAGACTACCGCCTACGAGATGTTCCTGATCACAAAGGAAGCCATCTCGCATGACTATTTCATGGTCGTCTGCAACATCGCGGATGTAACGATCCCTGCGACCAACATGCACGAAGAGCGCGAATACCACAACTCCAACTCCCTGATCAGCCCCCAGTCGGTCTACGGCGGCAACCGCTATCTCTATACCGGCGCGGCCGGCGTCAAGACCGGCTATACCCGGGCCGCCGGCTATTGCCTGATCTCGACGGCCGAGCGGGAAGGGCTGCACTTCCTCGCGGTCGTCATGGGCTGCGACGGCTGGCTGAACGCCCATATCGAGGACTACCGGAACTTTGAAGACACGATCAAGCTCTATGACTGGGGCTTTTCCGATTTCTCCTACCGCAATGTGGTGGACAAGGGAACGCCGGTCTATGAAATGGATGTCGAGCTCGCCCAGGACAACGCCAAAGCCGTGCTCTATCCGGAGGAGAATATCCGCCTGCTGCTGCCGCGGGATACGACCGACGACGACATCAAGCTGGACTTCCATTTCACGGAGACCGAGCTGCGCGCGCCCGTCAAGGCAGGCGAAGTACTCGGCGAAGCGGTCGTCAGCGTCAACGGCGAGGTTTACGGCACGGTTAATCTGGTCACGAGGGACGAGGTCGATCTGGCCAGATCGGAATACATGAAGCACCAGATCCACGACTTCTTCTCCAATCGCTGGGTCATCGGCACCACAGCCGTCGTGCTTACGGTGCTGGCGCTGTATATCACGCTTCGGATCCGCTATCGGAAGGCCAGGGAGAGATACCTCGAGGAGCGCCGCGAGGCGGAGATCCGCAGGAGAAACCGCCGCAGGCAGCAGGAAGAGCAGCGCCGCGACGGCTGGGACTTGTAAGAAGCATCAAACCGTGATATAATCTACGTTTTGAAGAAGCATTCTCTTCTCCAGAAAGACACAATGGAGGCAACTATGACACAGATTGATATTTTTTCCGGCTTTCTCGGCGCCGGGAAGACGACCCTGATCCGGAAACTGATCCAGGAAGCGTATCAGGGGGAAAAACTGGTTCTGATTGAAAACGAATTCGGCGACATCGCCATCGACGGCGGTTTTCTGCAGGATGCCGGCATTCAGATCACCGAGATGAATTCCGGATGCATCTGCTGCACGCTGGTCGGCGATTTTACCAAGGCCCTGAAGCAGGTTATCGAGCAGTATGCGCCGGACCGCATCCTGATCGAGCCTTCCGGCGTCGGAAAGCTCTCGGATGTAGCTAAGGCGGTCGAGCGCGTTGAAGAGGCGAAGATCGGCTCGGAGGTCACCGTCGTCGATGCGGGAAAGGCCAAAATGTACGCGCGCAACTTCGGCGAGTTCTTTGACGATCAGGTGAAGAGCTGCGACCTGCTGGTCCTCAGCCGCACCGACACCGTTCCGGAGAAGAAGCTGCAGGAGGCAGTCGCGCTGCTGAAAGAAATGAATCCGGAAGCCGGCCTGATCACGACCCCCTGGGCCGAACTCAGCGGGGAACAGATCCTCGACGCCATGCGGGACAACGGCCTGCGTGCGGAGATGGAAGCGCTGAAAGAAGAGCACGAGCATGAGCACTGCCACCACCATCATCACGATCATGATGATGACGACGACCACGAGTGCTGCCACCATCACCACCATGATCATGACGATGACGATGAGGACGACCACGAGTGCTGCCACCATCACCACGATCATGACGATGAAGACGAGGATGAGCACGAGTGCTGCCACCATCACCACCATGATCATGACGATGACGATGAGGACGAACACGAGTGCTGCCATCACCATCACCACGAGCATGACGAGGATGACGAACACGACCATGACCACCATCATCACCACCATGCCGACGAAATCTTCGGCAGCTGGGGGATGGAGACCGCCCGCAAGTTTACCGAGGCGGAGCTGCGCGGGAAACTGCAGGCGCTCTCCGATGAGGAGAAATACGGCACCATTCTGCGCGCCAAGGGCATCGTGAATGCCTCGGACGGCGACTGGCTGTACTTTGACTATGTCCCCGAAGAGATCGATATCCGCCGCGGCAGCGCCGCCGTCACGGGCCGTTTCTGCGTGATCGGCGCGCATATCCGGGAAGACGCACTGAAGGAGCTGTTCGAAATTGCGTAAGGGACAGGACATGCCGGTCTATCTTTTTACCGGATTTCTGGAAGCGGGGAAGACCCGCTTCATTCAGGAGACGCTCGAAGACAAGCGCTTCTCCAACGGCGAGAAAACCCTCCTGCTCCTCTGCGAGGAAGGGGAGGAAGAATACGAGCCGGACGAGTTCGTCTGCAAGACCGTCACGATCCGGACGATCGAAGACCAGACCGAGCTGACAAAGGAAAACCTGCTACGGCTCGCCCGGGAATGCGATGCCGAGCGCGTCATCATCGAGTATAACGGCATGTGGATGCTGGACCCGCTCTATACGGCGTTTCCGGAGGGCTGGATGGTCTATCAGGAGTTCTTCTTTGCCGACGCCAATACCATTCTCCTATACAACGAGAATATGCGCCAGCTGGTCTACGACAAGCTGAAAAGCTGCGAGCTGGTCGTCTTTAACCGCTTCCGTCCCGGGACGGACAAAATGCCCTATCACAAGCTGGTGCGCGCCGCTTCCCGACGGGCGGATATCGCATATGAATATGCCGACGGCAAGGTGGAGTACGACGACATCGTCGACCCGCTGCCCTTCGACGTGGATGCCCCGATCATCGAGATCGGCGACGACGACTACGCAGTCTGGTATCGGGACATCTCCGAAGAGCCGAAGAAGTACGAAGGGAAAACCGTGCGCTTCAAATGCCTCGCGCTCCTGCGTCAGAAGCTCCCGGCCGAGACCTTCGTCGTCGGCCGTCATGTCATGACCTGCTGCGTCCAGGACATCCAGTTCGCCGGGCTCGTGTGCCAGTGGAAGGACGCGGCTTCCGTGCAGGATAACAGCTGGATGATTCTGACCGCGAAAATCAACTTCAAGTTCAACCGCGCCTACGGAAAAAGGGGCCCGGTTCTGACATGGATTTCCTCCGAGCCCGCCGAGGCGCCGGAGCAGCCGGTTGCCACCTTCTACTGAGATGAAGTATCGCTGCCTGGTCTTCGACCACGACGACACCACCGTCAACAGCACGGCAACCATCCACCATCCCTGCTTCGTCCGTTTTCTGGAGGACTTTTATCCGGAGCGGCACTGCAGCCTGGAAGAATACTTTCTGAAGAACTTTTCCCCCGGATTTATCCCAATGTGCCGGGAAGAATACGGCATGGACGACGAGATGCTGCACCGGGAAGAGCGGTATTGGAGGGAATACGTGAAATCGCGGATTCCCGTTGCCTATCCCGGAATCCGCGAAATCATGACGCGGCAGCGAGAGCAGGGAGGGCTGCTTGCCGTCATCTCCCATTCCTTTCGCGAGAACATCCTGCGGGACTACCGCGAAAACGGCCTGCCGGAACCCGACCTGATCTTCGGGTGGGAAATGCCGCCGGAGCAGCGCAAACCCTCGCCCTGGCCTCTGAAAGAGGTTCTGCGCCGGCTGAATCTACCTCCGGAGCAGGTGCTGGTGATCGACGATCTGAAACCGGGCTACGACATGGCGCAGAGCTGCGGCGTGCCCTTTGCGGCCGCAGGCTGGGCAAACGATATACCGCAGATCGAAGGCTTCATGCGCGAAAACTGCGGCCTGTATTTCAAGCGGGTTTCCGATCTCGCAGACTATCTCTTCGGAGAGGAGAACGCCCTATGACACCGATTCTTTACATCGTGATTCCCTGCTATAACGAGCAGGCGGTTCTGCCGATCACGGCGCCGCAGTTCCTGAAAAAGCTTCAGGATCTCACCGCGGCGGGGAAGATCAGCGACAAGAGCCGCGTCCTGTTCGTCAACGACGGAAGCCGCGATGAAACCTGGAACATCATCTGCGATCTTGCACGGCAGGACGAACACTATATCGGCATCTCCCAGAGCCGCAACCGCGGCCACCAGAACGCCGTTCTGGCCGGCCTGATGGAGGCGAAGGACAGCTGCGACATCACCATCTCCATCGACTGTGACGGGCAGGACGATCTGAACGCCATGGACGCCATGATCGACTGCTACGCGGAGGGCTATGACGTGGTTTACGGCGTGCGCTCCAGCCGCGAGACCGATACCTTCTTCAAGCGCTTTACCGCGCAGAGCTTCTATAAGCTGCTGTCCGCGATGGGTGCAGAAGTCGTCTACAATCACGCGGATTACCGCCTTATGAGCGCCCGCGTGCTCCGGGAATTCGCCGATTTCAGAGAAGTCAATCTCTTCCTGCGCGGTCTGGTCCCGCTGGTCGGCTTCCGCAGCACCACAGTCAGCTATTCCCGCGCCGAGCGCATCGCGGGAGAGAGCCACTATCCGCTCAAGAAAATGCTCGCCCTTGCCGTGGACGGCATTACGAGCCTCTCGGTCAAGCCTCTGCGTCTGATCACGGGCTTCGGCGCATTCGTTGCAGTCATCAGCTTTATCGGCTGCCTCTGGGCGCTGATCACGGCGATCTGCGGCAAGGCGGTGCCCGGCTGGGCCAGCACGACCTGCATCGTCTGCTTTGTCAGCGGGGTGCAGCTTCTGGGCCTCGGAATCATCGGCGAGTATATCGGGAAAATATATCTGGAGACAAAACAACGCCCCCGTTATATCATCAGCGAACGGACAGGCGACATGCAGAAAACGGAATAATCGGAGAATAGCGTGAGTATTTTTCGGGCGTAAATTGTAAAAAAGTTGTTAAAGTGGGGAAAAATCCCCGGATTTTACGGCAAAATCTCCGATATTTTGGGCCAAACTCTTGACGTTTCGGACTTTTCGTTGTAATATTATGCTTGTTTTACAGCGCCTATTCCATTTTCTTCTGAACGGAGGAACTATTGTATGAGCGTAATTCCCCAGGTAAAATGCCGCAGATGCGGGGAAAGCTTTTCCGCGCTGCGCAGTCATTGCCCGAATTGCGGTACGCGCCGTGTTACCCAGAGCGGGCGGACACCGGCCCCGACTCCGAGCACCGTGAAGGGCACGGCCGCCTACGAGCGCGCAGAAACCAACACCAGATGGCAGCTCATCTTCGGCCTGATTCTCGTGGCCGCGGTGATCCTCGCGGTGATCGTTATGGTTTCCACCAGCCTGAACGGGCTTGATAATCAAAGCGGCAAGGGCAGCAACAACAACATTGTCGCCACACCGGTCCCGACCGTGAACACCGCGCCGACTGTGGAGCCGCCTCCCACCCCGACCCCGACTCCGACGCCGACGGTTGAGGCAATCAACATCCAGTGCTTCGGCACCGATGTCAAGGACGAATTCACGATGAGCCTGAGCCGCGATCCGAAAATCACGCTGCAGGCGACGGTACTTCCGATGGAGGTCTTCACAACCGAGAACACGCACATCACCTGGAAGAGCAGCGACGAATCGCTCTTCACCGTGACCCCGAGCGACGATACCAGATCCTGCACCGTCGAAATGCTGCAGACCGGCGGCCCGGGAACGCTGACGGTCAGCTGCAACGGCTTCAGCGTAGACCTGACGGTCCGTCTGGTCGGATAATCCGAAAACAAAGAAAACAGGGAGCCCCGAAACCGGACTCCCTGTTTTCTTCCATCTCCGAGAGGAGTTTCAGCGATGAAAAAAGTAATTGTATTCGGCGGGGGAACCGGGCTTTCCTGCCTGCTGTCCGGGCTGAAGCAGTTTCCGATCGACGTGACGACGGTCATCACGGTCAGCGACAACGGCTCCAGCACCGGCATCCTGAAAAAAGAACTCGATATCCCGGCGGTCGGCGACGTAGGCAAGGTCCTGATTTCCATGGCCAACGTGGATGAGGATTTTGTCCGCCTGCTGCGCTACCGCTTCTCCAAGGACGGGAGCCTCTACAACCATCCGGTGCGCAACATCATGCTTGCGGCCCTGATCGACCTGAAGGGCAGCCTTTCCGAGGCGACCAACTACATGTCCAAGCTGCTGAACATCAAGGGCACCGTGCTTCCTCTGACCGAGGAGAAGGTCGAGCTGGTCGGCAAAAACGGCCGTCAGGAGTATTACGGACAGGTTGAAGTCAGCCACAACGCCAAAAAAATCCGGAAGCTGGACTATGATCACAGCATCCGGATCAGCGAGACCGTGATTCAGAAAATCCGGGAAGCGGATCTGATCATCTTTTCTCCCGGCAGCCTGTATACCAGCATCCTCCCGCATCTCCTGGCGCCGGCCGTCCTGAAGGCGCTCAACGAGGCCAGGGCTCCGATCGTCTATGTCTGCAATATCGTCACCCAGCCGGGAGAGACCGACGGCCTGACGGTCGGCGACCACCTCAAGGTTCTGCACCGGTACCTGCAGCGCCGAAAGGTCGACATCGTCATTGCCAACAACGCGGTTCCCGATCCCGAAACCGCAGAGCGATACCTGAAAACGGAAGGGAAGGAGCCGGTTGCCATCGACCGCAGCGTCCTGAAATGGATGAACGTGCGGCTGATCGAGGACAATCTCGTGAGCATCGAAAACGGGGCCATCCGACATAACGCGCTGAAAACTTCATTTCTGATCTTCTCGCTCCTGATGGAGCAGGAATAGAAAAACCACCCGAAGGTGGTTTTTTTTTCACGGAAAAAGTTGTCAGGAGAACCGTCCCCCTGACAACTCAGTCGTCGTAGTCAAAATCGTCCTCATCTTTTCTTCCTGCGATGCTGCCGTGCACGGCAGCGCAGACGATATCAATGGGAAGCAGCGCGCACAGACCCCACATCAGCGCACTCGGCGGCAGAGAGAGCGAGGATTTTTCTGCTTTGGTATCTGCCGACGGGGCAGCGGGCCTGCGAACGGTGGTATAGCCGCAGACCGAGCAGCGGCCCGATTCTTCGCCGGTCTCCTGGTTGATGACGGTCCAGGTCATGTTGTGCAGTTCTTCATCGGCACGCGCGCCGTCATCGGGGCATTCATGCCAGTGCCCGCGGGCATCATAGCTCCAGGTCTGCGAATAGACATGCACATGCGCCGCCGGTTCAGAGCCGGAAGCAGAAGCAGCATCGGCATCGCTGAGCAGCCCGGAAGATTCCGCGGCGTCGGAGAGGGCGCTGTTCAGGAGACCTCCGCTCTGGCTGTCTTCGTTCGTGACCGTATCTGCCTGAAGCGTGCTTCCGTCTTCCGTGAGGGTGATGGCCGTCAGCTGCTGCGGCTGGGGCTGGGCGGCGGCACGCCCCGCGGCACCCCTGACCGTAATCAGCGCCGGCTGGGACGGCACCACGTTGCCGACCCCGGCACCGATGAAGTTGCAGACGACCTTCCAGCCGTTCATCTCGGCGGGGATGTGATAGATCATGATCTTGCTGCTGCCGTTGCCGGTGGTCTCCACGCCCTGGAAGAAGCCCTTGACGCTGTCAAGCTCGATGAACGAGTTGCCGGAGGGATCCTGAAGCCCCCACTGATAGTCGCGCGTATAGGCAGCCGAGACGACAAAGGAGGCCCAACCGCCTTCGTCGACGGTTTCGGCCGTCGGGTTCTTGTAGACCGTGGGCGCCCAGATGGCCGCGGTATACTCCCGGATCAGCACGGCGGTCTTGCCGGCGTCTCTGATGGCGGAGCTGATGCTGCTGTTGTTCAGATAGCACTTGCAGTCGGAGTTGATCGTATAGCCGTCGTCCGCGGTAACCCAGATTTCCAGACGGTAGGTCTCCGTCCCGAAGGCGCCGCTCACCGGTTTCCCGGAGGCATCATACCAGTACGCGCCTTTGATGTGGCATCCGGGCGTGCTGGTGGCGACCGTGATCTTGGACGGATCCGTCAGCGCGACGGGCGTGGCCGAAATCGTCGTCAGAATCTTGCTGATGTCCGTGGCCGCCGCGGCACGCGGCGCGTTCAGCAGGCCGAAGGAAAGCATCAGCGCGGCCGTCAGACAGAGAATGCTCAGTTTTTTGAAAAGGGAACGCATGTTTTTCCTCCCTTCCTTGTATGCAGAATGAAGAAACGTCAGCTGACGTCCTCAATCACTTTGCTCGGCGGTGCAACGAGAATATCCGGATGCGCGAACATGTAGCGGTAGGCCTGCAGGAACTTGGCCCAGTAGTGCCCGTCGACGATACCCTCATCCAGAACGAACTTGCAGTCGATATACTTGTGATCCTCCACCTCGCCGCGGCGGTTGACCTCGTATTTGTGATACTTGGAGCCGAAGGCGATAAAGCAGGGGAGCGTGCCGAAGTTGTAGATGTGATGGTACACCGGCCCGATCCGCAGCGAGCCGAGGTCCGTGATGATCATCGAGCCGTGGAAGGGGCTGATGTTCAGCAGAGACTGCGGAATCCATCCGAAATAGTCCAGCACGCGGAGAACCGCAATGACGAAGCGAAGCACAAAGCGCGGCAGACGCGCGACGAAATCGGCAAAGTCCTCCGTGCCGTTGCTCTCGTCCGAGGTTTTGATCTCATCGATGGCCTCGTTCATCTTGCGGTAGACGTCGAGCACCGTGTCGGTCGGCTCAAAGACGACCTTGATGCTGGTCTCGGGGGCGTTCAGGGTCATTGCGTGCTTGACGGTCATGATGACCTCGATGTTGTTGCGGGCATAGATGCGCCGGCCGGCCACAAAGCGGTTGACGCCGGGAAGCATCGAAATGCCGCGGATATACGCGGCGATCAGAAAATGCAGAATCCCGATGCCCTTGTAGCCGTCCACGCGCAGCTTGCGCAGGCAGCGGTCCAGCTCGGTGATTTCAAAGCTTTCTTCATAATGGATCGAACGGTCGTTCCGCTGCGGCATGATAAAGGGAACGAACTTCGAGTATCCGGGAATCGAACGCAGAAGACGGCCATCCTTGCGATCACCCATCCGTCTGCGGCGGGTTGTTGCCATGTTTCATCCTCCTGAAACGAGATATTCTGTCTCTCCATTATAAGAGGAACGGGCGAAAAAGACAAGCTCTTTTTTTCTCGCGCAACAAGATTCTGTAGAAGAAGAATCAGAACTGGTATTTTTCATCAAGATATGGTATGATGACATCAGTCTTTCAAAAGGGGGTCTGACGCGGCATGAAGAGGCTGTCCCGGTGCTTCGATCTTGGGATGCGTACCTGGCGCGTCTTTCTGGAGACGGACATGGTTGTCTGTTCCGGTTATGCCACGCTGTACATCCTGCTGGCCGGGATCCCCATGAGCGTGCTGACGATTGCGCTGGTCGGTCTGCTGCCCGAGTCGTATCTGCGCAGCTTCCTCGATGTCTTCCTTCGCCTCTTTCCCAGCGTTCCGCAGGTGCAGTCGCTGATCAACGGAATCCTTTTCAACATCAAGAGCAGAGCGGGCGCGATGCTCGTCTCCGTCTCAGCCGTTACGCTGCTCTGGTCTGCCGCGACGGGCGTGAACGCCATCCAGCTCGCGCTGAGCAGAATCCGCGGCTCCTATCAGCCGGTTGTGATCCGCCGGGCGGCATCTTTCCTGTATACAATTCTCTTCATCGTCATGGTCCCGGTTTTCGTCGTGTTCCGGGCTCTGCGCAATTCGCTGGAAAACCTGATCATCAGCCTGGCCGACCAGCTTCAGATGCCCGAAGCGGCGGAGACCGTCGTACGCGTCTTCGAGAAGAGCGGCCTGATCACCTTCTTCGCCATGCTGCTGATTATCCTGCTGGCCTATACCTTCCTACCGGGAAAGGGCGGCCGAAGCTGGAAGCATCAGCTGCCGGGAGCGGTCTTTACCGCTGTGCTCTGGGGGCTCTTCTCCGCGCTCTTTGACTTTTTCATCGGGCGCTTCTGGACGACATCCTTTCTCTACGGGTCCCTGGCATCCATCTTTCTGCTGGCGCTGTGGCTGAAAACCATCGTGACCATTCTGTTTCTCGGCGCTTCGCTGAACCAGGCGCTGTACGAGCTGGGGTACTGGAAGAAAATGCCCGTCGTCGATCCGGCGGAGGAAATCGACCGCAGCGGCCGGATTGTCCTGTGCCTGTATCTGATGATCGCCATGATCATCCTGGCCTGCGTGCTGAAGACGATGACTTAGCATGCCAGTGCCCTGATTCCCTGTTCGGTCTGCAATAAAATATAGATATGAGGAGGCAGAAACATGAAAAAGTATCTCGCGGAATGCATCGGAACCTGTACCCTGGTTGTGCTGGGCTGCGGAACGGCCATGCTGGTCGGTTGTGACGCGGCGGCAGGCGGCGGCTATATTCTGACCGCGCTTGCCTTCGGCCTGTCCATCGTGGCCATGGCCTACTGTGTCGGCAACATCTCCGGCTGCCACATCAATCCCGCCGTTTCCCTGGGCGTGCTGCTCTCGGGCGGCATGGAGAAGAAGGACTTTGCGGGCTATGTGATTGCCCAGTGCATCGGCGCGCTTCTCGGCGCCGGAATCCTGGCCCTGATCTTCAGCCTCGGCGGCGTCACGGACATGACCGGCGGATTTGGGAGCAACGGTCTTGCGGGCGTAGGCGGAAATGCCTTTGCCGGCTTGCTGGTTGAGATCGTCCTGACCTTCATCTTCGTGATGTGCATTCTCGGCGTTACCTCTTCCAAAGCCGGACACGGCTCCTTCGGCGGTCTGGTGATCGGCCTTACCCTGACCGGCGTCCACATTCTCGGCATCGGCCTGACCGGCACCTCGGTGAACCCCGCGCGCAGCATCGGCCCCGCCATCGTGGCGGCCATTGCCGGCAACGTCGCGCCGCTGGCCTGCCTCTGGGTCTTCATCGTCGGCCCGCTGGCCGGCGCCGCCCTCGCCGCCGTCGTCTACAAAGCCCTCGAAAACTGATCGCCTGCGAGGAAAGCCGCAATGAAATACAGACTGATTGCCCTTGTGCTTCTGCTTTGTCTGCCGTGGGGCGTATGCGCCTATGCGGATCAGCCGCGGCAAAACGCCATTCTTGAGCTTACCAGTATCGACGGTTTTTATGTAGACGACGTGGGAAACAGGGAAAGCTATTCCTATCATGTTCCGCAGATCAACGCGGATACGCCGGCGGCAAAGGAGATCAACGTGGAGATCGCGGAAAGCTTCGGCAAGCGGGTTGAAACGCAGCTCGGGTACATGGAAGGCGGCTATTCGCTGTGGTCCTGGCACACAAACTGGGAAGCGTACTGGAACGGGTCGCAGGTTTTTCTCCTGATCACGGCAGACGATAACAGCGACCGTACGGAATACGGCGCATTCGGATACGACTTCGAAACAGGGAAAAGAATGACCAACGCTATGATCCTGGATCAGAAGGGGATCAGCGAAGAGCAGTATCTGGAGAAGCTGAGAGAAGCGACGACCGTCCTGTTTGACGAGCTGTACATACCGATTCCGGAGGGCGTAAAGACGGAACTCACGCACGACAGTCTGCTGGAGGACACGCTGGGCTGGCTCAGTGCGGACCGGCCTATCTACCTCAACCGCTTCGGAGAGATTGAAACCTGGGTAGCGATTGCGACTCCCGCCGGCGCCGGAAGGTATGACCATCTGCTCGCGCCGTTTTCCGTTTCCGCTGACAAGACCTATGCCATCAGCCTGGTCGGCGATACGGATCTGGTCGAATCCTGTCCGGAATCCGCGAAAGCCGGAGAGACGGTTACGGTGCTGACGTATGATGTCACGGACGGAGACAAGAAAATCAGCGTAAGCGGAGCCGACGGAACAAGCGTCGACTGGTTTGAATATCAATTTGTCATGCCGGATCATGATGTGGAAGTCCGCGTGGAATTCATCGGCAACGGCCTGGCATGAGCGCATAAACAGAACCCCTGACGTACAAGAGAATACTGTCACGGCAAACTGCCCCGGTTCGTTTGTGAGCCGGGGCTGTTTGCCGTAATGACTGCTTGATAAATTGCGATAAATATGCTATAAAAAACGAAAAGAACTTGCTGAGAGAACGAAGAAATGCAGACAGCGCGGGAACGGAGGAAGCAGAGGTATGGAGAATATTCTGTCTGACGCTTATGAAACGATCGGCATCATCGGTGCGATGGATGTTGAGGTTGATTTTCTGAAGGAAGCGGCCGCAATCCGGAAAACAACGAGCATCGCCGCGATGGAATACTGCGAAGGTACGCTGGGCGGAAGGAACGTCGTCATCGTCAAATGCGGCATGGGCAAGGTGAACGCCGGAATCTGCGCAAGTACGCTGATCCATGTTTTTCACTGCAAAAAGATCATCAACACGGGTGTCGCGGGTTCTCTTGACAACCGGCTCGATATCGGCGATATCGTGATTTCGGTCGATGCCGTTCAGCATGACTTTGATGTCGAAGCCATCGGCTTCGCGAAAGGCGAGATCCCGTATACGGGCCTTTATGCCTTCCCGGCGGATGAAGCGCTGCGGGTCGCGGCGGTAAAGGCTGTGAGGGAGAGCGCCCCCGAAATCCGGGCCTGTGAAGGAAGAATCAACTCCGGGGACCAGTTTATCAGCACGAAAGAGCAAAAGAAGAGGATCATCTCCGAATTCGGCGGCCTGTGCTGCGAGATGGAAGGCGCCGCCATTGCCCAGGTCTGTTATCTGAGCAGCATTCCCTTTGTGATCATCCGTGCCATTTCGGACAAACTGGACGGAAGCAACACCGTTGAATTCCAGACCTTCGCGGCTGAGGCAGCGCACAGGTGCGCAGCAAGCGTCAGGCATATGATGGAATTGGTGTAAAACGATGTGTTATCAGAATCCGCTGAAACAAAAGGAGCTGAGGAATATGAAAAAGGCGTTTACCTTGATTCTGGTTGTTCTGTTCGCATTTCTCGCGGTCGAGCCTGCTTTTGCCGCCGTGCCGGCAAGCCCCTCCGTCCCCGCAATTACGGAGCCGAATCCGTTTGCAGCGTACAATGGTTCCGCAGCGAAGACCGGCATCCCTGTCGAAACGGCAGAAACGGATTCCTTTTCGATGGATTATATCCGATTCGGAAACGGGGAAAAAACGCTGGTGATTTTGCCGGGACTCAGTGTTCAAAGCGTTATGGGTTCCGCGGATGCCGTTGCGGAAGCGTTTCAGACGTATACGGATGAATTTACGGTCTATCTGTTTGATCAGAGAAAAGAATTGCCTCCCGCATACTCCATCCATGAAATGGCAAGGGATACCGCAGAGGCCGTCCGGACCCTGGGGCTGGATCATGTTGTTCTGGCAGGCTTTTCGATGGGAGGCATGACGGCGATGGACATGGCAATTCACAATCCGGGGCTTGCGGATAAACTGGTTCTCGGCTCCACCTCCGCACGCATAACGGAGGATCAGTACGAGACGATCAACAAATGGGTTCAGCTTGCGAAGGCCGGAAACACGGAGGAGCTGTATCTGGCGTTCGGAGAGGCACTCTATCCGGAGGAGATCTTCCGGCAGTCAAGGGAGTTTCTGATCGAGGCCGCAAAAACAGTGACAAACGAGGAACTGGACCACTTTATCATCCTTGCGGAAGGAATCAGAGCTTTCGATGATCTGGACGCGCTGGATGAAATCTCCTGCCCGGTTCTGGTAATCGGCGACGAGGACGATCATGTGCTCGGCGCAGAGGCAAGCAGGCAGATTGCGGCGCATCTGGGCGGACGGCCGGATGTTGAGCTTTACATGTATGACGGTTACGGACACGCGGTGTATGACACTGCCCCGGACTACAGGGAGCGCGTGCTGAACTTCCTCGTTTCGGAGGAAGGCGGGGAGCCCGCGGCGGAAGCGTCTGAAAACCGGCCGAAACCGACCTGGGACCGTATCCCCACCGAGAATTCTCCCGAATGGGTAGAGAAGCTGGATGCTGCCCGGGATGCGGATCAGCTTTTCGTCGTTGCCGGTGTCGGAGAGACGACGGCTTATGTCTCCATGCACGAAAAGGACGCCTCAGGCACATGGAAGCAGATCATGACAACGCCCGGCTTCATGAATGAGCTGGGCAAGACAAAGGAAGGGGACAGCAAGACGCCTGTCGGGGTCTTCCGCTTCAACGCCGCCTTCGGTATTAAAGAAGATCCCGGATGCGCGATTCCGTATCTTCAGGTTACGGAAGACAATTACTGGTCCGGCGATGCGCGCGAAGGGTATCATTACAATCAGATGGTCAGCATCAAAGACTATCCGGATCTTGACCTCAAGGACAGCGAGTGGATTGTGGATTATCCGATCCATTACCAGTACTGCCTGAATATCAGCTATAACGAGGAGGGCATCCCCGGCCTGGGTTCCGCGATCTTTCTGCATTGCCTTGGACCGTGCAAACCGTATACCGGCGGCTGCGTTGCGATTCCGAGGGATCAGATGATCACCGTCATGCAGCATGTTTCACCGGACTGCGTGGTCGTTATCGATACGTTGGAAAACCTCAGTCCCGAAACCTGGGCGGACTGGGGCTTTGCGCCTGCCGAGGATGGGAAAATTCTTGACTGAACATGTGATGCTGCCATCAGAGTTTTGTCAGAAAAGGGGAGAGAAAGCATGAGGACGCACTACAGAAACGATCCCGCCATGGATCCTTCGGGCTTTGTGCTGCTTGCCGACTATGTGCCGCATATCATACAGGAGATCCGCTACTATTCCACCTATAATTTCATCGGGGAGCGGATCGACGGTTACGAAGAGCCCTGTGCGCTGCTGACGGCCGAAGCTGCCCGTGCGCTGAAAAGCGTCAGCAACGAGATGTTCGTTCAGGGCTATCGCCTGAAGATCTTCGATGCGTACCGCCCCGCCTGCGCGGTGAAGCAGTTTGTGCTCTGGGGCATCGAGGATCAGGATATCCGCATGAAGCCGTATTTCTATCCGAGCCTCGAGAAGCAGGAGCTTTTTGCACGGGGCTATATTGCCAGCCAGTCCAGCCACTCCCGCGGCAGCACGGTGGATCTGACGCTTCTGGATATGCAGACCGGAAAAGAATTGGATATGGGCAGCCCCTTTGACCTTTTCAGCCCGATTTCCCATCCCGACTGCCGGGAAATCACGGAGGAGCAGTTTGAAAACCGCATGACGCTGCGGCACGCCATGGAGCGAAGCGGCTTTGAGCCGATCAACTGCGAATGGTGGCATTTCACGCTGAAAAACGAACCCTATCCGGACACTTATTTCAACTTTCCGGTCTCTTCGGAATATCTGAAACGGTAAGACAATGATTCATGGTGTCATTCTGTCACAACCTCTTGATTTTCACCCGTTTTTCCTGTATATAAAGACTGAAACCTTGTCATCGGGAAAGGAAGCAATATGAAGAAGACAGTTTTTGCGTTTCTGATTGCGTTTGTTCTGCTGCTCGGCGCGGGGACCGCATTTGCGTCCGCCGAGGAGCCGGCCGTTTTTTCACCGGACGGAAGCGTCATTTTTGAAAAGGACGGCGTAAAGGTCACCACGGCCGGGCTTGACGACGACCCCACCGTGGAAGGCAAATATCCCATTATCTGGCTGAACATCGAAAACACGGGCAGCAGAGACGTCTGCCTCGGTGTGACGAACGGTTCGGTCAATGGTTTCATGACGGATGTGCTCCTCATCCGATATACTGTGGATGAAGGCGGATACTCCGGAGCGGACTACTGCTTCAGTCTCATGATCCCGGCGGGCAGCAGCAATCGATATGCCCTCGGCTATTATAAAATCAATGCCCCCGGCGTCAAAGATGACGTTCTCGGAGAGATGAGCTTCTGCTTTACCGAGGCAAAAGATGAAGAGTCCTGGCCGGATTATTATTCCGATCCCGTGACCATCGCAACCGGGGAAGAGGTCGAGAATGCGGATATCGCCTCGCTCGGCACCGTCGTGCTCGATGACGAAAAGCTGAGGCTTGTGTTCGGCGAACAGGACTATGACGACTGGTTTGGTCCGGAAGTCTGTGTGTATGCCGAGAACAAGACGGAGAGCTTCATCGGCATCGGGGCAGACAGCGCCGAAGCGGACGGTGTCGCCTGTGATTATATTTACTACGGCACTACACTCGCCCCCGGAAAGATGAGCGCCAATTTCATGGCTTTTGACGGCGAAATCCAGAGGCTGAAGGGCTTCGAGAACCTGAGCGTCTGCTTCAGCATCCGCGAGGCTGCGACGAGGGACGAGGCCGAGGCAATGCAGAATGACGTAAAGATCGACCCGGTCTCCGTACAGTATCCTCCCCAGATCTGGGGCGAATATGAGAACGGCGGCCTGAAACTGGAAATCCAGCCCAAATACAACGATCTGCTCAGCGTTCAGACGCCTGTTGACGACCCGGACGGCATTCTCTTCACCGTATCCGAAACTGCGTCTCTGATGGCCGGCAGCTATGAGGGTGCGGGATGGCTCTTCTCCGTCGGAACAGTCAGCGCCGATCAACTCCATGAGATGCTGTGCCGTGACATGTCCGGCGTGGAAGTCATCGCCAAATCCGAAGACGGCGGCTACTATATGTATTATCACCCGACGGATGTGCGTTATGTCCGCGCCACCACGGAAGAGATGTTCCGGGATCAGGATCAGTGGTCCATGCTCTGCGAATGGGCCGCAGACGTACGGGACAGCTTCGCCGAGAAGAACGGCCTGGAACAGGCAGGCTTCGGAAACTCAGAGCTTGACATGCTTGTTGCCCGCGCCGCCTGGTCGGACGATGCCAACGCCACCCTCAGCACCACGGAATTCGGCCCGGCATCGGTCAAGGGTACGGACGGTACGCGCTATGCCGAGTTTGTCCTGCAGGGCGGATTCTTCGAAAACGATGATGACAAGGCGCCGGACGGGGAATATGTGGTCCTGAACCTCCCGGAGGAGGATATGCGCGTTGACTTCTTCTTTGCACCGGATGCCTATGCCCGTATCGTGTCCGGCGACCATGAGACGCTGTATCAGGCGATGATGGTCGACGACAGCGTCAGTTATGCCGAGGCAATGCAGAGCTGGTATTATGATGCCTGCAGACTTGCCGGCATCGATGCCCCTGATCAGAAACTCACGCTCCCCTGACTCCTGCGGGAGAAAGAACAATCCGATCCTGTGACAGTTTTGTGACAGATCTTGTGATAAATTATCCATGCAAGAATCATTATGAAAATGGAGGAATAGAATATGTCTATGAAAAAACAGGCGCTGAGCGACGAACTGCTCGACAATGTGACCGGCGGTACCGTGATTCCGAGGCCTTCCGAAAACGGGGAAACGCTGAAAAGCTTTGCCGACAGGATCAACGCGTCGGCCAGCCGGAACGTCACCCCGCAGAACCTGATCCTGTGGAACAATCTGCCCGCAACGACCGACCCCAATGCGCCCCTGCCTGCCGGCACGGTCCTGAAGGTCTTCTTCTGATCTTCGGGTCCGGCAGCCGCAGACAGCAGAAAACGGCCCTTCCGTGTCCTTGAAGGGAAAACGGAAGGACCGGGTTTCCTGTTGCCCCGATTCTGTCAACAAAACGGAAATATAACAACATAACGAGGAGGACAACAAAAATGAAGACAAAACGTTATTTTGCGCTTCTGCTGGCGCTGGCTCTGCTGGTTTCGCTGGCGGTTTGCGGCAGCGGTACGGCTTTTGCCGACGATGCCCCCGTAAGCGCAGCGCAGCAGCTGAAGCTGATCTCGTCCCAGATGAGCAGTCTGATCCAGACCAACACCGAGCTTCCCTGGTATTACTGTGTCGCGGATCTGGACCACAACGGATGCCTGGAGATCATCGCGGCTTCCCAGCATCCGGGGGACCGTTCCACCAACCTGAAAATCTGGACGGTCAGCAAGGACGGCACCTCTCTGAGCGAATGCAATCTGAACAAAGCCGAGGAAGAATCCTTCCCCGACATCATGACCGATACCGTGGACACCTATCATGACAAGGACAAAGACACCTGGTATTACATGGTCTATGACAACGTGGTGATCTCGGATACGGAGGTCTATACCGTCAAGACGGCCGTCAACCTGAAGAACGGCACCATGGGCTATGATGCCTACGCGGTTGAGCATACGGTAGTCCAGAACGGACAGAAGAATGTCTCGCATACGGATATGAACGGCATTGCCATTTCGGCCGATCAGTACAACGCTTCGGGCGTAGACGCCTTTGCCGGTACCGAAAGAAGCAACACGGCCTTTGAGTGGCTGACCCCGGACAAGGCGACTGACCAGAACAGACTGACCGAGAGCTACGAGGTTTTCCTCGGTACCAGAGAGCCGACCGAGGTCTTCCCGGTCCCGAAGCCTGTGGCTCTGGGCGGGACGGGAACCGCACCGGCGACACCGACTCCGGTCCCGACCGTTGTGCCTCAGCCCCAGCCCCAGCCGGTCCAGCCGACGTATCTCAGCATCACGAAGAACCCCACCAACGAGAACAAAAAAGTCGGCGGTAATGCTGTCTTTGTTGCCTGCGCCAACGCCTATGAGTCTCTGAACTGGACCTTTGTCTCTCCCAACGGCGGCGAATACTCTCCCGCAAACTTCGTTTCCGGTTCCGGGGCCTATGTATCCGGTGAATACAGCACGACCATCACGGTCAGCAATCTGGAAGACTGGATGAACGGCTGGGGTGCCTACTGCACCTTCTATTTCCAGGGCCAGTCCGCCCGCACCAGCACAGCCTACATCTATCTCAGCAGCACTCCGCCCACTCCGCCGACTCCGCCGACGCCTTACTACGGAACCATGAGCGGCACGGCCTATGAAGGCGGCGCCGGATATGCCATCTATCTGCAGAACGGCACCCAGGTGTTCGTAGACAGCTGGAACTGCAATGTGGAAGGTCAGTTCTATGACGGCTGCTCCGCCATCGTCTATTACACCGATTATCCCAGCGACGCGAATATCTACCGGGCCGATATCTACGGCAACCAGGGCCTTCTTCCTGATCCCGAGCCATATTACGGAAGCATGAGCGGCAATGCCTACAACGGCGGCGGCGGATACGCCATCAACCTGTCAAACGGTGATCAGGTATATGTCGATGCCTGGAAGTGCAATGTAGAAGGTCAGTTCTATGACGGCGCCTCGGCAATGGTATACTACAGGGACTATCCCAGCAGCGACAACATTTACAGCGTTGATATCTGGGGCAACCAGGGCCTGATCGTTCCTGATGATTATGATTACGACTATGATGACGATGACCAGGGCGGCTGGGCCGGCTCCTCGACGGTAGTCTGCCCGGGCTGCGGACGGGATGTCGCCGCGGCTTACGATAACTGCCCGTATTGCGGAACCTATCTCTGGGGCTGATTCCGGCGATCGTTTCTGAAAACCCAAAGCGGAAACAATAAATCAGAACCACCAGTTCACTGGCGGTTCTGATTTTACCACGCTTCTGGAAGGGATCGCATGATAGTAAAAAAACAGCACGAACTGCGAAACATCAGACAAGGAATTGAATAAGCTGATATGAAGAGAGAATCGATTTACAAAAGAATTGGGGCTTTCTTGCTGGCATTCCTGATGATCCCGGTGCTTATCGGCTGCAAGAACCAAAGCAGCGCGGCAAAGACGGCCGAGCCCGCATTGACCGTCACCCCCGCCAGTCAGGCCGAATCAGCCGTATCGTCTGTCCCCGAATCGGAACCCGGACGGCAAAACGGAGAGCGCTTTGATGAAATCATCATCCTGGAGGGCATGGAGGAGACGGTTCACTACGAGCACGTCCGAAGCGAGACCGTCGGTATCGAGATGGACTATGATTACGAGTCCTTCGCGCGGCACAGCGAAGCGGGTCTGGAACGTTTTATTTCAATCTGGGACAACACAGAAAACCCCGAAAACTATCTGGATGTGATGTTCAGCGCGGAGGACGCCGAGTCCGTCGCCGCGAATGTCAGAGAGAGCCTTTCGCAGATGTATGATCTCCTGGAGGGAACGCGGGAGCTTGACCGTGCGGGCAGCTGCCTGTACATCGAAGCCTCCGTGCTGAAGGATACCAATACCATGGCGGATCAGCTGCAGATGGTGTATATCATCCCGGCGTCCGACGGCTGTCGAATTGCAACGATGCACGTCGCCGCAGAGGCCGCAGAAGGCTTTGGCCGTCGCTTCCGCTATATGCTGGATACTCTGGCCGTAATTGAACAGAGAGCTTAAATCATTTCGAACCCGAGCCTCAGATTTCATTGAGCGTTCCTCAGACGGCAATCCGATTATTCACGCGAAAAAATGACTGATCAAACAATTATTCGCGTGAAAAAATGATACTTATAGAGAAAACGGGAAAAGAGATCAATCTGCAAGATGAAGCGGACTCAGAGACTGGACGCGCTGCGCAATATACGAAAAGAGTTCATCGCCTTTGCCTCGATCGTGGTGATCGGGATGCTGGCGGCGGTGGCTTATCTCAGCATTGCCTACAGCGCGAACACACTGAGAAAGGACGCAAACAGTTTTTTCAACGAGAACAGCCTCTGGGATCTTGAAGTCACCTCAACGCTGCTGATGGACGAAGAGGATCTGAAGGCGATTCGGGCCCTGCCGGGAGTCGAAGCGGCGGAAGCTGTCCTCCAGACCTCTTCCCAGCTGCGCATCGGCGGAAACAGGACGGATGTCTCGGTCCTGAATGTGCCGGAAACCATCTCCCGGCCGGTACTGACGGAAGGCCGCCTGCCGGAGACGGCAGGGGAGTGCGCCGTCGAAAAAAAGCTCGCGGATGAAGGCGGGCTTTCGATCGGTCAGGAGATCAGCCTGACGAACAAGGCCGTCATGGACATCGAGCCTCTCGCGGAGACGAACTTTGTGATTACGGGCATCTTTTACACGCCGGAACATATCAGCTATATGATCTCGGTGACGCCGTATGTTTTCGTATCCAGGGAGAGCTTTAACAACGAGGGCCTTGAGGGCTCCTTCATGAAAACCCTCATCCGCGTTGCCTCGACGCCCGAAGACCGGTATACGGATGCCTACTGGGACACGGTCCGGCCTGTAGAAGAAGCACTGCAGGCGCTGGCGGAAGAGAGGGCTCCCGCAAGGAGAGAGACAATCCTGAGTCACTATGAAGATCAGATTCAGGACGGGCAGCAGAAGATCGACGAAGCGAAGGTCCAGCTGCAGGAAGGAAGGAAAAAACTGGAGGAAGGCCGGGATCAGCTTGCTGATGCCATGGCGCAGCTGGCACCGGTGCCGGATCTGCTGGAACAGGGAGACGCAAAGCTGCAGCTGGGACAGGCCGCGCTGGAAAGAGCAATTCAGATGCTGGAGACGATGGGAATCCACGTCAAAGGCGATAATCTCCTCAAACAGCTGGACGATGTGCGCAAAATCCTGGACAGCGCAGACCTCTTCTGGGAGAGAGTTCGATCCACAATCGACCTGCCGGAGGAGATCATCGAAAGCTTTGACGAGATCGTGAAGGAATCCAAAGGCCTGAGCGTAGACGAAGTTCTTCGCAGAATAGAAAAAGAAAGCGGCGGAGAAATCAATCTCAGCAAGGTTCGGGAAGAGTTGAACCGGCTCCGGAGCGGCGCGGACGAATATGAGCGCGGCCGCAACGATTACTATTATTCCGGCGAGCAGTATCTTGATGCCCTGACCGCGATCGAGAAGGGAACAAAGAAGCTGGAGGAAGGGGAGCGCCAGCTTGCCGAAGGGGAGGCGAAGATAGAAAGCGCCGAAAACAGTATCCGCGACGGCAGAGAAAAGCTCGATCTGATCGGTCCGTGCAAATGGATCGTGCTCAACGACAAGGGCAATGCGGGCTATTCCTACGCAAAGGCCAATGCCGACAAACTGATGTCCATGAGCACCTCGTTTTCTTCCATCTTTCTGGTTGTCGGCGCGCTGGTCATCTATGCTACGATTACCCGCATGGTCGAACAGCAGCGCACGCTCGTCGGCGCGGGCAAGGCGCTGGGCCTGTATAACCGTGAAATTTTCGCGAAATATCTTTTCTTTGCGGCAGGCGCGGTCATGCTGGGGGTCGGCCTGGGCATCCTGCTGGCCTGGCGCCCGGTACAGAGCGTTATTCTGCGATCGTATGAGTCGCATCTGAACTACGGACGCGGGACAAGCAGCTTTCTGAAGCTTCATACCGGCGTGGTTGCAGCAGGTTCCTTCCTGATTTCGCTGATCGCGGTCTGGCTCGGATGCAGGCAGCTGCTCCGCCTGACGGCCATCCAGCTCATGTCCGGAAAGACGCCGGGCGGCGGAAAGAAAAAGGCCCGCTCTTCCGCCGGAAAGAGTCTCTACTCCCGCCTGATCCTTCGGAACATGCGGACGGACTGGGTCCGCGTGATGGTCACGATTGTCAGCATCGCGGGCGGCTGCGTGCTCCTGACGGTAGGATTTACGCTGTATTACGGCATCAGCGGGGTCACCGACCGGCAGTTCGGCGGCATCCAGACCTACGAGGCGGAGGTTTTCTATAAAACCGACGAGAACGAAAACGCGGAGGCAGACATTGAAACCGTTCTTGAGCAGAACGACCTGAGATATGTCAGAGTTCAGAAAGAAAGCGGCGTTTTCGAGGTAAACGGGACGCTCGATGCCCTGACCCTGATCGTCGCAGAGAAAGGCTCCATGGAAGGTTATTTTTCTCGCTGCAGCATTGACGGCGGCGAGGTGCTCGAGCTGTCAGATGAAGGCGTGCTGGTACCCAGACGCTTCTGGGAGGTCTACGGAGAAAAGCTCAACGGGATGGTTCCGGTTTACAACAGCGATATGGAAAGCATTCAAATCCCGATCGTCGGCGTCTTCGAGAACTATTACGGTCAGGTCTTCTTTATAACGCCCGAGGGCTATGAACGCTTCTTCGGTTCCGCTTCGAAGGGAAACTGCTTCTTCGTCAAGACGGACGAAATGTCTCTTGACGAACTGCAGCAGAAGCTGGAAGAGGTCAAAGGGCTGGAGCGTGTCCGCGACGCCGCAGCCGACCGGGTCACGATTGAACAGTTCTCCGAATCGCTCAACTTTGTCATTGTGTTCATGCTCTTCCTCGCGGGCATGATGGCCTGCTTCATTGTGGCGAACTTCACCGTGACCTATATCCAGCGGAAGACCCGCGAGCTCTCGATCATGCGCGTCAACGGCTTTTCATCCGGCGAATGCATCCGCTATGCGGCGGCAGACCTGATTCTCACGACTCTGCTCGGGACGCTTCTGGGGCTCGCGGTCGGCGGATGGCTGGGCGAGCGCATTCTCGGCACCACCGAGACGCCGTATATTCAGATGATCCGCGAACCGGCCGTGAAGACCTTCCTCTATTCCGGCCTGATCACCGTCGGCTTCTCGACCATCACCAACAGCATTGTCCTGCAGCGCATCCGCCGCCTGAAGATTACGGATGTCAACAACTGATTCTTTTCAGATAAACAGCCTATTCAAGTAGAAGGAGAAAGAAACCATGAAGAAACTGCTGGCGTACTTACTGTCCTTTATGATGATTGTCAGCCTGGCCTGCGTGCCGGTCTCGGCGGAAGCGGCGCAGCCCATGCTGCCGGAATCAGGAGGAGTGTTCACTCCGGCCGATGAGGCGCAATCCGATTTCGTTGAAGAAGAGATCTTTGCCGACCGGAACCCGGACGCCTATACGCTGGAACAGGTCGTTGTGCTGAGCCGTCACAACCTTCGTGCCCCCTTGTCCAGCAACGGATCCGTCCCGCAGGAGCTGACACCGCATTCGTGGATCAACTGGACCGCAAATTCCAGCGAGCTGACCATGAAGGGCGGCGTCGAGGAGACCGGCATGGGCGAGTACTTCCGGAAATGGCTGGATCAGGAAGGCCTGATGGAGGAGAACAGCATTCCCGAGGAGGGAGAGGTGCGCTTCTGCGCCAGGGATAAACAGCGCTGCCGGGCCACGGCACGCTATTTTGCTGCGGGCCTGTTCCCGCTGGCGGACATCGAGGTGGAGTACCCGGGCGACAGCAACAACACGGAAGATTTCATGAAGCCTGCTGTGAACTTCTATTCGGATGCCTATGCTGCCGATGCGACCGCTCAGGTCGCGGCCATGGGCGGCGACGCCGGCTTCCGGGGCCTCGCCGATCAGACGAGGGATGCCATCCGTCTGATTATGGATACCGTCGACATGCAGGACAGCGAAGCGTACAAAAGCGGGAAGTACGGGGATCTGCTCACCGACGGTTCCGGATATAAGACAGAGGCGGATAAGGAACCCGACATTACCGGCGCAATCAAAACAGCCAACCAGGTGGCGGATGCACTGGTCCTGCAGTACTATGAAGAGCCGGACGCCCTCCAAGCTGCTTTTGGCCATGAACTGACGGAAGAGGACTGGGCCGTCATCGGGGAATTTCTGACCGAGTCGCTTGTCATGAGACACGGCGCGCGTCTGCCGGCGATCAACATCACGCATCCGCTCCTTCAGGAACTGGAGAGCGAGCTGAAAAATGAAAACCGGAAATTCACTTTCTTCTGTGCCCACGACTGCACCGTTCTCGGCGCGCTCAGCGCCCTGGGTGCAGAGCCCTACACGCTGCCGGACAGCATTGAGACCCGGACGCCCATCGGCGTGAAGCTGCTGTTTGAACGCTGGCGCGATGCCGACGGCGAGGCCTGGTACCGGGTGAGTCTGGTTTACCGCAGCACCGAACAGATTCGCTCCGGCGAAATTCTGACGCCCGACAACCCGCCCATGCGGTACGACCTGCGCTTCGAGGGCGTGGAAACCAATGAGGACGGGCTGATCTTCGAATCGGACCTGCTTGGCCTGTTCGATCGGGTTTCTGACACCTATGACGAGCTGAAAGCGAAATATGAATCCGGGCAGGAGACAGAGAGCATTGAGAACTGGGCTGCGGATTCCCCGGCGATGCGGTCCATCGTGGACTTTGTCACGGCTTCGGTGGATGAGAACTCGGACAGCTTCATCCCGAAAGCGGACAGAATCGCGGTGTTCGATAATGACGGCACCCTGTATGGGGAACGCTTCCCGACCTATTTTAACGACTGGCTGTTCATTCAGCGGGCGCTGTATGACGACAGCTATGACGCGCCGGCCTATCTGAAGGCCTTCGCAAAGTCCTGGGAAGACAAGGTGCTGAAAGGTATCCCCATCGAAAACTTCGATGCGCTGGAGCGTGAACTGGGGCCCAAGCTGTATGAAGGCCTGACGCCGGAAGCTTACGCCGATGTCGTTCGCCGCTTTAAAGAGCTGCCCGTCTGGGGCTTTGAAGGGATGACATACGGAGAGGCATTTTTCCAGCCGATGGTCTCGCTGGTGAAGTACCTTTACGAGAATGATTACACCATCTATATCGTCAGCGCCACCTACCGGGATGCCGTGCGCGTGCTGACCGAGGGCGTGCTGGACGAGTGGATTCCCGCCGGCCATGTGATCGGCACGGACCTGCTGTATGCGGCCTCCGGGGATGAGGATGAAAACAGCATGTTCTATGAGCTGAAACCCGACGACGAGCTGGTGATCACCGGCCGCCTTGCCCTCAAAAACCAGAAAACCAACAAGGCGGTCATGATCCAGCGTGAGATCGGCAAGGTTCCGGTGCTCGCGTTTGGCAACTCCACCGGCGATTTCTCGATGGCGACCTACACCCTGCAGAATGAAAAATACGGCGGCAGGGCCTATATGCTGCTCTGCGACGACACCGACAGGGACTACGGCGATCCCGCGGCCGCGGCTGCCTTCAAGGCCAAGTGCGACGCAAACGGTTTTTATACCGTTTCCATGAAGGACGAGTTTGAAACCCTGTATCCGGCCGGCGCACACATGATTGAAGAAACCCCCGCTCAGGCGGCATAAACGAGAAACTGACGGAAACAAAAAACAGAATACTTGAGCGCCCTCTTCCGAAGACGCTTAAAGGTATTTCTTGAGGGTCGGGTTCTGTGATGATTGCAGGGGTATACTGAAAAAATGGAATGATATTCAATGCTGAATAATCATTGACAGAACAAAGAATGCAGATGACCTGAAAATGGAGGTGGAATGTGGGAAAGGAAGAAAAACTTGTGAAAGAAGAGATTCGTGCTCTGCGGCAGGAGAATGAGCGCCTGAAGGAAGCCTGTGAAAAGGCGCAGAGCAACAGCCTCATCTATACCCACATCGCCCAGGCGCTGGCCCGGGGCTACACGGATCTTTACTATGTGAATATGGATACCGATGAACTCATCGAATACCATACCGACGATGAACTGGGGGTTCTCAACGAGGCACGGCGGAGTTCGGATTTCTTTGAGGGCTGCAGACGGGACGTGAAACTGTTTGTGCATCCGGATGATCAGGCGGCGTTTGTGAACGCAATGAACCGGGAATTCCTCACCGAGACGCTGGATCAGACAAAAGTGTTCGAGATGACCTACCGCAGGATCAAGGATGGAAGAACCTTCTATGTCAGAATGCGGGTTTCCCGGGTGGAAGAAGACAAACGCTTCATCGTTATTGCGGTCTCGGATATCGATGAACTCATGAGGCGGCGCCGTCTGGAAGAACGCATCCGGGAAGAGCGTATCGTTTATGCCCGACTCCATGCTCTCACAGGCAACTTTATCGTTGTCTACGTTGTGGATCCGGAGACGGACAGCTATCGTGAATTCAGCGCAACCGATGAGTATACGGAGAATATCGCGCAGGAGAAAGAGGGAGAGGACTTCTTTGCCAAAGTCCGGGAAGTGGCCCGTACCTGCAACCATCCGAAAGACAGAAAGCTTTTTCTCTCAGCCTTCACCAAGGAAAACGTGATGGAAGAGATTGAGCGCAGCGGGATCTTTACACTGGCTTACCGACTTATGATGGATGGCAAGGCGGTTCATGTCCAGATGAAAGCCGCGATGGTGGAAGAGGAGGAAGGCTCACGTCTGATCGTTGGTCTCAATGATATAGACGCCCAGGTTCGGCAGGAGAAGGCATATGAAAGGCGTCTGGCGCAGGCGCAGTCCAGGGCCAATGTTGACGGACTCACAGGAGTTCGAAATAAGCATGCCTATCTGGAGACGGAGACGAATATGGATCGCCGGATTGCGGAAAAGACGCAGGAACCGTTTGCCATCGTGATGTTGGATCTGAACGATCTGAAAAAAGTCAACGATACGGCAGGCCATCAGGCCGGAGATCAGTATCTCCGGGATGCCTGCAGGATCATCTGTGATATTTTCAAGCATAGTCCCGTTTTCCGTGTTGGCGGAGACGAGTTTGCTGTGATTTTGCAGGGAACGGATTATGCGCATATGGAAGAACGGCTCACGGAAATGAGCGAACACAACAGGGAAGCGCTGCAGTCCGGCGGTGTTGTCATTGCCTGCGGGATGGCGATATTTGACAATGACACCTGCGTGGCCTCGGTTTTTGAACGTGCAGACCATAATATGTATGAAAATAAGAACCGCCTGAAAGAAGGAAAATAAAACTGATTGAGAGCGAGGAAACCACATGGATATCAACGAACTGACAATCGACCAGAATCTGCTTGAACGCATCAACCCTGTTTTCAACACTGCAAAAATGACCCTTTACCAGCTCTCCGCTGCCGGTGATCAGGATGCGGCCCGGATCTCGGAGAAGCTTGGGCTGACCCTGGAGAGCACAAACAGGGTGTCGACTCCGGAAGAAATGATTCATAATATCATTGTGATGGAAACCCGTTTCCGCACCATGGGCGCATTGGCGGAGGAAACCGGCTTTACGGAGGTTGACCTGCCCTGCGGCTATACGCCCCGGGCCATTGAGCTTGCACGGAAGGGAAAAAGGTTCGTCGGACTGGATCTGCCCGCGGCGATTGCGGAGGCAGAGCCTGCCATCACATCCTTGATTGATGATGATAAGCGGTATCTGGTTCGCTTTGAAGGCTGTGACGCGACGAACTATGAATCCCTGAAAAAAGCGTTTGACAGCATCCCCGGGGAGGTCTGCATCACCACGGAAGGGCTGCTGATGTACTTTACGGACTCCGAAGCAGGGCAGCTGTGTGACAACATCCGGCGCATCCTTCAGCAGCACGGCGGATGCTGGATCACAGCGGATCCGGAAACCGCAATCCAGTTTATCCTGACCACCCGGGCAATCTATGGCGACCGGTTTATGGAAGTCCTGCTCAAAGACCAGAAACAGGTACAGGATAAATCGGATGTGCCGGTGACGTCCAAAACGCTGGTTGTAAACCCTGCAAATGCGGAGGAGAACATCCGAAACGCGATGATGTTCCTCGCAAAGCATGGACTGAAAGCAGAGCGGATGATCGTCGGCGAACATGCCCCGGAACTGGCAAGCCTGAAAATGGCCACGCCGGAACAGACGGAAGCGATCCGGCAGACGATGCGCCAGTATGCTTACTGGAAGATTACGCCGATCGCGGGAAAACAACTGGATACCACCGGGAGCAAAAGCGAGCACTTTGATGTGAAAGCGGAGCTTGACGGAGAGAAGCTGAACCTTCAGCTGTTCGGACGGCTGGATACGCTGACCGCGCCGGCGCTGATCGCCTTCTTTGAGAAAACGACCGGTGAAAACACGGTCAGAGAAGTGGACGTCGACTGCGTTGCGCTGGATTATCTTTCATCCGCAGGTTTGCGCGCGCTGCTGATGATGCATAAGAAGAGCGAAAAGGGAGTTACGCTACGGAATATAAACGAAGTTGTGAGAGAGATCCTGCAGCAGACAGCATTCGATTCCATCCTGAATATCGCAGAATGATGAATGAAAAGAGAAAAGCAGAGATTAATGAGAAGTATAGCTTTTTATGCGTTGATACTGATTGCCATTCTGTGCATGGTTTTTCTTTCCGGATGCGGAGCACAGACTGACAACAAAAGTGAAACACAGAATCCTGAACCTGCGGCAGAGCGCGGCAGCCAGGATATCATAGAAGAGATGGCGGTATATTACGGCACCTACGGCGATGAAGCCTCTCCGAAAGTTGAAGAGTTGCTTTCCAAACTCCGGGAAAAGGATCCGAAGACCGCCGATCAGTGGGAGAAGATCATGGCGCTCTGGAAAGGCGTTAATTCGGACCTGACGCTGAATTACGATGTTCTGCCGGACGGACTGGAAGAATCCGATGCGCTCTGCCTTGTCACCCTCGGGTTTCAGCTGAATCCGGACGGAACCATGAGGGACGAGCTGATCGAGCGGCTGAAGGTCGCTTTAAGAAGCGCGGAAAAGTATCCCAACGCTCTGATCATCTGCACCGGAGGCGGCACGGCAAGCGGAAACCCGGACGCGACAGAAGCCGGAAAAATGGCGGAGTGGCTGATCGAAAACGGCATTGCGCCTGAGCGCGTTATCGTGGAGGACAAGTCTCTCACGACGGCGCAGAACGCAATGGATACCCTGCATATCCTCGCGGAGCGATACCCGCAGGTGAACCAGATTGCCATTATTTCCAGCGACTATCACATCGCAACCGGCACGCTTCTGTTCGGAGCCGAATCCATTCTGCTCTCTGACGACTCCGGAAGCGAACCCTATGCGATCGTATCAAACGCGGCTTGGAAAGCGCCTTCCGGTACGCTGTCCGGCATGTTTCAGGCCGGCGCCCTGATCGAACTCTCCGGCGATACGAAGACAGCCTTTGAAATCTATTACAACACCTATGACATCCATGAGCTCCCCGCGCTTTCAAAGTAAGAAAGGCAAAAAAGAAGTTTGCCGCCAAGAACAGCACCTTCCGGAGCGACCCCCGCGACAACTTCACCATCAGCTATGTCGGGCAGACCGACTGGGACGGGATGTCCTCGCATATCAAGGGCTTTTACACCATTACCGACGGCGACCTGATGCTGGAGGGGGAGCATGGATGAGCTTTCCCAAAACTTTCAGATTCTGATGAACGGCCTGCTGGATACGCTCGTACAGAATCCAGGCGCATGAAAAGAGAAAGATCTTGATGGATTCTCTGGCATTTTGAAGATTGGGACGTTTGTTGAAATTGGAGAAAAAGGAATTATTTGAAAATACGGTGCCGGGGAAGGCGCTGGCGACCATGGCGCTGCCGACGATCGCGAGCCAGATCATCATCCTGATCTACAATCTGGCGGATACCTGGTTCATCGGGCGGACAAACAACCCCTATATGGTTGCGGCCTCCTCCCTGGGCCTGACGATCTATCTGGCCGCGGTTGCGCTTGCCAATGTGTTCGGCACCGGCGGCGGGGCCCTGATGGTGCGCCTGATCGGGGAAAAGAGAACGGAGGAGGCGCGAAGCGTTGCTTCCTACAGCGTAGCGGCAGCCGCCATTGGGGCAGCAATCTTCTCGCTGCTTGTGCTCAGCTTTCTCGAACCGCTGTTAAAGATGCTGGGCGCCAGCAGCAACACGCTGAACTATGCAAAGCAATATGTCTTCGCGACCTCCGTGCTCGGCGGAATCCCAACTGTGCTGTCCATGACCGTGCCGACAATTCTCCGTGACGCGGGCTTTCCGAAGGAAGCAGGGATCGGCGTGGGGATCGGAAGCCTTCTGAACGTGGCGCTGGATCCGATCTTCATGTTCCTGCTGCTTCCCAGAGGGCAGGAAGTGCTCGGCGCGGGGATCGCGACCATGCTGTCCAACTGCTGCTCACTGGCCTACTTCATCGTCATCTATCGAAAACTGCGCGATACCACGGTGCTGGTCATCCCGCGCCGGATGGAAAAGATCGGCAGGGAAGCGAAGCGATCGCTGTATTCCGTCGGCATCCCGGCTGCGTTTGCGATTTTTCTGTTTGACCTCGTCACCATCGTGATCAACCGGCTGACGGCATCCTACGGAGATATCCCGCTGGCGGCGATGGGCATAGTCCTGAAGCTTGAACGGATTCCGATCAATATCGGACTGGGTATCTGCCTCGGAATGGTGCCTCTGGTTGCCTACAATTACGGCGCGGGCAACTACGGGCGAATGCATCAGGTCTCGTCTCTCGCGCGCACGGTGATCCTGGTGTTCTCCTGTGCCTGCGTGCTGCTGTTCTGGGTTTTCGCGCGGCCTGTCATTGCCGCGTTTATCTCGAATGAAGAGACAGTCACCCGGGGCGCGGCTTTTCTGAGAGGGCGCTGCCTGGCGCTTCCGTTTATGATGATCGGCTATCATAGCGTGAATTATATGAATGCCGTAAACCGGGGGAAGGTTTCCTTCCTGCTGGCAATTGTCCGGCATCTTGTGCTGATCATCCCCGTCATGCTGCTGATGAACCGAATCTGGGGGCTGGTGGGCCTCACCTGGTCCCAGCTTGCGGCGGACTTCCTGAATGCGATTGTCGCCGTTCTGATCTTCCGGCATGTTGACCGCGAGATCAGGGACGATATACCGGTATAAAGCAATAATAAGAAGCAGGCTGCTTTGTTTCCGATATAATCACAGAAATCAAAATCGCCGCCGGGCACATCATCACTGAAAACCAGTGACCAGTGCCCGGCGGTTTTCCTATATTCAGTTTTCTGTCTGCAGAATCAGACCGTACTGTTTACTTGATTTCCTGCTCCAGCGCGTCAAACTCGGGGGAAGAGAAGAAATCCAGGAGCGATCGCTGTACCGAAATGCATGCTGTAAAGTATGGTTGAAACCAGAAATTTAAGCAAGATACTGGTAGCGTTGTCGGGAATCCATCTCACAAAGAAGCAATATCATGGAATCGTCAGCTTGACCATGGTACCGCCTCCTTCGCGGGACTTGATCGTCATTTCTCCGCTGCACATCATTTCCAAGCGATGCCGTATGTTGGTAAGCGTGGCATGGGGCTTGCTCTCATCAGAGGGATCAAAGCCCGGGCCGGTATCCTCCACAATGATCTCAGCACCAGCATCCGTGTATCGCGTCCGGATGGAGATATGCAGTGGCTCGCCATCGGGGTCCAACCCGTGCTTGACGGCGTTTTCCACGATGGGCTGGAGGGTCAGCGGCGGCAGTCGAAAATGGGTGAAGGTCGTGTCCCAATCCACGACAAGCATATCGTCATGCCGCGCCTGTTCCACGGCCAGGTAGGCGCGGGTGTGCTCCAGTTCTTCGGAGAAGAGAATGGCAGTGTCGCTGGCGACGGCGTTGAAATTCTTGCGCAGATAGTTTGTGAAATCCAGCGTGATCTGCCGGGCCTTCAGGGGGTCGAGTTTGCAAAGGCTGTAGATGCTCATCAGGGTATTATAGATGAAATGCGGCCGCATTTGGAGCACCATGACGTTGGCACGTTGATTAGGGAATCGCTGAACAAAAGGTGTCAGTACTAATTTCTTTGTCCCAAACGTATTTTTTTCGCAGATTACGCGAAATATACTATGGAATAGTGGATATTGGGGCGATATTTAGCCCGAGGTTCATTTGTTTTCCGAGTGTTTTCCCGGAAAAGGGCGCAATACACCCTTGTTCATGCATTACAGAACTGTTCGGTACGTCCTCCGCGAATCAGCATGAGCAAATTTGCGCAGGCAAAGAGCATATGGAACCGATTCAGATTTTTCTTGAGCCCTTTGTAAGCAACCTTCCTGTAACCGAAGTCACGTTTCACAATAAGAAAAGCGTGCTCAAC
>JAFYHU010000001.1 GCA_017538965.1 Oscillospiraceae bacterium
CGTAGATGTACAGTGTAGTGCCGTCGCCTTCCGCGCCATTGTGTCCGCCGTTGCCGCCGTAACAGAATACGCCGTTTGCGCCGGAAGCGTCAGAGTTGACCGTCCCGCCCCTGATCGTGGTAGTCGTGCCGTCCTTTAGGAGCATCGCAGCGTTGAGACCATAGAAATTGCAGTTGTCCCCACCGTCGGAATCACCGGACTTGGTGACGGTCGGGTTCGTAATCTCAACCGCATCGCTTGTCCTGATCAGCAGGGCGCTCTCATCGGCTGTGGTGCTGGCGTAGGTCTGCCCGCTTTGTGCATCCGCGGAAGTAATCTCCACCGCACCGGCATAGTCTATATCCGCGCTGCTCCTGCCGGGGCCGCCCGGCATCCCGCCGAAGCCACCGGGAGGGGTGCCATCAGGAGGTGCTCCCATACCATCGGGAGGGGCACCCATGCCGTCAGGCGGGGCACCCATGCCGTCAGGAGGCATACCAGGTGCGCCGTTTGCTCTGTCAGCCGGCGCAGGCGGCATACTGCTGCCGGATGCAATCACCGCCATGACCAGAATTAAAGCAATAATCAAAATAGAAATCGTCTTTTTCATGTTGATTTCACTCCTTTCGCTTTCAAACTGGTTTTAACACAGATACCTAAAATTTACTTAAATCGTTTTCAATGTCCTCTTTGGCACTGCGTCAAGGCAGATACGCATTTATCGGGAAGGATGCGTTCAAAGACTGCAAGATCGACGGCGAGGCTCTTAGCGGGTGCTTGATGATTTTTGCAACATCCCAAACGCTAGTCCAAAACAGGAACGATCCCACTTGTGTTGCCTTCCCCGTATGTTGAAAATATGAACTCCAGAAAGCTTTTGACAGCACCGTGAGGCTCCGGACGATAGAAAATACCATATGGCAGAAGAAATTCTTTTTCAAAAGGAATGGTCACCGTATTGATAAGAATATCTCTCCAGCAAAGGGGAATCAACAGCACATCTCTGCGGAAACCGGATTCCCAGAGAGGATTTACTTCCGGCCCGTTGTGGTGAACGACTTCAAGTCCTGCTTTCTTCAGGAAATTGAGAATGCTCAGAATCTCCGTGCAGCTTCCGGTGTTCAGCGTGAGAACGGTCTGCCCAAGCAGGTCTTGAATTGTAATGATTTTTTTTCCTGACAACGGATGGTTATTTGCCACTGCAAAACCAAAGGGGACTTTGCAGATTTCATAGAATTTCCAACCGTGTTCCCATTCGTTATTGCTGTATACGCTTTCAACCAGATCGGTGCGATCCGGAATCCTGTGCCATGCGTCAATGTTCAGCATCTGTATTTCACAGTTTCTGCTTGTTTCCGAAAAAAGCACCCAGAGGTCATAGAGAAGTCTGCATTTTTCCATGATCGACGTACCGACATAGATCGTCCGATCCTTCGAGCCGATGATTTGAATATCTCTGTGGATCTCGTCGTTCAAAAGACGCAGTGTTTTCCCCTTTTGCAGCAGGTATTCGCCCTCAGAGGTCAGCGTGACCCCTCGCCTTTGCCGGATAAAGAGCGTGACCTCCAAATCGGCCTCCAGCGTTTGAATCTGCTGCAGTACAGCGCTGGGGGTGATATACAGCGCGTTCGCCGCCTTGTTGAAGCTGCCCGTCTCACATACGGTGAGAAAGGTATTCAGATGGGGACGCAGCATGATGATCCTCCTTGTGGTATTCAGATTTGCTTAACATGATTATAAGATATCCGCTATATTTTTTCAAGCCAGGATACGTTATAGTTAAGACAGCTTGAATACCAGCGCAAGTAAAAACAAGGAGGAATTATGATGGCAAAGCTTATTTCACGCAGAGATTTTCTGAAGGGAACCGCCGCAGGAGCCTTCAGTCTTGCGGCTGCGAGCGTACTCGGTACGGGCGCCAATCTGATGGCTCACGCAGAGGAAGCAAAATATATCCCCGGCACCTATACCGCAAAAGCCCAGGGACTTGAGAGCGAAGTCACCGTCACTATGACCTTTGACGAGACCAGCATCCTTGATGTCGTGATCGACTCCACCGGCGAGACGCCTGAGCTCGGCGGCAGAGCCGGCCCACTGCTTGAAAAAGCTATTCTTGACGCGCAGAGTGGGGAAGTGGACGCGGTATCCGGCGCGACCATCACCAGTAATGCCGTGCGCACGGCAGTCAACGACTGCATCGCCCAGGCTAAAGGCGCGGCTCCAGCCGCAGTCGGTGACGAGGCAGCGGAGCCTTCTTCGGACAGTGAGTGGCTCGGCAAAGCCCCGGAGATCGCGGACGCGGACGTGGAGGAGGAGATCAGCGCCGACGTTCTGGTCATCGGCTGCGGTGTTGCCGGTGTGGCGGCTGTCCGTGCCGCTGCGGAGAAGGGCGCGAAGGTCATTGCGGTGGACAAGGCCAGCGGCCCCCAGTGCCGCTCCGGTGAGTACGCGGTCATCAACGGCAATGTCCAGCACCGCTGGGGCCGGGATGTTTTCACAAAGGAAGACATCGACCAGATGATCGACTTCCACATGATGGAGTCCAGCTACAAATGCAAGCGCAGCATCATCTCTAAATGGGCCAATAACATTGGAGAGGTTTTCGACTGGTGGGTCGCACCGAACACGGAGCTATATTACGCCGAAGAGACCCGCTCGCCCATCCCCGATGAGAACGCGGGAAACTTCCTGATCCCCATTTTTCTACCCCTGCCGGAGCACTACGACTGGCGCAAGGAGACATTCCCGTGCTATCCGACCTCTGTGGAATTTTTGCCGAATCAAGGCGTGAACGTGAATAAAAACATGGAGGCGGCAGTTGCCACCGGGAACGTGGAGGAGCGCTACGGTTTCTTTGCCGAGAAGCTTCTTATGGAAAACGGACGCTGCGTCGGCGCCTATCTGCGTAATGCCAAGACCGGTAAATATGTCCTTGCCCATGCGGACAAAGGCGTCATTCTCGCCACCGGCGACTATTCCCAGAATGACGCCATGGTCAAACACTTCTGCCCGGATGTGATCGAAAACGGTATCATGCGCCTCTTCGTGAATGTCGATGTGGAGGGCAAGATGACCAACACCGGCGATGGCATCAAGCTCGGTATGTGGGCCGGGGCTCAGGTGCAGCAGGATCACGCGCCGATGATCCACCACATGGGCGGCGGCGCGGATCTCGCGGGCGTCGGCGTGATGGGCAACGCGGGATTCCTGAACCTTGACATGAACGGCAGACGCTTCATGAACGAGGATCTTCCCGGTCAGCAGATTGAAAACCAGATTGAGCTGCAGAAGGGGAGAAAGACCTGGCAGATTTTTGACAGCAACTGGCCGGAGCAGCTTCCCTACATGCCTGCCGCTCACGGCGGGGCCTGCTATGTGGAGAACTATGCCAGCGCTGAGGATGGCCCGAAGAATAACCAGACCTACCGCAACTACAAAAGCCCCTATCAGCTCGAAGCCGCAGTCGCTGACGGACGCGCCATCAAGGCCGACACGCTGGAGGAACTGGTTTCCAAGATGTACCCCGACGATGAGAAAGCACAGGAGACTGCCCTCAAATCCATTGAGCGCTACAATGAATTGGCGAAGAAAGGCTCTGACGATGACTTCGGCAAAGTCGCAAGCCGCTTGTGGGCGTTGGAGAACGGCCCCTACTATGCGGATCAGTTTGAGTGCGCGCTGCTGCTCGTTATCTGTGGTGGACTTGAATCGGATGAAAACTGCCACACTTTCGACAAGGATCGCAACGAAATCCCCGGTCTCTATGTTGCCGGCAACGTCCAGGGCAGTCGTTTCGCGCATGAATATCCCATCACATTGAAGGGTGTTTCGCACTCCATGGCTATGTACTATGGCTATGTGGCCGGTCAAAACGCCGTTGACGGAATCTGAGGCCGACGCGATAAGCGCACGCAGACTGCCGAATAGCTGACTGAGAAAAAGCACAAGCCCGCCGCGGCACGATCCGAAGTTGTGTCAATCACAGCGACGGAAAGTGCCATAGTGGGCTTTTTTATTTCAACCAGAAATCAGGCGGGATGGACTGGCCTGTAATCGCGGAATCAGGATTGTTTAATCCATTCAGGGAAGCATTTTGCCTTTTCCATCAAAAATCGCTCTGACGGGGCTATTTTGTGGCGGAAATTATCTTCACAGAGGGATGTTTCTCACCGGTCATCACAGAGGAGCGACGGCCCTTCTCACGGCGGGATGCTTTCTGCCGCCTGTTGATCTCGTCAAGCAATAATTTGGGATCGCTCTTCTCAAAAAAAGTGTCCATCTCCTCTGCGGTAAACGTGACGCCCATGTGTTTCTTCAAATATTCAATGAGCTTTTTCTTCGGATCAGGCGGTGGGGGAGTGCATGCTTCGCATAACAGATCTGTTTCATGGAAATACCCATAGATTTTCTGGCCGCACCTCGCATTTCGTGATAACCATACCGGGATGGAGCTCCAGCTCAAAGCGTTCGCCATCAATCAAGAATTCAACATAGAGCATGTTTCAAACCTCCCAAATAGGTATTTGCATGTCTATATTGCTCTTTTCGTGAAACTATGCAAGTCGAGAAGGAGAGAGTTATCATTTTGTTATCAAAAAAGAAAGAATAGCCCTGCCAGCATCAGACTTGAAGTGGAAGGGGCAAATTCTTTTCCCGACCAGAAATGCAATTACAATTAATCAAGAGACCATTTATAATTATGTCATGATAAGAAAAGAATCGCATAGAGCCAAACGCTTCAAAATTTTTAACTACCAAACGAAACCCCAATAACCAAACGATTTGTCACCTCTAACGTAAACGCCTTTCCCCCTGTTGAGGGGATTTCAAACCCTCTCTTTTTTCAATCCGTAAAACATATTGCAATGGTAAGAAACTGGAGGCGTTGCGCCGCAACGCTTTCAGGGCATAAAAAACGAAACACCGAAATGACACATTGTATCATTCGGTGTTTCAGGTGTGTGGCTGCGACTCCTTTTTGATACAAATGCAACACTGCAAGGCGATGGTGATGCATTTTGCATCGCGGGTGTTGCATTTTTTCGGGGAGTGATGCATTTGGGGCGAAGCGTGATGCAATGGGGCGAAGCGTGTTTCACTTGGGGGAGTGATGCATTTATTGTCCACGAAATGGGGCAGGGGAGTGTTGCATCTGGTGTCCACGAGATGGGGACGCTGGTGCATCTGGTGTCCATGATAAGTTGTTCTCGCCCGTTACGCAGGGGCTGTCGATAGAGGAGTCATACGCGAAGGTCAGACCTGCAACGTCCTTGTGTCCTTCTCATGACAACCTGATCTATATCATGGGTGCTTTTTGATATCGTACACGTATACTTCGTGGATCTCTTCTGTATACCCGTCATAAAAGCCTTTCGGCATGCCGAGCACAATCCGTGCCCCGCGATTATACAGCAACAGGAACTGGTCACGTTCCCGATCAAAGCTCAGACCTTCAATCTCGCCCTGCCTGATGACATCGTCAAAAGTACGCTCGAGAGTGACCGTCCCGGAACTGCGGTCGGCGCTCATGTCGATCCGGTACATGTGATCCGGTTTATTCTGATCTGCGTCGCCATCATCGCTTGTTACATACAGGCAACCGTTATAATAAGCGACGCCCTGAAGCCATTTCGGTGGATGATCCATCAGGAGTCTGCCTTTGTAGTCGCCGGTATCTGGAGCAGGTCTACAACACCAACGATTCGGTGCTTAGGAACCTGTTCTCCTTCACCGATGCCATTCTGGACATTAAGGGATACGGAGGCGCTGGCGAGTTTGCTAAGAACTTTCCGTTTGTGCCGTATCAGTTCATCCTGATGCAGAAGGTCTTTGCAGAGATCCGGAAGCACGGTAATTCCGGCAAACACCTCTCTGGCGGCGAGCGTTCCATGCTCTCCGGTTTCCAAGAGGCAGCCCAGAAGATCGAGGATAAAGACGAATACGCACTGGCTCCTTTCTATCTCTTCTATGATACCGTCCACACTTTCCTCGAAAGCTCCATCCGGCGTGTGATCGAGCGCTGCGAGCGTGCTGCCGCTGATGGCAACGGTATCGAACCGCAGGACGTGGATGTACTGAAGTTCCTGTATCTGGTGCGCTATGTGGATGACGTCAAGGCCAACCTCGACAACATCGTCATCCTGATGGCAGACGATATCCGGCTGGACAAGATCACCATGCACGAGCAGGTGCGTGGCTCTCTGGATCGCCTGATGAGCCAGAACAACATCGGACGCACCGGCGATACTTACAATTTCCTTACCGACGAGGAGCAGGATATCCAGCGCGAGATCAAGAATACTCCTGTAGCAACGGCAGACATCGTAGCGACGCAATTGAAGCGGCGTGGCAGCAGCGATGTGAATGTGAAAAGAGCAGCGGGAGTGGTTAAGGCAACACCGCATAATTCGGCGAGAGCGAATCCTGAAAAAATTTGGGTTCTGATGAAGGCAGTTTTTCGCAGGAATACTTTGTGTATTTCGAGAAAAAGTGACAAAATCAGAGCGCAAATTTTCCAGGAGGTGCCGAAGGCGGATTGTGCGGTGCTGCCTTAAATAATTACGCCCCACAGTAGCTGTTAAGCTCTCGCGCATAATTCAATGGTATGCGCATAAATCAATGTGCGGCGCAGAAATACAGGTGTTGGCTGGAGGCATAACATTCTATGGCAGACAGAGCCTGGCAGTTGGTTTCGCTCTTACGCCGCGTCTTCCCGCCGTGTATAATAGCAGGCAATAGAGGTGTGTGTAATGAGTGAACTTGAAAAATCCAGACTTCGTGTCCGCCAGGGCGGAAAACTGTTATATAAGGTCTGCGTGATCAGCAAGACTGTCCTCACAGTTTTGATCGTTGCTCAGGCTATACTGACCGTGGCTGTATTGTATAGCCCACAGGCAAGCGTGTTCATCGGAGACCGGCTGAACAACAACTTCCTGTTCAAAATCCTCGTGACCTTTGCGGGACTGCAATCCATGGAGCCGAAGTATCAGGCGGCGATCGGCTGCACGGTTATTTTCATCTCTTATGTTGTCATTTTCGCAATATTGAAAATGTTTGCCGGGATCATGAAATTTCTTGCGGAAGGGGAACGTCCGTTTGATGTGCAGACAGCAAGGCACATTCGGCACAACTCTTTCTGGCTGCTTCTCTTTTTCGTGTATAATCCGCTGCTCGGCATTACGTCCTTCTCCATCACGCTTCTGTTCTCTTACATTATGGAGTATGGCGCGTATATCCAGGAAAGAGCAGATGAAACAAACCGTATACAGGAAGAGATCATCATGTCCTTTGCGGAGATCACGGAGAACAAATCCGGGCAGACCGGGCAGCATATAAAGCGTGTGTCGGAGTATTCCCGTGTTCTGGCAAAACAGCTTGGCCTTGCGGAGGATAAAGTCGAGCTGATCCGAATCGCTTCCACTATGCACGATGTTGGCAAACTGATGATTCCGCCCGAGATCCTGGAGAAGCCGGGCAAGCTGACGGATGAAGAGTACGCGATCATAAAAACACATACGACAATGGGCGGGCAGCTGCTCTATAATGTCGAGGGCGAGGAAATGAAGGAGTCCCGCACCATTGCCATGCAGCATCATGAGCGGTATGACGGAAAGGGTTATCCGACTGGCCTTGCAGGCGAGGACATCAGCCTGGAGGGAAGGATCGTGGCCGTTGCCGATGTGTATGATGCCCTCACCAGCAGGCGAAGCTATAAGAATGCGTGGTCGGAGAAGGATGCGTACGACGAAATCATAAAAGGCCGTGGTTCGCAGTTTGATCCGAAGGTTGTGGACGCCTTCGCTGCCGCGCATGATAAAATACTGGAAGTGCGGGATAAATATAAGGATTGATCTTTGACATCCCGGAGAATGCCAAGGATGCCTGTACGGGGGAAAAGCAATGTGGAAATGCCCAAAATGCGGTCGGGAATTCAGCAGAGAGGGTCAGGATCATTACTGCGTGAAACCGCAAACCATAGATGCGTACATAGCCGCGCAGGATGAAGCCGTGCAGGCGAAGCTGATAGAAATCCGTGAAATCTCCGCGCCGCTCTTCCGGACGCCGAGGAGCGGATTTCCTGGTCAATGCCGACATACTGGAAAGGCCGGAACATCATCCATTTCGCCGCGTCAAAGAAGCATCTGGGACTGTACCCGGGAGGCGAGGCAACAACGGTGTTTGCCGAAGAATTGCGGGGCTGGGATGTGTGCAAGGGCACGATCCGCCTGCCGTGGAAGAATGAACTGCCAACGGAGCTGATTCAGAGAATCGCCCGCTGGTGCTATGAGGAGTATTCAAGCTGAACGGAATAAGGATTTGCGGAGAATATACGGAACGAAAGCTGTTTTCGGAATTACATCCGTTATATGTGAAAAGCAAAGACAGTTCAGACTCGAATGCGCAGAAGCCCGCCGAGACCGAGACTGCCGCAACCGCGCCGGAGAAGATGGCTGCGCAGGAGAAGAAGGCAACGCCGGGGAAGAACGTCGCGCCGAAGAAAGTTGAGGAAACTATAATTGCCACAGCTTCTGCACCGGCGAAAAAAGCAGAAAAGAAAGCTGAACCGAAGAAGCCCACGCCGGAGAAGAAAACTCCGGCGGCCCCTACCGTCATCCTCCAGTCTCCCTTCGGCGGCGAGATAACGGTTGACGCAGTCAAAACGCTGGTCGGCGAAGTAGACAAGATCTACGTTCGCATTGACCAGAACAAGCTCTACTGGGTCAAAGGTGAAGAAACCGGCGATAAGGATATCTGGTAAAAGCAGCTCGTAACAAAGATTGATCGAGCAACACGTCCTAAGATTAAAACCAGTCTATCACAGTACATGAAATGATAGACTGGTTTTATTTTTTTTCTTGACAGGTTACATAACACTGGAAAATGCTGATTGTGTGAATATGCTGTAAAGAAACTTATCCCCAGCTCACTTTTGGGGTGTTGGTGCGCAGGGCATTTTTCTATTTTACAAACAAAAACCGCTGGAGTATAATGAACTCCAGCGACTACATACCTCTTATACAATCCCGGCATACTCGCTTACCTGTGTATTCGCTGTTTTCCTTCGGGTTTCCACAGAATACGCAGCCCGGCGCATATTTTCGGAGAATGATGTTCTTTCCATCGAGAAACATTTCAATCGGATCACGGTTATCAACTCCGAGTGTGCGGCGCATCTCGATGGGGAGAACGATTCGTCCGAGCTCGTCAACTTTCCTGACGATTCCTGTACTTTTCATATCGTAATGAATACCTATACTTATAAGCCCCAGCGCGTTTGCTCCCGCCAGATCAGCTTTGGCCTGGAGAACGGAAAGCTCCATGATATTCATTTCGTCGGGGGCTGCAACGGCAACCTCAACGCCATCAGCAAGCTGCTGGAGGGACAAGAAGCCAATCAGGCAATCCGCATTTTGAAGGGGAACGACTGCGGCGGGCGCGGCACGTCCTGTGCCGATCAACTGGTGCGCGCGGTGGAAGAAGCCCTTCGGTTGGAACAGAGCACTTGAACAACGCAACCCGCTGAGCGGAAAAACAGAAAAAGGAGCGTTTGTCATTGCCGATTCGTACGGCAAGCGATTTACCGGCAAGAAATAATTAGTCGATATGATTGAGAATTATATCCGTTACTGCAACAACCAGCGCGTGCAGCGCAACCCCGGCGTCCTCACGCCGATGGAAAAGCACAACCTGTATGCAGCGGCAACCGCAGAGCTGCAAATCTTCTTTTAATTGTTTACAGTCTGCTCGACAGGATGCATCTCAGCTTCGTATCGGGCAATCGACGGGCGTAAACCATGTGACGACACGGACAATCACATCCCACGGCGAGACAGAGGGATCAGACCGACAGCGGGAATCCGAAGGATTGTCCGCATTTGCCGTTAAATTACCGCGATGGCCAGAAACATCAAGGTATTCTTTTGCATCACCCGCAGTGCGGACACTCGGCGAAACCGATGTGAAGCATGTTGTTTTTGCCAAAGCTCACGGCGCCGTCAGGAAAAGGCAATCATGCGCGCGTATTCCTCCGGGGTGTTGCAGTTGGAGAGAAGAAGCGGATCAATTTCAAAGTGCAGGGCCTGAAAAGAAGCCTTGTCAAAGAGCCGCCGCACAGATGTTCGCGCGGTATTGAGAAGCGCGGCGCAATCGTCTGTGAGCGAACGGTCGTAAATGCCGATCAAAGGCTCAAGCTGCCCGCCATGCTCAGCAATCGTAATGCCGGAGCGGTGACGGCGCATGAGCTCGAAGAGTACCGCAAAGGGAACCAGCGGGGCATCAACGCTCAGAACGAGGCACTTGTTGTTTTTTGCCGCAGCAAGCCCCGACTTGAGCCCTCCGAGAGGTCCCAAATACGCACGCTCGTCCGGCACACACCGCGCGCCGCTCACCTCGCCTGTGCGGCCCGCGACCACAATGTCCTCAATACCGAGCGAGATCAGGCGCTGCACCTGATAATCGATCATGCGCATGCCGCCGAAGGGCAGCTCCGCCTTGCTGCTTCCCATGCGGGAGCTTTTGCCCCCGGCAAGCAGGATTGCGGAGCAGTCCCTGCCGCAGTGTGATAAATCGAGCAGGAAATCCGCGAGCCCGGCGGTGTCGTCAGGGGAGTAGACCGAAAAGCCCGGCTCGGGAGCACCCATGTCCGACACAAAGGCAAGCCTTGTAGAGGGATGGCAGACCGGGCTGCCCGACACACAGCTGCGCATAAGCTCCAGCTTCGGCCAGCGGGAGCCCTTGAAGCCCTCCAGGAGGATCAGGTCTGCCTCCGGAAACTGGCCGAGAAGCGCCATCTCGTCGACAGTTGTTTTGCGTACGAGCTGGTATTTTTCACCGTCAAAGACGGCGGCACCGACAGCCCCCGCCGAAAGATAACGAAAGCTGTCCGTACCGGGGCGGTCAGGCTCAAAGCGGTGCCCGTCGTGCTTAATGACGGCGGGGCACAGGCCGCGCGCGGTCAGCTCCGGCAGCAGGCCCTCGATGAGTCTGGTTTTTCCTGTGTTTTTTACGCCGGAAACGGCGACGATACAGGGTTTTGGTTTCATGGAAACACTCGCTTTCAAAGCTGTTTACAAGCACCGGGGGCCGTGATAAACTGTTTATCCCATTGGGAAGGAATGAACTCTATGAATGATAAATTGACCTATCGTGAGGCGCGTTCCGCGCTGCTGGAAGTCGTCCGGCCTGTCGGGACGGAGCGCGTGCCTCTTGCCGCGTGCGCCTACCGCGTTCTCGCCCGGGAGCTTGTCGCCACAAGCGATGTGCCGCCCTTCGACCGCTCGCCCTTTGACGGATATGTCTTGCGCGCGGCGGACAGTCTCGGCGCATCCAAAGAAAACCCGGTCACGCTGAGAATCATGGAAGAGATCCCGGCCTCCTGTATTCCAACGCATGCCCTGGGCGCGGGGCAGGCGTCCAAGATCCTGACCGGCGCACCGATCCCGCCGGGCGGTGATGCGGTGATCCCCTTTGAGCACACGGAATTTACCGACAGCGCAGTGACACTGTTCAAACCTCTTCGGCCCGGTGAGAATATCGTGCGCAAGGGTGAGGACATCCGGCAGGGGGCGCTGCTCTCACCCTGCGGGCAGCTCATCGACGCCGGACTCATGGGCTCCCTTTCCGGGCAGAACATCGCCGAACCTCTGGTCTACCGACGCCCGCGCATCGGCATCCTCTCCACAGGCAGTGAGCTCATTGAGCTGGGCCACGATCTGCCGCTGGGGAAAATCCACGACACCAACCGCTACAGCATGGCGGCGCTGGTAAGCCGCCTAGGAGCAGAGCCGGTTTTGTACGGCAGCGTGGAGGACAAAACGGAGGAGATCGCGGCAGTCACAGAGCGGGCGCTTTCGGAGTGCGATGCCCTGATCACCACCGGCGGCGTGTCTGTGGGGGACTTTGATCTGACGCCGCAGGCCATGGAGCGGATCGGCGCAAAGATCCTGGTCCACGGTGTGGATCTCAAGCCCGGCATGGCCTGCTGCTACGGGATGTACGAGGGAAAGCTGCTGTGCGGCCTGTCGGGAAATCCCGCCTCCTCCATCACCAATTTTTACGCAGTGGCCTTGCCTGCACTCAGACGGCTTTGCGGACGCCGGGACTGCGAAATCAGGGAGTTTCCCGTCACCCTGGCTGAACGGTTCGGCAAGCCCAGCCCCGCAAACCGCCTTCTGCGCGGCTATTCCGATTTAAGCGACGGCACTTTGAAGCTCCGCCTGTCTTCCGGCCAGGGCAACGTGATGATCAGCAGCCTCATCGGCTGCGACCTCGCCGCCATCGTCCCAGCCGGGAGCGGCCCGGTGGAGGCGGGCACCGTCTTACAGGGCTTCTTCCTGGCGCTGTGACTACAGCGCCGCCGGATCACAGTCCGCGGCGGAGGCACGTAAAAGCTTGAGCTCCCGCAGGCAGGGCGTCCCATCGCGCTCCTCCAGGACATTCACGGACAGGGCAAGCTCAAGCCGCCGCCCGATCAGGCGCGCGGCGTCGGCCGGGTGAATCTGCATATAGCCGCCGCGTTCCTCATAGAGATAACGGCTGTTTCCGCGCTTGTCAAAGAGCTTTTTGACCGCAAGCGCATCCTCTCCGAAGGCCTTGACGGTTTTGAGATAGTAGTCCCGCTCAGAAAACAGGACGGTGGGCGGGATCAGCGCCGGGTGATTGTTCTGCTGATACATCTGCCCGAAGTTTTTGTTTTCCAGTGAGCAGTAGTGTACCCCGAGGCTGAGCTTCCGCTCCGCCGCGAAGCGGAGCAGGCGCAGAGCCGCCGCCTCGCTGCCGGAGACCGGCAGGCCGCCCGCATACCAGAAGTTGTACAGCGTGCGGTAGGGCGGGTATCTCAGGCGAAAGCCGCGCGCGCGGAAGGCCTCCGCGTTGTGATAGGGAAAACAGAGCTCCAGAAGGTTGACGCCCCAGATCCCGATCTCATCCAGACGCAGGAGCAGCGCGCGCATTTCCTCCTCCATGTCCGGCATGACCGGCATCTCCACCATCACAGTGGAAATATATTCCCGCGCAAGCGCCATGTTGGCGAGAACCTTCGCCCGAAGCGCGGGATCGTCCTCCATCTTATAGCTGAAGCGGATCTCGTCCAGTCCGGCCGCGCCCAGTCTCTCAAGCTCCGCCGCGTCAAGCAGGTCTCCCGAGGTATACAGGCGCAGGTGGGCGCCGGGCCAGTATTCACGCGCGAGACCGAAAAACGCCTCACACTCCCGCGGATGCAGCAGCGGCTCGCCGCCGGTGAGGGCGATGTGCGTGAGCGTCTGCCCCGCGCGGCGATAGGCGTCCAGCTCCGCCCGCCAGTCGTTTTCCTGCGCAAGATGCGCCTCAAAATTCTCCTGATTGGGATTGAAGCAGAAAAAACAATGCCGATGGCAGCGGAAAGAGATGTGGCTTGTCAGCGTGTTGACGCCCTGCCTGCAAACCTCGCACGCAGGGGAGAGGCGTTTGTATACAAGACTCGCCCCCTCACAGCGCGGCGCGATCTCCGGGAGGGTCCGCAGCGCGGCCCGCTCCTGCGCGATCTGCGTCTGCGGCGCGGCGTCTGTCTCAAACGGCAGGCCGAACTGTCCGACCTGCGCCAGAAAGCTCTCGTAGATATCCACGTAGATCCGAGCGTAGTGCCGAAATGTGGAATTGCGGATGCTGCCCAGGTTTTGGCGTGTGATTTCTTCCAGCATGTGCATCCCTCCCGGCGCTATTCTACTCTAAATTCTCCTTTCGCGCAACTGAAATGAGGTGATCCTGTGGGCTTCCTGAGCGAAAGCGTCGGCAGTGCCATGAATTTTAACAGCCGTCCGGCGCTCAGGGCCGGGCTCTGTCTGAACCGTCTGCAGCGCCGTGAGCCCTGCACGCGCTGTGCGGAGATCTGCCCCCACGGCGTCTTCCCGCTGAAAAGCGGCGGGGCCATGCGCTGGGAGCTGTGTACGGACTGCTCGCTGTGCGTCTCCGCCTGTCCAACGCGGGCGCTGATCCCCTCCGAGCCCACGCGCCGGGACTATGCGGAAGCTCTGGAGAGTGCGCAGGTCCGCATCACCTGCCGACGGGAGGCTGACGTCGGCACGCTCCGTGTCGGCTGCCTCGCCTCCGTCCCGTGGGAGCTTCCGGCTGTGTTCGCGCTGCGCGGAAAGCTGTGCCTGTATACGCGCGCCTGCGCCTCCTGCCCGCGCGAAATGCAGAGGGCGGCGGTGACGGCCGCTGTTGAGGCGCTGAAAAGCTTCCTCGGCCCCGGTCTTTTTCGTGAGCGGGTTCAGATCGTCGATGGAGAAGACACGCCGCCCGCTGTCCCGGAGGAGACGCCGGAGATGCCCGCCGTGACAAGGCGGGAGCTCTTCGGCGGCATACGCCGCCGCGCCGAAAAGCGGCTTTTCAGGGAGGCGGAAAAACGTCTCCCGCTCCTGCTCGGCGAACAGGCGGAGCCCCTCGCCGCGCGCAGGCTGCTGGCCGAAGCCGTCAGAGATGAGCGCCGGGAAAACCCTGGGCTGCATGTTGTTCTGCCGCTGCCGCGCTTCAATCTCAACTGCTTCGGCTGCGGGATCTGCGCGGAGGTCTGCCCCCATCAGGCCCTATCCCTCGTGCGGGAGGAGGGCGGCACGCGCCTTGTGTATATCGAGCCGTATAAATGCACCGCCTGCTCGCTCTGTGTGGGGCTCTGTCCGCATAAGGGCCTGGACGGTCTGGAGGCGCTGGCGCTGCCGCACCTGGATAAGCTGCCGCTGGTGCGCGTAAAAAGCCTCTCCTGCGAAAGCTGCGGGGCGGTGCTTCTGCCGGGGACAGATCCGCCGATCTGCCGACGCTGCGCAAAAGCGGCGAAAAGCCGAAAATAGAGACTTTTTGTGCTTGACAAAAGCGGGCCGCAGCATATATAGTATACTTGATAATTTCCATATCGGTTCCAAGCTGTCCCTACCCTCCGGGCAGGTTCAGCCGATGAGTGGCGGGGGCAACCGCGCCGCTTGCCAGATTTGCGAAGGAACACCGAAAGACCCGCCGAAAGGCAGGGTGCGTCGGTGTTCCTTCTCTTCTTTTCGGGAGGTGAATGTGATCGACAGGAACGAAGCCTGTGAGCTGCTGCTCGTCAGCCGGAACTATCTCTATCAGCTTCTGTACAAAGCCTTCGCGCGCGAGCCGGACAAGGCCTTTCTGGAGCTGCTGACATCGGAGACGACCCGCGGCTGCTTTGAGCTGCTCGGGGTCGGGATTCCCGAGGAGCTCTCCGCCGGACTCACGCGCCTGCGCGGGAAGGCGGACGACGCCGCTTTCACGGAGCGCCTGCGCGAGGAGTATACGCGCCTCTTTGTCGGCCCGCTGGAGATGGACGCCCCGCCCTGGGAGTCGGTCTACGTGGGCGAGGAGGGGATGCTCTTCCAGGAGAGCACTCTGCAGGTCCGGGCCTGCTATCACCGCTTCGGGCTGCTGCCGGAGGAATACCCCAGGGTGGCCGACGACAGTCTGGCGCTGGAGCTGGGGTTTATGGCCGAGCTTGCCCGGCGCGCAGCGGACGCCTTCGGGGCGGGGGACGCCGAAACGCTTGACGCAGCGCTACGGGGGGCGCGGGATTTTCTGAAGGAGCACCTGCTGGTCTGGGTTCCGCTGCTTGCGGAGAGAGCGGGTAAAACGGGGACGGCCCTGCTCTATCCGCAGCTTCTGCGGATTCTTGACAGCTTTTTGAAACAAGATCGTGAAACCCTGAATGACTTATTATCGGAAGGAGTACATGCACATGATTGAAGACGTTCTGAATGCAAAGTTCAGCCGCCGCGATTTCCTCAAGGGCACGCTTGCCGCCACCGCGGCGGCAGCCGGTCTCGGGATCGCAAACGGGGGCGAAAACCGTCTCAAGGCCTCCGCTGAGGGGACCGCGCCCGCGGGCGCGCCGGTCGTCAGCGACGCGGCCGAGGGCGGCAAATGGGTCGCCGCGCCCTGCTGGCACAACTGCGGCGGCAAGTGTCTTGTCCGCGCATACGTCAAGGACGGCGTCATTCTCCGCCAGGGCACCGACAGCTTCAACACCGACGACGAGGTCAACCGTCAGCAGCGCGCCTGCCTGCGCGGCTTTTCCCAGCAGTATCAGGCGAGGGGCCTTGACCGCCTGAAATACCCCATGAAGCGCAAAAACTGGAGCCCCGACAATCCCAACCCCGAGCTCAGAGGTCAGGACGAGTGGGAACGCATCTCCTGGGACGAGGCCGCGACCTACATCCATGACGAGATCGAGCGCATCAATTCCACCTACGGCGACAACGCCATCCTCACCTTCGGCGGCGGATGCTCCAGCCTTCTGAACAAGCTGAACATCAACTACCTCAATTCCTGGACCACCAGCTCCTGGGGCACCTGGTTTGCCCCCGGTGTCTTCGGCTGGGGCGACGGCTGCAACTACTACGACTGCAACAATGACCGTCTGGACTTCATGAACTGCGACTATGTGGTGGCCTTCGGCTACAACCCCGCCTGGGCGGCCCTCGGCAACGCCACCAACTACGCCGTCGCCTGGAAGAACGCGGGCGTCAAGTTCATCATCTTCGACCCTATCTACACCGATACCTCCGCCATTCTGGACGCGCAGTGGGTCCCCATCCGCCCCGGCACCGATATGGCCGCCATGATGGCCATGTCCTATGTGCTGCTGGAGGAGGACAAGGACGGCTCTCTCATCGACTGGGACTTCCTCGACCGATGCTGCGTCGGCCAGGACAAGGATCACATGCCCGCCGACGTCAAGTCTGACGAGAACTACTTCGACTATCTGCGCGGCGAATACGACGGCATCCCCAAGACCCCCGAGTGGGCCGAGGAGATCACCGGCGTTCCCGCCGACACCCTGCGCGAGGTCGCGCGCATCCTCGGCAAGGACAACAACGTGGCGCTTCTCTCCTCCTGGGCCAGCGCCCGCACCTATGACACCGAGCAGCTTCCCCAGACCGCCATTGCCCTCGGCGCCATGGGCGGCCACATCGGCAAGAGCGGCAACAGCGTCGGCCCCACCGCCTGGAACCACACCAACAACTTCGGCCCCCGTCTTGTCAAGGCGGGCTCCGGCGGCTCCTCCGGCGCGACCGGCGGCACCGGCGCGGCCACCCCGATCTGCGACAACCAGATCTGGAAGGCCGTCAAGGGCGAGGCCTTCAACCCCACCGGCATTTTCACCGCTCTCAACGACGCGGGCCCCGACGGCTGGAAGGACGTGGTCTCGGGCTATGACCTGACGAAGAAGGTCGAGTACATCAAGGCTCCCATCAAGATGATCTGGACCACCAACAAGGCCAAGCTCACCACCTGCGAGGGCGCCAAGGAGGGCGTGGAGGCCATGCGCTCCGTGGAGTTCGTGGTCGGCCAGGGCCACTTCCTCACCGCCACCAACAAGTACGCCGACATTGTCCTGCCCATCACCACCAACTGGGAGCGCGAGGGATCCTACGTCTGGGAGGGCTACATGAACCGCGACATCTTGCTCATCAACCGCGGCATGCTCGACCCCTTCTATGAGTCCAAGAGCGACGACGAGGCCATGATGACCATCGGCGCGAAGTTCGGTCTCGCGCCCGAGATGTGGGGCACCGTGTCCGAAAAGCAGCGCCTGTTCAACGCCGTCGCCACCTCCACGGTCATCAAGGAGGACGGCGAGAGCTGGGAAAACCTCGTCTCCATCACCGAGGACGATATCAAGGAGTGGGGCGTCGAGGGCGAGCCGCAGGAGGGCCGCGTCCCCATCGCCAAGTATATGGAGGACGGCCTCTACCGCGTCGACCGCCACATCGGCGACAACTTCGGCTTCATCCACAAGAAGGAGTTCCGCGACGATCCCGAGGGCCATCCCATCACCACCACCTCCGGCAAGATCGAGTTTGCCTGCCAGGCCTGGGCCGATATCCTCAACTCCCAGGGCTATTCCGAGGAGGAGTACAGCGCCATCCCGAAGTACCGCGTCCCGACCCAGGGCTACGAGGAGACCTTCGTGGACGGCAAGCTCGGCGGCGAGAAGAGCGAGTATCCTCTCCAGTGCATCAACCCGCACTACCAGCGCCGTTCCCACTCCATCTTCGACAATGTCCCCTGGCTGCGCGAGGCCTGCCCGAACCCCGTCTTCCTCGCAAAGAAGGACGCCGAGGCGCGCGGCATCGCTGACGGCGACACGGTGAAGATCGCCTCTAAATACGGCGAGACCCTGCGCAAGGCCTATGTCACCGCCCGCCTGATGCCCGGCGTGGTCGGCCTGCCCCACGGCCCGTGGATCCGCGTGGACGAGAAGACCGGCATCGATCAGAGCGGCTCCGAGAACTACATCACCGGCCAGGTCGCCCGCGGCCTCGGCTGCAGCGGCTACAACACGCTGAACGTCGAAGTGAGCAAGTACAGCGAGGAGATCCCCGACGACAAGGATGTCCCCCAGACGATTCTGTTTGACTGAGTGAGGAGGGTAAAACATGGCACAGTATGGATTCTATTTCGATCAGACCGTGTGCGCCGGCTGCCACACCTGTCAGATCGCCTGCAAGGATAAAAACCGGCTCGACGTCGGCACGCTCTACCGCAAGGTCCGCACCTTCGAGACGGGCGAATACCCCAACCCCGGCATCTATCACCTAGCCACCACCTGCAACCACTGCGACAACCCCGCGTGCGTGGCGGCCTGCCCCACCAAGCGCACCGTGAAGGACGAGGAGACCGGGCTTGTCTGCCATGACGACAACATCAAGTGTCTCGGCGAGATGTGCCAGATGTGCGTCAAGGCCTGCCCCTACGGCCACCCTGTCTTCATCCCCGAGCGCGAGGCGGTCGGCAAATGCAACGGCTGCATCGAGCTTGTCCGCAAGGGCGAGGAGCCCGCGTGCGTCACGAGCTGCATGATGCGCGCTTTGAAGTTCGGGCCCGTTGACGAGCTCAAGGCCCTGTACGGCGATGATCTTGTCACGGAGCTGCCGTGCTTCCCCGACGGCGGCACCGGCCCCAATTTCTTCATCAAGCCCAGCAAGTTTGCGGAAGCATCTGATTTTGAGGAAAAGGAGCCCTGAATCCAAGTAAAAAGGCGTTATCTCTGATAGCGAACAGCTGTTGAGAGGCAACGCCTTTCTTTTGGATCATCGCGAAGCTTCAATGAGATAAGGAAAAGATTCAAACGCTGCGAGCAGGGGAGCCCCAGCCGCGGAATAGTGAATCATGGCTTGTGTACCAGCCGGTAAACGCCCTTCTTCTCATGCTCGAGGACACCCGCATTACAGTATTCTTTGAGTATTCGCAGAAGATGACGATTGCTGACATTGAGCGATTTCGCAATGCGCGCAATGTCGGTGATGGGCTGCCCCGGCTCGGCCAGACGCAGGAAATGCGCGACGCGTTCCCGCAGTGACGAACGGTTTGAATCCGTTATGGCGCTCTGGAGCTTCTGTGCAAACCCGATACACAGACAGCGCAGAAATTTCAGCTCATTGAGCAGCGCATCCTTGCACTGCTCCAGATAGATCGCCGCGCTGAATACATCTGTTTTAGCTTCTGCAGACAGAGGAGTAAAGCCTGTGTCGAGAAACTCAATGTCCCCAAGCGCGAAAATCTGATTATATGCGCGTAAGCCTTGCCGTACACAAACGGCAGAACCAGGCCCGAGAACAGGGCAAAGCAGAGAAAGACGATAGGAATGATCTCAATCGATTTTTTGTTGCTGCGTTTTATCAGAATATAAACCAGAAAGACACAATACAAACCGGCAACAACAAAGGGGAGAAAACCGAGCGGCCCGCGATGAAAATTGTGTGCGTCGTCGATGCTGAACACGGAGTTTATAAAGATGGAACTGAAGTTAATGAGCGCAAGGATAATCGCGGGGATGAAAATAAAGGCGAAGTCCTGCTGACCATCATGTCGAGCCTCGCGCAGGAAGAAAGCCGGTCCATTTCCGAGAACTGCACATGGGGCCAGAGAAAGCGCTTTGCAGACGGCAAGGTCACGGTTCCCTTCAAACGGTTTCTCGGATATGACCGAGGCGAGGATGGGAATCTGGTGATCAACCCGGAGCAGGCCAAGGTGGTCAAGCGCATCTACGGCATGTTCCTCAAGGGCATGACGCATCACGGCATCGCCAAGACGCTGACCGACGAAGGCGTCCCGACACCGGCAGGCAAGCGCCAGTGGGGCCAGACCACTATCAAGAGCATCCTGTCGAATGAGAAGTACAAGGGAGATGCCCTGCTGCAGAAGACCTTCTGCGAGGACTTCCTGACCAAGAAGATGAGAACCAATCAGGGTGAGGTCCCGCAGTACTATGTGGAGAACAACCATGAAGCGATCATCGACCCGGAGACCTTCGAGATGGTCCAGCGGGAACTGGCCAAACGGACCAAGGGCAAGAATCGCCACAGCGGTGTCCACCTGCTCTCCGGCAGAATCAAGTGCGGCGACTGCGGCGGGTGGTACGGCTCAAAGGTCTGGCACTCGCCGGAAAAGTGCAAGCGGACCGTCTGGCAGTGCAACCGGAAATACAAAAACGAGGTCCGCTGCACCACGCCTTACCTCGACGAGGCATCGGTGAAGGAGCGCTTCACGACGGCAGTCAACCAGCTGCTGGCCGGACGGGACGCCGCCATTGCCGCCTACGAGCTGGGCATGGCAAAGACCCTCGACACCACCGAGCTGGAGACCCAGCAGCAGGAGCTCCTTTCGGAGATGGAAGTGCTCAACGGCATGATCCAGCAGATGATCCGGCAGAACGCTACGGTCGCGCAGGACCAGACCGAGTACAACCAGCGCTTCGATTCCCTCAGCCAGAAGTTCAAGGAGGCCGAAACCAAGAAGGATGCGGTCGCACAACAGATCAGCGACATCCGGGACCGGCGCGGCACGATGGAGGACTTCCTCCGGATTCTGAAACAGCATGACGGCGAGGTCACCGCCTTCAGCGAAAAGCTCTGGTGCGGCCTGCTGGACTACGCCACGGCCTATGCGGATGGCCGCCTGACCTTCACCTTCAAAAACGGCTCCACCTTCGAGGGCTGAGCCGGACAGAAAGCAAGCTCCCGATCATCGGATTATGATTCCGGTGACCGGGAGCATTTTGCCTTATTTATTACGTTTTCCTGTGTTCTCTGAACCTCTAATCTCCTCATGATAGAAATAGTCTACGATCACGGGATGTCCCTGCGGCACCCTGCCGTATGGCATTTCATTATCAACAAAGGGACAATCATACTTCTTCGCCATTTCTCCCGCTTTCTGCTCCAACGCCTCGAAATAGCTGCGGTTCTTTTTATTGTATATTTCATCGTAAAGCGGAATAAGCTCTGAATGCCTGTCCGCAATATAGTCCATTATGGTTTTCTTAAACCCACCGCGCAGGTTCAGGTTCTCCAGCCAGAACAAATCGCACTGATCCTTTACTCGTTCAAAGATAGCTTCAAAGTCCGTGATGCCGGGAAAGACTGGTGAGACAAAGCAAACTGTGCGAATACCGGCATTATAGACCTTTTTCATGGCGGCAATGCGCCGCTCGATAGAAACGGCAGAGTCCATGTCATTCTTGAAACCTTCGTCCAGTGTATTGATTGACCATGAAACCGTTACCTGTCCCAACTCCTTTATGAGGTCGATGTCTCTGACTACAAGATCAGACTTTGTGCAAATCAGAATATCTGCACCACTGCCACGTAGCTGTTCGAGAAGCTTTCTGGTGTTGCCAAACTTCTCTTCCTGAGGATTGTATCCGTCCGTCACAGAGCCGATGACTACACGCTGGCCTGCGTATTTCTCCGCATTTTTTATTTCAGGCCAATGCTTCACATCAAGAAATGTACCCCATTCCTCGGTGTGACCGGTAAAGCGCTTCATAAAGGAGGCATAGCAATACTTACAGGCATGGGTACAGCCCACATAAGGATTAACGGAATAACCGCCCACCGGGAGACTGGATTTCGTCATGATATTTTTTGTTTCGGCATCGCCGATTAAAATACCATCCATCACTACTTGTGCCATTTCTCCTGCTCCTCCAATACTCTGATATAGGCTTCTGGCATTTCCTGAATCATATTTTCCTCACCAATGATGGGCACAAGATCTTCTTTCATGAATACCGGTATATCAAGCGCATGCGCCTGTTCTGTCAGGGAATATGCCCAAGCAGGCTTTGTATGAACCTTCCTGCTTTGTGCACCGGTCATGGTACCGACAACAATCCAGTCGACTCCCTGCAAATCAACTTTGCCCGGATCATCAAACAGCGGCTCAAAGGTTACGTGATAGTGCTTTGCTCTCACATTCTCCCGTAGGGCGTCAACTCTCCAGAGCTCAGAGCGCCTTGTCACCGTCACGCCAAACCACGCGTTTTCAAGATCGGTATCGATGTTCAGAAGATCTGGACGCTTGGAGAGGAAAAGAAATTGGTGCTGCGGATTCTGCCGCATTCTCGTGAAGACCTTATCCAGCCATTCCTGCTTCCAAACTGCAAGGTCACTCATGCCTGTCAGCAGAAAGTTCTGCGGACGCTGCTTTTCCATCAAACGCAGCTTATTTGGGAAAAATTCAGGCTTTGCAAAATCATCAATCATATGCCAGCGCTTAACGTTATTCCGTGCGTAGCAATAATCGCACCCAACAGTGCAGCCGATGACCAGATTCATGTTCTGGATCTGATCCTTGATACATACAAACATTTTCTTCCTTTCTCATTTGACAGGCGACTACAGCCGCTCTTCCACATTGGCAAGCACTCTGCGGAGATATTCCTCAAGCTGGGCGATTTCATCTTTACTGAAGCCCTTGTAATAAATATTGCTGATTTCTTCAGTCACTTCTTGGTAATCCTTTTCCAGTGATTTTGCCTCATCTGTGAGATAGATCAAAATTTTCCTTCGATCCTTATCACCTCGGTCTCGGCGAATTAAGGAAGCCGCCTCCATGCGATCTAGCATACTGGTAAGCGTTGTCAACGCCAGTCCTGTTTCTTTTGATAGGTCGCTGATCGGAACACCGTCCTTCTGCCAGAGAACGTAGAGTATCCGCCCCTGAGCACCGTTAAAAGCATCAATTTTCTTTTCGGCCAGAATTCGCTCAAATACACGGCCACCGACCTGTTTGATTCGAGTAATTAAAAATCCGCCTTGAGTACCCATGATAAGCCTCCCTATAAAAGAAGGGCAGCTATCTGCCGATAATTGCCCTGTAGATCTTATTTCTGCTGTGCAGCAGCAAATTCCGCGTAACCCTTCCAACCGTACACAGCATCTACATTTTCGTCACCGTAGACGCCTTTGACATCGCAGAGATGAACAACGTGATCATCAGCATCCATCGTTTGAGCAACTGTCGCATGGATGAGCATCTTGCAGGGAACCGGCGCTTTAATGTTGGTGCCTTCAATGTCCTGCATAGTCAGTCCAACCTTTGCCGCTTTATCTGTATCCCGACCGGAGCAGGTTCCACATCCGATCAGTGCACCGGTCAGCTCAACACCGGGCACCGCAATGACAACTTCCTTCTTTTCAGCAAGCAGCTCCAACGTGTATGCGCCTTTATTCAGGGAGAACATGATTTTTCCGGGATTGGTAGAAGCAATCGTCCACCAAGCCAGTGTACACATATTAGTGCTCCCATCCGGCTTTTCGGTGCACACCAGCACCATGGAGTTGGGAGAAGTGAAAGCTGGGATGTTGCCAACAGTAATCTTATTCATAATATAACCTCCTTGGTCAATTCCGTTTCGGATTATACTATATAGAAGTACATATGTCAATAGGGAGATTGTAAATCTCACATCTTTTTTTGCTTCAAATGCTCGCTAACAAACAAAAAAACAGCCGGGTAAATACCCGACTTCACAAGAAGGCTCGAACGAGCCCTTTTTGCCCGAAAAACGAGCCCTCGTCATTATGCCGCTGCAATCCGTATCAAAGACGTAGTGCAGTTTTCACAGACGATATCGTCCGCCTTCGGCTCCATCAGCTCCACCATCATACGGATGATGCGCCGCGGCGTACGGAACTGGCCGTTGACGCCCGCAGTCGCGATCTTGGAGAGCAGGTATTCGTACACGTCGCCGCGGGTGTCGGCGGCTTTGAGCTGAGCTATCTGTTCATAGATGCCGTCCATGGCCGTGACGATCTTGTCCAGCATCAGGGGCGTCGGGATCTTGAAGATGGCGTCGCCCATGTATTTGGAATAGGCGCTCTCCATGTCGCCGTGCAGGTTCTTGATGAACGGGAAAACCCATTCCTGAACGGTGCTATACATCTTTCCAGCAGGGAAATCGTGAAAAACGCTCCATTTGAGCTGATTCCCGTTAATGGTACGATCACCGATTTTGACAGTTTCCGCGAAGATGCTTTTGAAGGGCAGCCCTAACATGGACGACTCCTTGGCTCGTGTATTGTCCGACTCATCCAGATCATGAATTATCCCAAAGTTTCGTCGGAAGAAATTGTACGGAATGGTAAAAGACGACGTGAGAGATATAATCAAGACGCTGTGTAGTTACAAGAAAGTGGAGATTATTGCAGGTGCGGTTTGCGCAGATCATGTGCATCTATGTGTAAGCATCCCGCCGAAACGGAGTATCTCAGATTTTGTGGGGTATCTCAAAGGAAAGTCGGCGCTGATGATCTTCGGTAAGCATCCAGAACTGGGGAGTAAATGGGACAGAAGTTTTTGGGCCAGAGGGTACTATGTAGCGACGGTCGGAAACGTGAACGAAGAAACCGTGAAAGAATACATCAGGCGTCAGACCGAAGAATCCATGAACGAAGAGAAGAAATCTTATAGGCCGCTTTAAGCGGAAAAAGCAAGAATGGCTTGCAACACCCGCCTTTAGGCGGCGCATGTATTCAGCCCTTATAGGGCTATTTGCAAACCACCACTTGAAGTGGTGGTTGCTGACTTGCCGTTTCGCTCGCCCCTGACGGGGCAACCGCGAAACATGGCAAAAAAGTAATAAACACAAAACGCGTTCATCGATGGCACTGATGAAGCGGCCGGGTAGAGAAGCTTTCATAATTAAAAGAAACAAACCACATAATCTGTAACCGCCGAGATAGTCCTTTCTTTTCAAGACTTTCGCACCGAACCTGAAACCATCTTACGTTAACCAATCGACTCGTTTCGACGCTCTTTTCTCCTTTCCGTTGATATTTGAGACTGTATTGTGATGGACATAACAAGGCTTCTTTGGTAGCCTGTGCGCGTTTGAAAATGAAGGAAAGCTATGAAGAGACCGCATACTATGGGCGTAAAGGACGCACGGCTGTTCGGCGTTTGAGGAGGTGCAGCGCATGATCGAGATTTCTTTGCTGAGCGGCGAATTGGTTTTCGCAGCGCTGTGGCTCCTCTGCCGGGGAATCCTTTGGCTGCGGCAGAAGAAGATTGTCTGGAAAAGAGAAGCGGTTCTTCTTTTGATGTTTGTAAATCTTGCCGTTCTGATTCGCTTCGTCTTTTACCCGTTTTTCACTGTCAACGGTCATGTGCGGCCGCTTATGATCAATCTGAACAGTATTCAGCCGCTTCGGATCAATTTGATTCCGATTGTCCATATTCTCGATTATGACAATCAACGCGAAGCCGCCATCAATATCATCGGAAATATATGCATGTTTATCCCGACAGGCATCATCCTGCCGATTTTGTATCCCCGCCTGGACCGCTTTTGGAAGGTTCTTCTCGCCGGGGCGGGATTGTCGCTCGTCATTGAGATGATGCAATTGCTCTTCCCCGGAAGTGTAAGCGATGTCGATGATCTGATCCTCAATACGGTCGGTGTGGCCATTGGATATGGTATTTATAAGCTTGTACACCGGTTCAGGCGGAAAGCCAAGCCCTGTTGAGCCCAGCAATGAGCAGTATCGGCAAGATGATCAGGAGACCAGTATTATAGTTCCATGATCCGGTTTACGAACGCTTTGATTTCCCGGCTGATACGTTCACTTGCGTAATAATGAATGTAATGGCCACAGTTCAGGTAAACTGTCTTTGCATGCATCCGATCGGCAAACTCGCGTTCATAATTGATCCATCCGGATGATACCTGTTTGCCGTCAGATACAAACATCAAAATCGGGCAATCGATCCCTCCGGCCGAGTTCACAATTTTCGCATTTTCCAATATGGCTTTTGCCTCGTTCTCATAGCACGGATTCATCGCGTTTCTTTTTCTCAGGACTTGCTGCTGTTTTATTTCACCCCTGTTAAGTCCGCGCTTGTTCAGAGGATACCAGAAAAGGAATCCGTGGGCATTGAGGCTTCGCATTCTCTTCATAAAACGAATACGCTGATCGATCTCTTCCTGTTTCCAATGCAGGTAAACCCCCGGTACAGCCATGTCCAGTCCGATGATCGCCTTGACCTCGTCCGGATATTTTTGCTTCCAACGGATTGCTTCCAGTCCAGACATGGAATGCGGCAACAGAATATACGGCCCTTTTTCTCCGGCTTTTTCCAATGCCTCTCTTTGAAAGGCGACTACCGAGTCAATGTCACATGGGGCCTCGTACAGATCTGAATATCCGTAACCGAACTTCTCAATTACAACGACTCTGTAATCGCTGACAAGTTTGTCATACAGAATCTTAAAATCATAGACGGGAGCGACAGTTCCGGAACCGGACATAAAAACCAGCTTTGGCCTGTTTGCATCTCCAGCCCTGAACAAATGCATATTATGATTGTCAATTTCGACACATTCCATATCATCAACGTGTAAATTCAGGTTTTTTTGGATCTTATTTGTTCTGTCTGGCAAACTCGAAGCTGTATCAATGGTTTGCTTTGGAGAAAGGACAGCGTTTTCCGATGCATTGATTGTTTTGTGCCGAGAAGTGACACACGACTTCTGATTTTTCCATTTCAACCCCAAAGTGATCTTTCACAAAGTCGACAGCCGCAAGGATGGACAGGAACGAGTCCCTCTTGCAGCAGCGCGGACCTCCGATTTCACCAATCTGTCCAAGTGATTTGGCAGTCATTTTGTGTGACAGCGCAAACGGCTCATTCGCCAAAGGGGTGGACTTTGAGATAATGGATATAAACATCCCTGAACTGATTCCTGCCCCACAGGCTCCCCAGAATCCGCAGGCACCGCCGGGTACGCTTTTTCCGCGATTCATCATTTCGATCAATGCACCATGAAGGTCAATGTCTCCGCCTGCATTCTTATATGCAGTCAGCAGGGCAGACCCGACCATAACATGATGTTCCGGCCCATGCATATGACAAAACGGCATTGTCATTATCTTTTCGATAACGGCTATCGGATTCTTTGAAGTTTCCGTCATGCATACTCCGATCACGGAGTCAAGTCCCTTTGTGTGGCAATCGTTACATACATAGTGTCCGTTCACACATCTTGTCTTGCTGTTTTCTCTTTTATGGCAAATCTCGCACTCCATGAGAACGCCCGTCTCAAGATACTCCAGTGGAGCTTTACAAATTAAACATTCTTCCTTCATCTTCTGCCTCTCCAAATCCCGATTTAGCGATTCCCCGACAAACTGGAATTTAACGAGCGGACAGCTTCAAGAATTTTGCTTCGTTCATCTGTTCGTTTGTCAGGTATTCTCCGTTGTAAAACAACGCGTAGGTTGTGATCGGTGTAGGCGCATTCTGCGCATCTTCTTTGCTCTCTATATGGATCGCCTTGAAAGCAATACTGTGTTCGATTGCAGCCTGTTCAACAATTGGCACATGTTTTGCGTTGAACGGACACTGACTTGTATAATAAAGAATGATGAATCATCCTGCTTCGTCCTTTCCGCTGTTTAGGATACCTCATTTTGGATGAAAGTTGTGAAGTTGTAAAGAGAAACTTCATATGTCAAGTGGTATTTGACGTTTTCCGTTTTATATAATGCACAAAAAATAAAACTAAAAAATGTAAAAAGTGCTGAAGTTCTTTATCATGCTCTGATTTTCGTTGACATTGCGGATAGAGGCTGTTACACTCATCGCAGTAGGGCTGGAAACGTTCCCGGTATCGTTCCCGGTATCGTTATCAGAGCCTTTTCCTAAAACGTTTGTTTAGTGATTTGGCAAATATAACAGAATCAGATCAAATAATATGACGATTAAAGACATTGCGAAAAACTGCGGTGTAAGC
>JAFYHU010000033.1 GCA_017538965.1 Oscillospiraceae bacterium
AAAGCAAAAAAATAACCCCTTCAGGGGTGGCCTGAGAAAGATATGCGGTCGGCAAACCTTTCAGGCCCCTTTAGGGGTTGCAAGTATAATGCCCTTCTAGGGCTACATCAAGCCTCCGGCTTAGCCGGAGGTCTTGACTTGTGTGATAGTTTTGTGACATTTCCCGTGATATGATAGGCTCACAAGCTGAAAATACACTCTCAGGAGGTGTCTGAAATGGATAAAGTCAAAGGGAAACAGTCTCTGGACGATGAAGCTCTGGATCAGGTTTCCGGCGGGATTGAGCTTACCACGCTGATCAACAAGGATTTCAGCGGCAGGAAGAAGGATAAATCTGCGAAGCCTCTTGTCTACAAGGGCGAAATGGTGCATGCCGGCGGTCTTGTCTATTACGGAGGAACCGGAAACGGCCTTACGATGAACAATCTCACCGTTCAGAATACGGGCAATCAGGACGATGAAGACAACTTCCTGATTCCCGTGTGATCCGGACACGGTAAACATTCACAGGGCACTCTGCCTCGGCAGAGTGCCGTTTTTATAGTGGAAATATCCTGAGACATGCGGTAAGATAAGAATTGAAATATCAGGATTGTGAGGATGCTGCCGTGATTTTCAGAGAGATTGTTGACAACAGGCGGGATTATCTTCCCCTGCTTCTGCTTGCCGATGAGCAGGAGAACCTGATCGACCTCTATCTTGCCAGAGGGACGATGATCGTTCTTGAGGAAGACGGAATTGCAAAGGGCGAATGCGTCGTAACGGACGAGGGAGACGGAGTTCTGGAGATCCAGAACCTCGCTGTAGCTCCGGAGTATCAGGGAAGAGGATACGGAAAGATGCTGATTGACTTTGTAGCAGCCCGGTACTGCAGCCAATACCGGGAGCTTCAGGTCGGCACGGGCGACAGTCCTCTGACTCTGCCGTTTTATGAACACTGCGGATTTGTCCGCCATCATACCATTCGCAATTACATGCTTGAACACTATGACCATCCCATCTTCGAAGGCGGCAAGCAGCTGATCGATAAGGTTTATCTGCGCAAATTCCTGTAATTTTCAGACATGCCGTCATCCCTGTTTTTTGTGTGGAAAAATTCATACTTCCGGTGTATAATACATTGTTATGATTTTCTGCGCTGTTTTAACTCATAAGGGAGCTGACCGGATTTGACCAGAATTTTATTTGTATGCCACGGAAATATCTGCCGCAGTCCTGCTGCAGAAATTTTGTTCCGCGATATGACGGTCCGCTGCGGGCTTGAGGAAGAATATCCCGTTTCTTCTGCTGCCACGACTTCGGAAGAGATCGGCAATCCCGTTTATCCGCCGATGCGCCGTCTTCTGGAAGAACGCGGTTATGACTGCACCGGAAAAACAGCCCGGAAAGTCAGAAGATCGGACTATGCCTGCTATGATCTGATCATCGGCATGGATGATGAAAACCGCTGGGATCTGAGGCGTATTTTCCACGGAGATCCGGAAGGCCGGATTCATAACCTTCTGGAATACCTGGGCCGCGGATCGGAATCCATTCCGGATCCCTGGTATACGCGGGATTTTTCCGGATGTCTGGATGTGATCGAGCAGGCCTGCTACGCTCTGCTGGAAAAGCTGAGCGGTGTCGTGTTTCTTGATTTTTCCTCCTGTGCCGACATCCCGGCCCTGTATTCCGAGATGCGCCAGAAAATGGCCTGGGAAGACTGGTACGGGGATAATCTGGATGCTCTTCATGACATTTTGACCGGGCTTCCTCATCGGGGCTCCCGTTTCATTCTGACCCTGCCTTCGGAGGATGCGCCGCCGGAGGTTTGCCTCTACGCCGATCGTATTGCTTCGGTATTTCAAGAGTTCGAAAAGGATAATCCAACATGAGTTCCTCTGTATCATCCCGCAAAAAACGGCATCCGGTCGGGCGTTTCTTTGCCTTTCTGGGTGTGACTTTGTTATGCCTGATTCTGACCCTCCTCGGTCTGATCTGGGTGCTGGAACGCGGTCCGTCTCCGACCGTCACCGCTATGTTTACCCGTTCCGTCCGTGAAACCAGTGCCATCCGCTGGATCAGCAACATCTTTCTCAGTGAGGAAGAACTGGAAAGCTATAAAAGCGTCAGCACCGAGAACACCGTCACCGAAGCGGTCAACACCTCCCTGATCCATATTGCAGAAGGGACGGAAGCTGTCCCTGTTTCCGAAGCTGTTAAGCTCGTAGACATTGCGGAAGGCACCTGCAAGGGCAAGCTTCTGATCGTATCCGATCCGAAACAGGTAATTCTCGGAACCTCGGATCAGTTCGTCAAGCAGCCCGGTCTGCAGCTGACGGACATGGTTGCCAAATATGACGGCATCGCCGGCATCAATGCCGGCGGCTTCAACGACGAAAACGGCAGCGGCAACGGCGGAATCCCTCAGGGCCTTGTCATTGTAAACGGAGAACTTATCTGGGGAGACGGCACCATTCCGTATCATATGGTCGGCCTGGATGCAGACGGGATCCTTCATGTCGGTTCCATGACCGGCAATGCCGCCTTGGAACAGGGAATTCAGTGGGCCGTCAGCTTTATCACCCATGACGGACTGGCTTCCTCGCTGATCATCAACGGAGAAGTACAGAGGCAGAATCTCGGCGGCGGCGTCAACCCGCGCACCGCACTCGGCCAGCGTGCAGACGGCGCTCTGCTCCTTCTGGTTCTGGACGGCCGCAGCATCAACACGCTCGGCGCCACGATGCAAGACGTCGTCAACATCATGCTCGAATACGGCGCGGTCAATGCCGGCAACCTGGACGGCGGTTCCTCCTCCGTGATGGTCTATAACGGGGAAATTATCAATCACTGTGCTTCGGTTACCGGTCCCCGCAGAATTCCGACCGGCTTTATCGTCCTGAAAGAAGGTGCTTCTCATGGCTGAAGAAAATCGCCGCAGGAAGGACCGCTGGGGACTGTTTCTGCTGATCTGGACGCTGGTGCTCCTGCTGATCGGTGCCGGCTGCTGTTTTGTACTCTATCAATATCTGTCTGTGTATGAAGACACCCGCCCCGAACCGGTTGTGGAAGCTTATCTGGCTGAAAACAACACCGAGCAGCTTCTGACAGCCGCCCGGAACAATGTTCGGCTGGAGGTCACGGAATTCGAAGACGCCTCCGACCTCTTTGACGCCTATCTTTCCTCGATTGACACCGACCGCTCGCTGACGTATCGATTCAGCAGCAAAGACAGTGACGATCAGCATCTGGTTTATATTATCTATTGCGGAAACAGCGAGATCTGTTCTCTGGTCTTAATCCCGGAGGACGATTCTCCGGGATTCGACCGTCATCACTGGAAGATATCGGATGTGCGCTGTGCGCCGATTACCGAAATGCTTCCCTCTCTCAATGTTGTCGTGGATGCGCTGGCCGGAGAAGAGCTCTCTTTGAATGACATTGTTCTGACGGCCGACTATATCACGGATTCCGATATCCCCATTCCCGATCTGAACAAGGTGGAGTCCTCGCTTTCACCTGAGCCGCATCTTGTCCGCTATGAAGTCGGTCCTCTCTACGGAGAAATCAAGGTCAGCGACGAACGGGGCAATACGCTCTCCCCTGTCGGTGATGCGGCTGACGGAACTCTGCGTTTTTCCGTCTCGGCGGAGACGCACAGTCTGCGGATTCGCACGCCGGAGGATCTGCACGTTTTCGTCAACGGGGTAGAGCTTGGGCCTGAGGATGTCGTTTCCTCGACGCTCGGCGTGCTGGAAGGTCTTGATGTTTACACGCAGGGTGCCTCCTGTCTCACCAACATCTATGAGCTCAACGGGCTGTATACCGTTCCGACGGTAACGGCGGTGGATGCGGAAGGCCGCAATGTCACTCCGGTTGCCGCAGCGGAAAACAACTTTACTTTCTTCCATCCCGGCGATGCCGTCACGGAAGAAATTCTCCGGCCCTCGGCAGAACAGTTTTTCAATGCCTATATGGACTATTCCGCACACGCTTATGATGCCACACGGTATTATAATCTTCTCAACCGGATCCTGCCCAAAACTTATCTTTATGAGTATGTTTCCACTTCCGACCAGGCCATGTACTGGGCTTCCGGCACCTCCACGGAATATAAAGATCTGCGGTATGAGAATTTCCACAAGGTAAGCGATTACTGCTGCACCTGCACGGTCATTTACAGTGCGGACATGACCGCCACGAGCTGGTATGAGCAGTACAGCTACAGTCTGGAAAACGCGTATGAGCTTGCCTTTGTCAGCGAGCGTGGCAACTGGTACTGTGCCGCGATGAACGTGATCACGGCAAGCTGATTCCCTCCCGGCAAAATGGCTGTATCATCATGTCGAGTTTCCCTCCCAATCAAGTTGTACTGTTTCGCGGCCAGGGCAGCTGCAGCCCCTGACGTACCGGTTGCTGCCGCGAATGGATAGAATAGAGAGTTTATATCTCTATATAAAACGCGGCGGGGAAAGGTTCGTGCGAGGTACCAGATAGTCTTCCGCGTAAATGCAAAAAGCTGAAGTCGGGCTTTTTGTCTGCAGGCGCAGAGATTGCGGAGCGATCTGGGGATCGCTCCCTACGAGATTCTCTAACAAAAAAGGCGCGGAAGAGAAACCTGAGTTCGAGAAACCAGTTTCTCTTCTGCGCAATTGCAGAAAGGTGAGAACGGGGTTGTCCAAAAGTATTGAGACAACCCCTTCTTTTTCTCTTGTTATTCTGTTTCTTCCAGAGCCTGAATCTCTCTGGTCAGCCGGTTGATTTTGGATACCAGATCCTCCGGCAGACCTTCACCGGATCCGTCCGTTCTCTCGCTTCCCGCAATCTTCTGCGGTGCTTCCGGGCTGCTTTCCGATGCGGAATCTTCATCGGCCTTCTCGTCAAAGGCATAAAGCTCATTCATAAACTTCTGCATCTGGGAATTCAGATACTCCAGGTTCTGCTCTTCCCGCCGGCGCAGCATGTTGAGACAGCTCTCCATCTGTCTGGCTGCGTAGTTGCATCGCTGTTCGGCAAGCTTCTCCATGGCTGCGCTGTATTCCCTGGCGTCGGACACGATCTTCTCCGCACGTACATGCGCCTTCGACAGGAGTTCCCGATAGGTATCCTGAACTTCTTTCAGAGATTGCTTATCTTCCCGGTTCTGCTCTTCCTGATTCTCCAGAAGAGAGCGCAGCCGTTCGTTCTCTTCAACCAGATTCTCCGCCATAACCCGGATCTCATCGAAGACCATATTGACCTTGTTGGCGTTATAGTATTTTCTTTTTACCACGTCGATCTGGATGGCGTCCAGATAGCTCAGTATATCATCCATTTTTCTCGCCCGCCTGAATCAGATTCTGTATGGAATACAGGTATTATAACACAGGATGATTCGTGTCACAAGAGAAAAGCTGTCTTTGTTCGCCTTCCCCGATGATTTTTATGGAAAAATCCTGCAAAACGTGTTAAAATGAATCATAGTAAATCTCTTCCGGAGGCGCCGCAATGGGTACAAATGCCGATTTTTGGATCATCAGGCCGTTCAACACGATTTTCAATCTCGTTTTTGCTTTCTTTCTGCTGATTCTGATTCTCTCCAGTCTGCTTCTCAGAAACAAGAGCGAAAAGACGCGTCAGACGGTTCTGGTCTCCGCCTGCGTGCTGACCCTGATCGGTTTTCTTGTCTATAAATACTATCTGTCAATCGATGAGGCCTTTAATGTCATTACGGCTTCCAAGGGCGGCTTCAACTGGTGGGGCGAGCTTCCTCTGCAGATGTGCAACATCAACATGATTCTGATTCCGATTGCCGTAATGAAGAAAAGCCGGCCTTTGATGAGCTTCTGTTTCTTTCTCGGCCCTCTCGGCGCTATGATGGCTCTGGCCATGCCGGGAATCGGTTTTGACGGTTATTCTCTGCTTCTGCCCCGCATGCTCGGTTATTACGGAACCCATTTCATGGTTGTGATCGAAGGACTGGCGATTGTGACCTACGGTTTCTTCCGTCCGACCTTTCGCGATCTTCCCCGCACGCTCCTTGCCGCAGTCGTGATTTCCTTCTGCATCTTTATGTTCAACATGCTGCTGCGCTGGACGGAGCTTCACCCGAATGCCAATTACTTCTTCTCCGTCGAAACCGAAGGGAATTTCCTTCTTGAGATCTTCCATTCCTGGATTCCTGTGGCCTTTCTGTATCAGATCCCCTGTATTCTGATTCTCGGCCCCTATATGCTGCTGATTACCTCTGCATTTGCACTTGCCGACCGCATCCGGTCAAAAAAAGCCTCCAAATAGAAGCGTTCGAAACGGGAAAAGAGGTGCTGCCTTTGAACAGGTTCATACCGTATGAAAAGCTCTCAAAAAAGGAAAAGAGAGCCGTCAACGCTCAGAAGCGCGGCGTCTGGCGAATCAGCCCGGTCACCCGCCGGCCTGACAATCCCAAAGCCTACAAAAGAAAGAAAGCACGGATCCGGGAGGATGATCCCGACACCGAGCTTTCTTTTTTCATTGTTCCATGAGGTCAAAGGTTCGGTACTGAATTGCTTCGGCGAGATGCTCGATGCCGATCTCTTCCGCTTTTTCCAGGTCGGCGATCGTCCGTGCCACGCGCAGGATCCGGTCGTGGCTGCGGGCGGAGAGGCCCATGCTGTCGAAAGCCTCCTTCATCAGTGCCTCCCCTTCCGGGTTCAGACTGCAGAAGCGCCGAAGCAGTCGGCTGTCCATGTGTGCATTGCACATGGTCTCGTCCCGGTCAAAGCGCTTATGCTGGACCTGACGCGCGCGGTTCACCCGTTCGCGGATCTCCGCCGAACTCTCGGAGGTCGTTTTTCTTTTCAGTTCCTCATATTCCAGCGCCGGAGCTTCCACGATCATATCGATGCGGTCAAGCAGCGGCCCCGATATGCGGTTCTGATATCGTCGGACATCGTTCATACTGCAGCGGCAGCGTCCGGAAGGATGTCCGTACCAGCCGCATTTGCAGGGATTCATCGCACAGACAAGCATAAATCTGCTTGGGAAGGTCAGACTTCCCGAAGCCCGGGAAACCGTAACCTGGCCGTCTTCAAGCGGCTGACGCAGTACCTCGAGCACATCGCTGCGAAATTCCGGCAATTCATCCAGAAACAGGACGCCGTTGTGAGCAAGGCTGATCTCTCCGGGATGCGGATTGGAGCCGCCTCCCGCAAGCCCCGCGGTCGAAATGCTGTGATGCGGGGAGCGAAACGGCCGGCTGCAGACGATGGGGTTTTTCTTTCCCGTCAGCCCGGCGACCGAATGAATCTCCGTTGTCTGAATGATTTCGTCACGGCTCATATCCGGCAGGATCGTGGGCAGACGTTTTGCCATCATGGATTTCCCGGATCCGGGAGGGCCGACAATCAGAATGTTGTGTCCGCCGGCTGCGGCGATCTCCATAGCGCGCCGGACATTTTCCTGTCCCTTGACGTCGGCAAAGTCCGGCAGGCCCTCGTCGGTCCTGCTGACGGGCGGAACCGATGCCGGTTCCAGAATCCGCTCTCCGCGCAGATGCATCAGAAGCTGGCGGACGTCCCGGACCGGGTACACCGCGATCTCTTCCGCAAAGGCGGCTTCCGCGGCATTCTCCTCCGGGACATAGAGTTCCCGGATGCCGCAGCGCATCGCGGCGATGGCCATCGGCAGGGCGCCGGCTACCGGGCGGACTTCGCCGGTCAGCGAGAGTTCCCCGATGAAGGCACTGTCCGCAGACGGCTGTCGAAGCTCTCCGGTGGCGCTGAGGATGCCGATCAGAATCGGGAGATCGTACACCGTACCGGCTTTCTTCTTGTCCGCCGGCGCAAGATTGACAGTCATACGGCTCACGGGGAAGTGAAAACCGTTGTTCTTGATTGCCGCGCGCACCCGCTCCCGCGATTCTTTCACCGCCGTATCCGGCAGGCCGACCACGTCAAAGGCCGGCAGGCCGTTTGTAATATAGATTTCAACGCTGACTTCGTATCCGCCGATGCCGCTGACGCCGAGGCTCTTGATGCAGGAAAACATTATTCTTCTTCCAGACCGACGACCGCGATATGCAGCTCATCGAGCTGCTTCTGTTCTACCGTTGACGGAGCGCCCATCATGACATCCTGTGCGCTCTTGTTCATCGGGAAAGGAATGATCTCCCGGATGCTGTCCTCACCGGCCAGCAGCATGACCATGCGGTCGATGCCCGGCGCGATGCCGGCGTGCGGGGGAGCGCCGTAGCAGAAGGCGTTGTACATGGCCGGGAATTTCTTCTTGACATCCTCTTCCCCGAGGCGAACCATCTCAAAGGCCTTGATCATGATTTCGGGATCGTGGTTCCGGACGGCGCCGGAGGAAAGCTCCACGCCGTTGCAGACCAGATCATACTGATCGGCGGTAATGCTGAGCGGGTCGATCTCTCCCCTTTCGGCCTTCAGGAGGACATCCAGCCCGCCGGCGGGCATGGAGAACGGATTGTGACAGAATTCGAGCTCGCCCGACTCTTCTCCGATCTCGTACATCGGGAAGTCAACGATCCAGCAGAATTCATAACGTTCCCTGTCCATATGGCCGGGCACCTGGGCGCCGAACATCTTGATGGCCACGCCGGCCGTTTTCCGTGCCTGATCCTGATTCGCACTGGAAGCGGACGTTGACAGAACGACAAGGGTGCCGGGTTTCAGGCCGAGGCGGTCGATAAGCGACTGCTTCACCGGGTCGAGGAACTTGGCCACTCCGCCGACAAAAGCGCCGTTTTCATCCATACGGAACCAGTAGGGTTTGCTGCCGGCCTGCACTTCAATATCCGTAATGATTTTGTCAATCTGCTTGCGCGTCAGGCTGCAGCCGCTGACCGGAACGGCTTTGACGGCCTTTCCTCCCCGGAAGGGTTCAAATTCGGTCTCGCAGAGAATCTCCGTGACATCCTTTGCGGTCAGGTCGATGCGCAGATCGGGTTTGTCGGTGCCGTAGGTTTCAAGAGCGTCGTTATACGCAATCCGCCGGAAGGGCGCGGATGAGGCGATGTTGTACTTCCCGTATTCCGCGAAAATCGGCGGCAGCACATCTTCGAGAACCGCAAACACGTCCTCCTGTGTGGCGAAGGACATCTCCATGTCCAGCTGATAGAACTCGCCGGGGCTGCGGTCGCCGCGGGCATCTTCATCGCGGAAGCAGGGGGCAATCTGGAAATAGCGGTCGAAGCCCGAGGTCATCAGCAGCTGTTTGAACTGCTGCGGCGCCTGCGGAAGGGCGTAGAACTTGCCGGGATGCTTGCGGGCCGGGACCAGATAGTCCCGCGCGCCTTCCGGAGAAGAGGCGGTCAGAATCGGCGTTGTAATCTCAAGGAAGCCGTGGTCGGTCATGGCCTTGCGGATGGCCGAAATCACCTGACAGCGCAGAATGATGTTCTGCTTGACCTCCGGATTCCGGAGGTCGAGGTAGCGGTATTTCAGGCGCTGCGCCTCGTCCGCCTCGCGGCTGCGGTTGATCTCGAACGGCAGCTCCCTGTAAATGCATTTTCCGGTCACGGTAATGGCATCGGGGACAACCTCGATCTCCCCCGTCGGCAGATTCGGGTTCTTGCTGGCGCGCTCCCGGACCGTCCCGGCTACGGTAATCGTGGATTCCTTATTGATCGCCTTCACCTGCTGCAGCAGGTCTTCGCGTTCGATCACAAGCTGGGTTTTCCCGTAAAAGTCACGGACCACGACAAAGGCCAGGCTTCCGCCGACTTCTCGGACATTTTCCATCCATCCGGCCAGCTGGACATGCTCGCCGACATTTTCCAAGCGGAGCTCTCCGCAGGTATGCGTACGGGACTGCATCATAGTTTTCTTTCCTCCCCTGTCTCTCAGCCGCGGATCGGCGCGGCGCTGTTTTTTATCCGAATTGCCGCGGCAATCTGCGCGGCGGCTTCCCCTACGGGAAGCAGAAGCTGTTCCCCGGTTTCCATATTCTTCAGGGAAACCATGCCCTTTTCAAGCTCGTCCTCGCCGAGCAGGACCACATAGGGCGTGCGGATCCGGTCGGCGTAGCTCATCTTCGCCTTGAACTTGCGGTTCTCGGCGTAGATCTGGCAGCGGATCCCCGCATTGCGGAACGCGGTTGCCGCGGAAACAGCAGCGCCCATGTCCTTCGTCATGGGAATCACCAGCACGTCGCAGGGCGAGGTCGGCATCTCGTCGGAGAGAAGATGCTGTTCCTGCAGGACATAAAAGAGCCGGGTCATGCCGATGGAGATTCCGACGCCGGGAAGCTGACGGTCGGTGTAATACTCCGCCAGATTGTCATAGCGTCCGCCGGAGCAGACCGATCCGATCTCGGGGTAATCCCTCAGTTCGGTCTCATAGACGGTCCCGGTGTAATAGTCCAGCCCGCGGGCAATCCGCAGATCAATGGCGAAGTTCTCCTCCGGCACGCCGAAGGCAGCCAGATGCCGGGTCACCGTACGCAGCTCGTCCAGGCCCTGATCGAAGGTCTCGTCCATGCCGCGGAAGCTCTCAAGCCGTTCGATAATCTCCTCGTTGCTGCCGCTGATGGCCATAAAGTCCAGCACGTTCTCTGCCTTATAGGGGCGCATGGCGAGTTCGTCGATCAGCATCTGCTTGACCTTGACTTCGCCGATCTTGTCCATCTTGTCGACAATGCGCATGATGTCCCCGGCTTTTTCAGACATGCCGTTCATCGCGTAGAAGCCGTTCAGAAGCTTGCGGTTGTTGACCTTGATCCGAAAACGCCGCAGACCCAGACGCGTAAAGGCGGTATAGATGATGGCCGGAATCTCGGCTTCGTTGATGATGTCCAGACTGCCGTCGCCGATCACGTCGATATCGGCCTGGTAAAACTCCCGGAAACGCCCGCGCTGCGCCCGTTCGCCCCGGTAGACCTTGCCGATCTGGTAACGGCGGAACGGAAAGGAAAGGTCGGCATAATGCGCGGCCACATATTTGGCGAGAGGAACGGTCAGGTCAAAGCGCAGGGCGAGATCGCTGTCGCCCTTCTGGAAGCGGTAGATCTGTTTCTCCGTCTCTCCCCCGCCTTTGGCCAGCAGCACGTCGGCCGCCTCGATAATCGGCGTATCCAGCGGATAGAAGGCGAAGAGCGAATAGGTATCGCGCAGGATCTGCATCATCCGCTCCATCTTCACCTGATCCTCCGGCAGCAGTTCCATAAAGCCGGAAAGCGTTCTGGGTTTTACTTTCATGATCAAACTCTCACTTTCATTATGGATTCCCCCCGCCTCCGGCGGGGGGAATCCATCTGGTTTTTGCTTATCGTTTTTTCGGGTTGACGATGTTTCGCCAATCCAGATCGCCGCGCCGCAGGCCCTGTACCAGAACCTCGGCCGTCGCCGCGTTGGTGGCGAAGGGAATCTGATACTGGTCGCACAGGCGTTCGACCTTGTTGATGTCCTCGAAGCCCTTCGGGTTGGAAGGATCGCAGAAGAAGAGGACCAGGTCGATTTCGTTATAGGAGATGCGGGAGCCGATCTGCTGGGCTCCGCCCTGATCGGCGTGCAGGTAAAGGGTGATCGGCAGGCCGGTTGCTTCGGAGACCAGTTTGCCTGTCACATGGGTCGCGCAGAGATTATGCTCAGCGAGGATGCCGCAGTAAGCAATGCAGAACTGAACCATCAGTTCTTTTTTTCTGTCATGCGCCATTAAGGCAATGTTCATGGATGCTCCTCCAATTCAGCGTTTCTTTCTCCGCTCCTTTTTTGACAATTTATTATACCCGTATTTTCAGAATAGTTCAAGGGAAAATCCGCCTGAAAACCATACTTTTTTCATCGCAGAAGCCGCATTTCATCCTCGGAAGAATCGGAATAACTGCAGATGTTGATGTAGGCATCCATGATTCTGCGGGCAATACGCTGGACATTTGCACCGGATCCTCCGCGCTCGACCACGACGGCGATCGCAACGTCGGGATCGGTATAGGGGCCGTAGACCAGGAAAATACCGTCGTTGGTAATCTTTTCGCCCTTCTGTGCGGTTCCCGTCTTGCCGGCGCAGATCCACGGACAGGCCGTCCAGACTTCGGCGTTCTGCTCGTTGATCCAGTCGTTCAGCACCATGTACATGCCTTCGTGGATGGCGACCCAGTTGTATTCGGCAGAACGGATGGTGTTCAGGACCTCGGGCTCGCGCTCGTAGATCTTCTTGCTGTAATCATAATTGCGGACGGTTTTCAGAATGGATGCGGAATAGCGATGGCCGGAGTTGGCGACCGTCGCGCAGTATTGCGCAAGCTGCAGCGGCGAGAAGATGCTGTCCGACTGGCCGATGGCGGCCTGCATCGTATCACCGATACGCCACACGGTTCCGGTATAGTCCGAATGGTTTTCTTCGTTGGACATGTTGCCTTTGGTCTCTACCAGTTCGATGCCGGTGCTGACGCCCAAGCCGTAGGCATGGGCATATTCGCCCATCTTGTCGATGCCGAGGTCGTGGCCGACGGAATAGAAAAAGTAATTGCAGGAGTCGCGCAGCGCCGTCGTAACGTTCTCCTCCGGATGCGTGTAATGCTCGCCCTTGACGCTGTTCCAGATCCAGCATTCCGGCGCGTAGCCTTCGGCCGCGTACTTGGTAAAAACACCTTCGCACTTGATCTTGTATTCGGTGTTGATCTGCCCTTCCGTCAGCACCGCCGTTGCGACACAGGGCTTGAAGGTCGAGCCTGGGGCATAGGCGCCCATCAGGGCCCGGTTGAACAGCGGCGCGTTCGGGGTTTCCATCAGTTCCTGATACTTCTCGATGATCGTGGAGACGTCGTAGGTCGGCCAGCTTGCCAACGCCAGCGGCTCGCCGGTATCCACCTTAACTACCACGGCAGCCGCGCCGGTGATCTCGTCCTTCATCTCGGGATCGTATTCGTTGCGTTCCATGGCCTCGATCCGCGCCTGATCGCGGTTCAGGATCATGGTGTTGACCGAGTTGTTCAGAATGCGTTCGGTCTGCTCCTGCAGCACCTTGTCGATGGTCAGATAGATATGGTCGCCCGGGACCGGTTCCGTTTCATAGACGGAGGCCAGAATGGTCCCGGCGTTGTTCTGCGTCTCGATCACCTTGCCGTCCTTGCCGTGCAGGTATTCCTCAAAGGCGTATTCCACGCCGTCCTTGCCGACCATGGCGTCGTTGGCATAGTTCAGCAGCGAATAGCGCTCATATTCCTCCTGGGTCATCAGGCCCGTATAGCCGAGGATATGCGCGGCGTATTCGGTCTCATAGTTGCGCAGATAGGCGCGCTGCACTTCGATGCCGACCAGCTTGTTCTCCAGAATGGAGGCGATCAGCGGCATGCTGGCGTCTTCGACAAACAGATAGTCCGCCGTGTTGACGGCATAGCGCACGTTGATGGAATAGCGCACGCCGGCGATGATGCGCATCTCTTCGCTGGAATATCGGTTGTCAATGCCGTAGCGGGTGCGCATGAAGCTCAGCAGTTCGACGGCACTCGGGTTCTCCGGCAGGCCGTCCGGCTTCTGCCGCACAAAATAGGCGTTCAACATGGTGCGCTGGATGGCCGTCATGTTCTCGTCGTAGGTGAAGGGCGGCGTCCGGCTGATCGGCAGGTCGTCGGTATAATGGTCGCCGTAGCCTTCGACCATCCTGACCAGCTCCAGAATCACGGCATTCGGGTCTTCGTTGGCAAAAAGCTTGACGTTGTCGATCTTGAGGTTGTAGCATTCCTTGTTGCTGACCAGAACGCGCCCGTAGCGGTCGAGAATATTGCCGCGCGCGGCCGTAATGGTGCGCTCGGTGTTGGTTACCTCATCGCTCAGGTGATAGTATTTTTCACCTTCGATGATCTGAAGGCGGTAAAGGAAGGTCAGATAGAGCGCCAGAATGATGATGACCAGCGCGATCATCGCGGCGACTCTTCCCGGTTTAACAAGACTATTCACGCGATGCTCCTTTACTCAAATCTGCTCATGCGAGAGGGCGGGAAATAGACCAGCGCGGCAAACGGCAGCGACCAGAGCGTCTGCAGAAGGCCGGTGGTGATCATGACGGGCGAAAAGCTGTCCGAGGCGGAGGTTTTCAGAATCTGGGCCGCTGCCGTAATCAGAAGACCGGCTGTCGCCGCGCCCATATAGGCAAAAAAGCGGCGGTTGATAAAGTAATTGGAGATAAACGCGGCCGCAAAGCTCAAAGCCGGGAAAAGCAGCGTAAAGAACACCGTGTTCTCAGGAAAGGCCATGTCGGCAAAGATGCCCATGATCATGCTGAAAACCGGGCCCCAGGTTGCTCCCTCGAACATGCCCATGGCCACGGCCACGGCCGGCAGCACCAGCGGGCAGACACCGAGAATACGGATCTGGGTAAACAGAATGTTCTGCAGGATCAGCACAACGATCAGATAGACCGCATATCTGCCGACCTTGCCGAAATTGATTTTTTCAAGAAAATCTTTCGGGATGACGGTTTTCAAGTCTTACTCCACCACGTCAAAATCTTTGATGATAAACACCTGCACCAGCGAATCGAGGTTCGCCTGCGGCTGGACGAGGCCGTATTCAATCTGTCCGCCGGCCTCCGTCTGGACGTTGGTCACCGTACCGATGACCAGGCCTGCCGGAAAGGCACCGCCGGAACCCGAGGTCAGAATCTCGTCCCCGACGAAGATCTGGGCGCCGTCGGCCAGGAAGGTCAGCTTGGCCAGCTTCTGCTTCATCAGCGAATACTCACCCACGACCATGCCGGAGCTGCCGGTGGTCACGACCGTGCCGCCGACGCTCATGTCGACGTCGATCAGCGTGCTCACCGTGGCCCAGGTTTCGCCGAGTTCGGTCACCTGACCGACCAGAGCGCCGTATTCGGTGATGACGGGGTCGCCGTATTCGATGCCGCTGCGCGCGCCCTTGCTGATCGTAAAGGAGGAGGACCAGTTGGAAGAAGACCACAGAACCACCTTGCTGGATTCCAGCACATAGTCGGAATGTTTGTCGCGCAGGTTCAGCAGTTCGCGCAGGCGGACATTCTCCTCCGAAGCCTCAATGCCGTCGCGCGCCGACTGCTGGGCATCGGCCAGCTGAGAGCGGAGCGATTCGTTCTCGGCCATCAGCGAGTCATAATCATAGAGATATCCGTAAATCGTATCGAACCAGTTTGCCGCCGAGCTGAGCACCTTCTGCAGCGGCGCGGAAAATGCTCCGCGCGCGTTCTGAATGAAGCCGATCCGGTTGCCTCTCGCAGCCGCGGAAAGGCCGATGATCAGAACCGCGGCGCCAAGAATGAGAGCGACACGAATCCCGTTTTTTCTGAGATAATCCTTCAAAGAAGCGATACTCCTTTCGCTGCGAGCATCCTGCCCAGCCTGCACAGCGGCAGACCGACCACGTTAAAATAATCCCCTTCGATGGCGCGCACAAACAGCGCCGCCTTTCCCTGAATGCCGTAGGCCCCCGCCTTGTCCATCGGTTCGCGGGTTTCGATATAGCGGCGGATCTCCCCGTCGGAAAGCTCGCGGAAGAACACGCGGGTCTTCTCCGCACCGCATGCGGGACCGTCCCTGTCCAGCAGACAGATGCCGGTATAGACTTCATGACCGCGCCCGGAAAGCAGGCGCAGCATCCGGAACGCATCTTCTTCGTCCCGGGGCTTTCCGAGGACTTCCCCATCGCAGCAGACGATCGTATCCGCCGCGATCACGAGAGCATCCGGGCCGACACGGCCGAACACCTCTTCGGCTTTTCTCCCGGACAGCGCCGTGACGATCGCTTCCGGATCGTCGGTATCCGGCGCCTGTTCTCCGCCCTTTGCCGGGCAGACGGAAAAGGGCCCGATCTCCAGCGTCTCCAGCAGGTCTCTGCGGCGCGGGGACGCGGAAGCCAGAACAATCCTTCTCATGCTCACTCCACTCCCCGGTAATAGAGCCCGCGCGTGACCATGTTCGGCCGGTAATCCGACAGGCCGGCATAGCTCCGGGCGACCTCCAGGCATTCCCGCGCGCTTTCATTCGTAAACAGCAGGCGCATTCCCCAGAGTCCGGACGCCTGAAGCTCCGCCTGTCTGTCCGCCAGGAACAGCTTGTGCGCATTGTAAATCACGTTCCGGCAGCCGTATTCCTTCATGACCGGAAAGACCGAGCCGGTACGGTCGGAGAGCTGGCCGGGAATCTGGCAGCTGCACTTTCCGGAGCTCTGTCGGATGACGCATTGATCGGAAACCATCACAGGCAGACGGCCGTAGATGATCATTTCGGTATCGAGCGGCTTCTGCAGGTCGCGGATCTGGGTAAGGCGCAGCTCAAACGAGGCCGTCGCCGAGAGGAAGCCCGCCGTCCGAAGCACTTCGAGCGTGCGGGAATTGAAGGCGTTCAGACCGAAATCGCCCCGGACGGCCATGCCGGCCTGTCTGGCAATGGCGACATGGCCCATGTTGCCGACCAGCGCTTCGTTCACGCCGAGTTCGTGCAGTTTTTCCAGGGTGCGGAAAACCGGTTCGGTCTCTTCATCCGTAATCACCCTCGGCAGCACGGCGACCGGAACGGTCTTCCCGGTGAGAAAAGGCATTACGAGGTCAAAGCGCTCGGCCATCAGCATGGCCGGCACATAGAGATAATTCGGTTTCAGCTCTGCCAGCTCCGGCGTCAGCTGTTCTTCCGTCGTCACCTGAAAAATGGCGGCAGGCTCGCCGGCGGGCTTACGGTTCTCCGGCAGCGGCGTGGGCGTCAGAGCGCGGCGTTCGGGCGGCATCATTCTCTTCTCCGAGATTTCGGAAATGAGCTTTCTCCGCAGATCATTGATCTCCGCAGCGGAAAGGAAGAGTCCCAGATCGGTTCGGGCCAGATTTTCCGTCACCGTGAACGGCGTCCCGCCGGTCTTATACATCTGTTCTTCCACAAAAATGGGCGTCACGCCCTGTGTTCTCGCGCGTTCGGGAATCGGGCCGTAGGCAACCGCGCGGTTTCCGTCGTCGTCAAAGGCAATCGCCTTGACGCGCTCGTCCTTCTTGACGAGCGTATAGAAATGAATGGGAACCCGCCGCATCTCGCCGGAGCCGTATCCCCTTCTGGCTTCCGCGTAAAGCTCGTCCACGTCATCGTCCTGTTCGGCGCGGACGCCGTGCATGTCTTCCTTCCTGCCGTCCAGATAGCCCTGCGTGAAGCCGCTTCGCGAAAAGGTCTTCTCCAGAATCGCCATTTCTTCCGGAGTCGGGCGGCGTTTTTCCTTCAGCAGTTTGGCGTAGACGCCGGTCACGATGCCGGTGTATTCGGGGCGCTTCATCCGGCCTTCGATCTTAATGCAGCTCACGCCGGCTTCTTCCAGGGCGTCCAGGCGGTCGGCCAGACAGTTGTCCTTCAAGGAAAGCGGATAGTCGTCCATCCGCCCGCCTAGGGAATACTGCATGCGGCAGGGCTGGGCGCACATGCCGCGGTTTCCGCTTCTTCTGCCGATCATCGCGGACAGATAGCACTGGCCGGAATGGCAGAAGCACAGCGCGCCGTGAACGAAGACCTCGGTCTCAACGCCTACGTGCCTGCTGATGCAGCGGATCTCCTCCAGATTCAGCTCGCGTGCCAGGACCACGCGGCTCATGCCCATCTCCCGGGCCGCCGCGGCGCCGGCCAGATTGTGAATGCTCATCTGCGTGCTGGCGTGCAGAGGAAGATCGGGGAAAGCGGAGCGGATGGCCTGCGCCATTCCGAGGTCCTGAACCAGCACGGCGTCCGCGCCTTTTTCGGAGGCGAGCCGCGCCGCGCCCAGGGCCGCGGTCATCTCGCGGTCATTGACCAGCGTGTTCAGCGTGACATAGACCCTGCAATTGCGCAGATGGCAGTAGCGAACAGCCTTTTCGAACTCTTCCGGTGTGAAATTATGGGCCGAACGGCGCGCGTTGAAATCCCCGAAGCCGAGATAAACCGCGTCGGCACCGTTCTGTACCGCTGCGATGACTGCCTCCGGCGAACCGGCCGGGGCAAGCAGTTCCATCATTTCAGCACCTCCGAATCCTTTCTTCAGCATGTCAGACTTTGATATTATACCACATCTTTCCCCCTTGCGACAAGATCATATTCATGCTATAATTTGAAGACCTCGCAAATAATCTGTGAACAATCGCGGAACAGGCGGAACCGGGGACTGTCCTCTGTGTCAGTTCCCCCGTAAGAGCTGACACTGTGGGACTGCCCCCTGTTCCGCCCTACTAACATTTACAATGACCAGACAGAATTCCGAAAAACTCATCTCTGTACAGGCAGCGGAGAAGCTGATCTCCCTTCGGGACGGTGACATGACGCTGCTGTATCTCTATCTGTCTCTGACGGGAAACACGGACCCCGCAAAAGCGGCTCTGGACCTTTTTCTCCCCCGCCAGCGCCTGAACGAAGCCTGGGAGCGCCTGGAAATGTGCGGTCTGCTCCCCCTCGCAGCGCAGGACAGCTCTTCCCCGGCAGAAGCTCCGGATCCCCGCCCGGCTGCCGTGATCCAGCCCGAACTTCCGGAATACAGCGCGGACGACGTCAGGATCCGCAGCGAAAATGACAGCGCTTTCTCCGCCGTCCTGCAGGAGGCACGGCTGATCATGGGCCGCGCACTGAGCACGCCGGACCTGATCAAGATGCTGGGCATCTACGATCATCTGGACCTGCCCGCCGAAGTCATGATGGAGCTGATGCACTATGTTGCCGACGTCTACCGCGAAAAATTCGGGGAAAGCCGCCGGCCGACCGCCCGCGCCTTTGAACGGGAAGCGCAGCTCTGGACGGAAAAGAAAATCACGGATTTCGACGCCGCGGAGACCTATATCCGCACGATGCGCGAGCGCAGAGGGCTTGAAGCCTCGATCAAGGAAGCCATGGATATCCGCGATCGCGATTTCACCGATACCGAGCGCCGCTTTGTCGAGCAATGGCTTGATTTCGGCTTTGGTCCGGAGGAGATGCACCTGGCCTACGACAGAGCCGTCACCAAAACGGGCAAGCGTGCGATGGCCTATATGAACGGCATTCTCCAGAACTGGCACAAAATGAATCTCCACACGCTGAAGGAGATTCAGGAGAAGGACCGCCTCGCCGGCCATCCGGCCCGTTCTTCCGCCCCTGCCGGAAAGCAGACCATCGACACGAAGAAGCTTGATGAAATCGAGCAGATCATGAAAGGAGCCGGAAAATGACGCACAACGGAAGGCTTCTTGCCAGAGCACGGGAGGCGCTCGAAGAGGAGCGCCGCATCAACCAGGCCGAGCAGCAGCGGCGCACGGATCTGATCTATCGGGAAATTCCGGAGACGGAGCAGATCGACCGGCAGATGCGCCGTCAGATGTCGGAGCTGGTGCGGCTGACCCTGAGCAAGCCGGCCGATCTCTCCGAGCGTCTGGAAGCGCTGCGGGAGGATAATCTGGATCTCCAGATACGCCGGGCGGAGCTTCTGACCGAGCACGGCTATCCGATCGATTATCTCGACGAGATTTTCAGCTGCAAGCTCTGCCGGGACACGGGCAACGTAAACGGCGCGCTCTGTTCCTGCATGGAAAAGCGCTATAACCGCGAGCTCACCCGGGAGCTCTCCGGTCTTCTTCATGATGGAGAGGAAAGCTTTGAGCGCTTTGATCTGAGTCTGTATCCGGATACGCCGGAAGAGACCAGCGGCATCAGCCCGCGCAGCGCCATGTCCATCGTCTTTCAGGCCTGCAGGAGCTTCGCCGAGAGCTTTCCGGATGTCTCGGCCAATCTGCTTCTCCGCGGTTCGACCGGACTCGGCAAAACCTATCTCTCCGCCTGCATCGCGCAGAAGGTCGCCGAAAAGGGCTTTTCCGTCTGTTATGATACCGCCGTCTCGGCTCTGGAAGCCTTTGAAAAGCAGAAGTTCTCCCGGATCCCCGAAGAAGCGGAAAACGCCGCCCTGCGTGTGGACCGGATGCTCTCCTGCGATCTGATGATCCTCGACGATCTCGGCACCGAGATGGTGACCCCCGCTTCGGTCAGCGCGCTGTACACTCTGATCAACACCCGTCTTTCGCGCGGCAAGCAGACCGTGATCAACACCAACTGCAGCGACGAGGAGCTGCAGCGCCGCTACACTCCACAGATCACCTCGCGCCTGTTCGGAGAGTATCTGGAACTCCCCTTCTACGGCTCCGACATCCGCCTTCTGATTAAAAATTAAAAAAATCGTAAAATTCCCTCGGAAAGTGTGCTTGTTTTGTGACAGTTCTCATGATACACTATGCTCAGAAATGATCAATCTGTTTTTCAGGAGGATAAAACGATGACGAAAGAAAGAAAACTTCAGGCGCTGGACGACTCCGTCCTTGACGCTGTTACCGGCGGCGTAGAGCAGATTGCTTCCGATCTTCAGAGCAATGATGAAATCCGTGTGAATATATTCGGAAACGAACCGGATTCCGGTGTCGTGCTGCACAAGAGCCGTATCGGGCAGCTGATCAAGCTGTTCTGGCGGTATTGATCTGCTCCTGCAAAACTTCATAAGCATCAAAAAAACACGCTTTCGCGTGTTTTTTTGTTACTCCGTCTCCCGAAGGATGATGTCCGCAATCTTTGTTTTGTGGATAATATAGCTTCCGTGGCCCTCTCCCGGCAGCAGGATCAGCCTGGCATTCGGAATGGCCTCCGCGATGCTTCTGGTCTCCTTTTCCCGGATCACGTCTCTCTTTCCGGCAATCACGGTCACGGGGATCGTAATTTCCGCCAGATCCTCCGGCCGGATATTCGGCTCCGTCAGCATCAGGCGGAGCTTCTGATCCTTCTTTACCAGATAGAGGCCGCAGATCAGGAGCTTCAAATACCACATCACTCCGTCGGGCGTCAGATTCGCGCCGCTGATGATCAGTCTGCCGATTCTGTCCGTCTTCCGTGCGGCGAGCAGACCGATGATTCCCCCGTCGCTGAAGCCGTAGAAAACGACATCCCGCAGGTCCAGCGCTTCCAGAAACTGCACGACATCCTCGGCCATATCCTCGTAGTGGAGCTCCGTCACCCGGGAGCTTCTGCCGTGGTCGCGCGAATCCAGCGCGTAGACGGTGAAATGCTGCTTCAGGATTTCGATCGCTTCCCGGAAGATAAAGTGATCCTCCCCGTTTCCGTGGACCATCAGCAGGGGCCGTCCGCTCCCGCTTTTTTCATAATACAGGCTGACCTGATTGACTTTCTGAATCATTTCCGCTTTCCTGTTCTGTTCAGAAGAGAATCAGCGCGATGAATTCCAGCGGTTCCTCGCCGTCGTTGACGATGCTGTGGCATTCTCCGTCGTTGCAGATCGCCGTGTCTCCGGGATATACCCGAACTTTCGTCCCGTTGTCGTTGTAGATCCCGCTCCCCTTCAGAAAGTAGAAGATTTCGTTGTCGCCTTCGTGCCGATGCTCACCGATGGAGCGTCCGGGGGCAAGGATCATGTGGTTGAAGAGCCGCCCTTTGCCGTAGAGTTCTTCCGGGCTGTTCAGAATCAGATGCAGCTCCGCGTCGCCGTTGCCGTTGCGGATGCACTTGAATTCCACCGTCTGTTCGTTTTTTGTTCTGACCATTCTGTTTGCTCCTTTCAGTTTTTCATAAACTGCCGTTCGAGGATGCCCCGGATGTCCTCCGTGGTGACCTCGCAGCAGGTATTGCGGACGGAATTGTTGTTTTCCCAGCGCGGGAGGACGGACAGGATTTCCTCTTCCGTCATCGTGATCCCGTTCTCGGGCAGGCAGAGGCGGATCAGCGTCGGGACTTCTTCGTACGAGACGCCCAGTTCGCGGAAGAATCCCTCCCCGTATTCCGGCATCTTTTTCATCACCTGTTCCAGCAGCGCCGGCAGAAAGTATGCGCTCGCAAAGCCGTGCAGAATCCCGCGGGTCTCCGTCAGATAATAGCCTACGTTGTGCGGAAAGCAGGTTCCGGTTCCGCAGATGGCGAGTCCGCCGAGAATCGAGGCGTCATACAGCGCCTGCCTCTGCGAAAGGTCGGGTTCTTTGCCCTCCGCCGCTTCCCGCAGCGGCTGCAGCAGCAGCCGGATACCGCGCATCGCAAAGGCTCTTGAAATCTCGTCCGCGTTCCGGTTGAAGTAGCTCTCCGCGCAGTGGCTGAGCACGTCGATGCCTGTGGAAAGCGTAACCGCCTGCGGCAGCGAAGCCGTGTATTTCGGATCTCCGAAGGCCGCGGCGGCAAAGAGCCGGTCGTCGTGGATGCTGTGTTTCCTCCCGCGGCTGTCCGTCAGAACGGAAACCTTCGTCACCTCGCTGCCCGTCCCGGCGGTCGTGCCGACAAGCAGGATAGGGAGCGGCGTGTTTTCCCATTCCTTCCGATAAAAGCCTTCCTCGTTTAGCTCCGGGTTCGCGGCGAAAACCGCGGCGGCTTTTGCCGCGTCCAGCGCAGAGCCTCCACCGATGCCGACGATGAATTCCGCGCCGAAGGCGGAAGCCGTACGTCCGGCGGTGATGCAGGATCTGACAGAGGGGTTCTGTTCGATCCCGTCAAAGGCGCAGAACGGAATGCCGCCGCGGTTCAGCACCTCGGAGACATCCGCCAGCGCCCCGCTTCTGACCGCGGAGCTCTTTCCCGTGATCAGCGCGCAGCGGGACCCGCATTCCCGGAACAGCCCGGCGTTCTGTTCCACCGCTCCGCTTTCGCTGAACACTCTGACCGGCATATAGTGTTTCATACGCTTCTCTCTTTCTTTTCAGCCCGGTTTCTTTAAAAGATATCACTTCTTCCCGGCAGGCTCAGGGCTCATTTTCGGGATTGACGTGGATCATGATATGCTTGACATTCGGATACTGTTTCTCAACGCTCGCATGGATGCTTTCGGCAATTCCGTGCGCATCGACCAGCGAAATGTTCCTGTCCACCGCGATTTCCAGATCCACATAGATTTTATTGCCGAACTGCCGCGTATGCAGCAGGTCGACATGCTTCACGCCCGGCTGTTCTCCGATAAAGGCGCGCAGGTCGGATTCAAAGGCCCGGTCGCAGGAGGTGTCCAGCATCTGATTGAGCGCATCCCTGGTGATATCAAAGGCAACCTTGAGAATGAGAACACAAATCAGCAGGCTCGCGATCGGATCCATCTTCGGATAGCCCAGCTTTGCAAGTCCGATGCCGACAAAGGCGCCGACCGAGGAAAGCGCATCCGAGCGATGATGCCAGGCGTCCGCCTGAAAGGCCGCGGAATCCATCTTTTTAGCATAGTACATCGTATACCGGAACATGCCTTCCTTCACGACGATCGATATGACCGCCGCCAGCAGCGGCAGCAGCGTCGGCACTTCCGCCGCCGTCTGATCGGACAGCAGCTTCTGCACGCTGGCATAGCCGATGCCGATGCCGGTCCCTGCCAGAATCAGACCCAGAATCAGCGAGGCGACGCATTCAAAACGCTCGTGCCCGTAGGGATGCTCCGCATCCTCTTCCCGCCTGGACAGCCTGACGCCGATGTACGCGATCAGCGTGGCAAAGACATCGGAAAGCGAATGCGCGGCATCCGACACCATCGCCCCGGAGCGGCCGATGATCCCGGCAAACAGCTTGAAGCCGGCCAGAAGGATATTTCCGATGATTCCGACCTCGGACAGTCTTTTTATGATTTTCTGTTCGTCCATTTGATCCTCCGAAGGCAAGGGACTTTCCGTCCGCTCCTTTCAGAAGGAGTGACGATGACAGTATAACACAGACCGTCAAAGAAAGCCACCCTGGTTTCCAGATTGCCGGACATCCGTTCTTCCAAGTTCTCTCTTGCGAATCTGCCGGCATCTATGATAAAATGACAAATATAAACGAAACCAACCGTATTCTGTCATTTTTCATATTTTTGAACGGAGGAAGAACACTATGGAAAAATACACCGATCTGGAGCAGGCACTCCGCGACCCGTATCTTGCCATCATAACCGACAGGATTTCGACGCTTTCAGAGCTCAACAGAGTCTACGCCAAATACAGAGTCCTTATGAAAAGCCAGAGACGCCTTTCCGACTATTACTCAAACGAATTTCTTGGCCACAATGTACCGGAGATGTATGTCCTCATAAAAGAGAAGCTGAGACCCGACAACGACTTCTTTGAAGACTGGCAATTGCCGAATGATACCTTCGTGCATTCCGAACCGGATCTATATTACAAAGAAGAAAGCTTCAATGCCGGCGATACAAACATATGCTTTATTCTCGGTCATTCGGGAAGCGGAAAATCGATGATGGCAAGGACGCTTGAAGGAGACGATATTGATCATATCGAGCTTGACGATCTGCTTCTTACCAGGGACCATTTTACAATGGAGGATCTGAAGGACTATTCGGATCTGTTTTACAGCTTCTTTACCGGCGAGGGGGCAAAATATTATATCGGCGTTGACGAGAGAGACAGCATCCCCAAGGAAGAATATGAAGATCGGGTATTCATAGACTTTGTCAAATACGCGATGGATTATGCAAAGCAGCACAGGGATAAGAAGTTTATCATAGACGGGATCTGGATCTACCTCTATTTTGATGATCCGTCCGTATTTGAGGACTATGCGGTATTCATCAAGGGAACGTCTTTCCTGAAATCCAAAATCCGGGCGACGAAGAGAGAGATGCAGAGAGACAAGGAAACCCTGCAGGACAGGAAGCAGATGTTCGGAAGAGAAGTCAGAAACTATCTTCTGGATGAGGACAAGATCAACAGCTACCGCAGCTTCTTCGGCGACAGCCCTTACACCGTTTTCAGAGAAGAGGCAAGCGAAGCGGATAAACAGAACGAAGCCGTTCTCAGTGAGTTGAAGAACATTGACAGATGCTTCGCAGACGATGACGCGGACGGCATCAATGAGATCCTGAAAAAAGCGGAAGCCGATACGGAACTATCCAACTGGAACAAGCTGAGGATCATCAACGAATGCAGATCCGCATTGCTTGAGCTGAAAATCATCCATTCCGACATTCACGGTGCGATGACCAATTAAAATGGCAAAGGGACGGTTTGGCCGTCCCTTTTTCTTTCCGCTTATGCGGCGCGGTCCGCGATAAGCTGCGCGGTCTTCTCAGCCCGGAAATCACCGGATCACGACCTTGACAGGGCGCTGTTATGCTCTTCCAGAAAGCGGACAAACGCATCCGGCGGAAGCGGCCGGGAGAAGTAAAAGCCCTGGATGTAATCGCAGTCCATCTGCTTCAGAACATCCACAATGTCCCGTGTTTCCGCGCCTTCGGCGACGAGTTTCTTGTCGATGCTCTGCATCATGTGCACCGTGTGCTCCAGAATCACCCGCCCGCTGCCTTCGGCCGAGGCCTCATCCAGCATGCTCTTGTCGATCTTGATGAGCGTCAGCGGCAGATGATTGAGCCGCTGGATGTTCGAATATCCGATCCCGTAATCATCGAGCGTGAAGGTGTAGCCCATTCGGATCAGCTCGCTGACATTCTCCTGCATCAGTTCGCTGATATTCTCAAAGGTCGTCTCCGTAATTTCCAGATTGATCCGTTTCGGATCCACGTCATATTTCCTCTGCAGACCCAGGATCTTGGCCGGCAGGCTGCTCTGCATGCACTGGGCAACAGAGAGATTGATCTCAATATATTGCAGGCCGAGGGCATCCAGATCGTGTTCCCCGACGAAACGGAACACCTGTTCCAGGACGGCATCCCCGATGGGCAGGATCAGTCCCAGGGTTTCAGCGGCAGGAATAAAGACCGCGGGAGGGATCTCGCCGTATTCCGGATCGTTGAGGCGCGCCAGAGCTTCCGCGCTCCGATAAGCGCCGGTGGCAACCTGACAGATCGGCTGATAAACCATCTCGATGCGGTTTTCGCGGATCGCGCGGTTTAGGATCTCCTCCATATGCGCCTCCACGGCAAAGTCGTGGGAATGGATGATCTCTTCGGCGCGGAAAAGGTTCTGTCCGCTTGTGTCAAGCTGATAAAACTTATGTCCGAGGCTGATGATGTCTTCGGCCTTCTGCAGATCATCCGGGCAGCGAATCAGGCAGATCTGCGGCTCGAAGCGGATTCCCATTTTTGTATACTTCCCCAGACTGCCGACATAGTCCTCCATGAGACGCTCCCCGAGCTTCTCCAGACCGGTCTCTTTCTCATCGGCGATCAGGTAGATGGTTTCCGGGCGCTCAAAATACAGCTCGATGCGCCTGCTGTGCTTCCAGGGAAGGCATCGGATGGCTTCGGCAATATCCGAGATATAGGTGTTATAACGGTGATAACCGAGATATCTGCCGATTTCCCGGGAATTCGGCATCCGGATGACGGCGATCTGCACCCGCTCGCCGGAGAGAAGAATGTTCCGCAGATCGTCCTGATAGGCGTTCCAGCTCTCCATGCCTGCCAGGCTGTCCATACGCTCTTCCGGACGCATGACCGAAAGCATGACCCCCATGGCGCCGAGCGCTCCGAAGAACATTTCCAGAAGCAGTTTCGGATAGAAAAACTGAATGATGACGGCGCCATAGACGAGCAGATACATGATCAGCAGCGCCGCCCATTTGTTTTTCGGGAGAAAGCGCCTGGAATAGACGCAGTAAGCCAGCCCGCTGACGCCGTAGATCGCGGCCATCGCATAAACCACGGGCATCAGCACGCCGCGTGCATAGCCGCTCTCCGCAGATACCGTAAACACGGTATGGGTAAACGCGTTCTGAATCAGCAGAATCAGAATGACGATGTTCGGCAGGGAGAAAAGAATCTTGTCGCGGCGTTTGGCGATCAGAGAGGTCATGCGCGTCAGAGACAGCAGGAACAGCATCAGCACGGCGTTGGTGACATTGTGCGCCGCCAGATAGATGTTGGCCATCGCCGTCTCGAGAATGATCTCTGTCTCGGAAAAGGGCAGGTGTCGGGACAGAATCACCATCCCGAGGTCGGCAACGGCGCTGACGAGCGACAGATAGTTGATTGTAAGAAAGAGCCGGTTCGCGTTGCCCTTGGTCATCCTGCGGGAATAGCAGACGATGAGGATCATCAGGTACAGCGGTATGGCGCACAGATCAAAATAGATTACTTTCATAAAGCCCCCAATGATCTTCCGTGATTTCCAATCAGCATAGTAATTCTAGCATACCGCACAGCGATGAGCAAGCAGAAATCCATGTCAAGGCTGTATCTTCAGCGTGATTCTGTTTGCCTCGGGACCGTCTTGATTCTCACCCGCCTGAATCTCCTGCGTAATTCCCTTCAGAACAGAAAGCGACAGCTGATCGTCCGAGGTCAGCGGATTAAGAGGCTCTTTCCCGTACAGGACCGTCATGACCGCCGTCTCCTCTTCGGACGCATATTCGATCGCGGCCCGGATATCCGGTTCGGCCAGCTGCGGCAGGATCAGACGGTGAACGAGTTCCTCAAAGGCCAGCTGGATTTTTCCGATCAGGCGCGGAGGAAGCTGATTCTTCGCTCCGTATTCGGCAATCCGGCTCATCATTCCCAGAAAGTCATAGCCCCGGCTGCTGATCTCCAGCTCAAGCACCTTGAGGCGGCGGACAAAACGCCGCGTCTTTTCTTTCCTCGGATGATCAAAAATCTGCTCCGGTGTTCCTTCCTCATAGACGATGCCCTCATCCATATAGAAAACCCGTGTGCAGATCGCCCGCGCAAAGGACATCTCATGCGTCACGATCATCATCGTCTTGCCGAGCTTTGTCAGCTCCCGGATCACCGCCTGGACCTCACCGACCATGGCGGGGTCCAGCGCGCTGGTCGGCTCATCCAGAAGAATCACCGAGGGATCCATGGCCAGAGCCCTGGCAATTGCCACGCGCTGTTTCTGTCCGCCCGACAGCTCGTCCGGATAGTTATAGGCCTTGTCGGACAGGCCGACCGCACGCAGCAGCCGCATGCCTTCCTTCCAGGCATCGTTCTTCGAAATCTTCTTCAGATCCATGGGTGCGGCGATGATGTTCTCGATGACCGTCATATGATCAAAGAGGTTGAAAGACTGAAAGACCATGCCCATCTTCCGGCGCACCGCATTGAGGTCGCAGCCGGGCGCGGTGATATCCACGCCGTCCACAAGAATCTGCCCCGCGGTCGGCGTCTCCAGGCGGTTGATGCAGCGCAGAAGGGTGCTTTTTCCGGTTCCGGACGGGCCGATCACCGAGATCACCTCACCGTCACGGATTTCGGCACAGACATCCTTCAGCGGCGTCGCGTCGGGATAACGCTTTTCCACATGCCGGAGTTCAATCATCGACCGTCACCCCCTTCCGGATCATTTCTCTGCTGCGGCGGCGCGGATTCAGCAGGGTTTCCAGCTTTCGCATCAGCAATACGAAAAGTCCTTCCAGCGCAAAGTAGATCACCGTCACGGCAATAAGCGGGAAAAAAGCCTCATAGGTCCTGCTGCGCACGATGTCGCCCATTTTTGTCAGGTCCTGTACCGCAATATAGCCGACGACCGCCGTGGCTTTCAGAAGGCCGATGAGTTCGGCGCGGTAGGCGCCCGTCACCAGCGGAAGCGCCTGCGGAAGGATGATGCGGTAGAAGGTACGCCTGTCGGAATATCCGAGGGCGCAGGCCGCCTCAGCCTGTCCGCGCCCGATGGCGCCGACCCCGGTTTTCAGCAGGCCGAACACCGCCGCGCCGAAGGTCAGCGTAAAGCCGAACACGGAAACGGCGAGCCCGCTGATTGAGAGCTTTCCGAATACAATATAATACAGCACCATCAGCAGAACCACTACCGGCATCCCCTGCACCAGCCACAGGCAGATCCCTGTAATGCGGTTGGCAGCGCGGTTTCCCTTCCGGCAGAGCATGAACAGCAGGAAGCCGAGCAGGTTTCCGAAGAGGACCGACAGCAGCGTGATCAGAAGCGTGCTTCCGACGCCACGCACAAACAGGCGCCAGCGCCCTTCCCGCAGAAAGGTCTTTTCGAAGCTTTCTGCAAGCCCGCTGAAAAAGCGTGAAACGGCGCCGGGTTCCTCCTCCCCGCTCTCCGCCCGGAGTACGGCCATCCGATATCCGCCGGTATAATAGGGGTCGGAGAAGTTGACGCTCTGCATCCGTTCCTCGGTAATGGCAATGCCGGAAAGAGCAAGGTCAAACTTTCCGCTCTGCACGGCTGCCAGCATGCCGTCAAAACTCATGGCGCTGATGTTCAGGCCGTAGCCGTATTTCTCGCAGAACAGGGCGCAGAGCTCTACTTCCACCCCTGCCAGTTCTTCCCCGCGATAATAGTTCATCGGCGGATAGGTGCCCTCGGTCGTCACCCTGAGAACGCCGTTCGGAGCCGGCAGCGACCGATAATCCGGAACCGTGCGTTCCTCTTCGGGCGCTTCGATCCATTTGTCCAGAATGCTGTCCAGCTCGCCGCTCTCCTTCATGGCGGCGATCCATTCATTCAGTTCCAGACGCAGCTTATCCCCTTTCTCGGTCTTCGGCAGGACGATGCCGCAGTCGTAGCTGCTCATTTTTTCATCCAGGATAAAGAGGGCAGGGTCTTCCGCCGCCATCATTCTCAGCACCAGCACATCCCCGGGAAAACCGTCGATCTTGTTTGCCTCCAGAGCGGCCGCCATGTCCGGGAAGGTAGTAAAATAGCTGAGCTGCGCATTCGGCAGGCTCTCGAGCGTAATCGCAGCCGCGGTCGTTCCGGTCTGGACGCCGATCCGTTTTCCGTCCAGTTCCTCAAGGGAGGCATAAGTCCCGCCGGCCGCTCCTCCGCCTTCCTCTCCCCGTACCATGATCCCGACTTCGGCTTCATACAGAGTATCAGAAAAAGGAATTGCTTCCGCACGCTCGGGCGTTTTCTGCAGGTTTGCCATGATACAGTCCACATCGCCGGCTGCGCAGGCCGGAACGATGGCGCCGTAATCGTAAACAAGCAGTTGAAGATCCGCTCCCAGCCAGGCGGCAAAGCGCCGTGCCAGTTCAATGTCATAACCGGTCAGCTGACCTTCGCTGTAATAGCTGTAGGGCGGCACGACGCCGCTGGTTCCGACCTTCAGGAGAAGATCGCTGCCCTCGGGAATCGCAATCTCGGGCATGACAGTGCCCTTGTCCGTGTTCCAGCGGGTCTTCATCTCGTCCAGCGTTCCGTCTTCCCGCAATTCGGCAATAAAACGGTTGAGCTTCTTCTCAAAATCCGGGATTTTTGTCACCGGAGAAATGCCGACCGCGATCTGCATCCGCTCTCCGAGCGACTCCGGAAGCAGATGTACCCCTTTCAAGCCGCCCTGAATCGTAAGCTCCATCTGCAGGCGGTCATAGGCAAAGGCATCGATTTTTCCCTGTCTGACCGCTTCATAGCCCATATATTTATCGTTATAATAGGCCTTTGTCGCCTGCGGAAGCCCGCTGTCCACTACCTTTTCTACAGCGCTCCCCTGGTCGACGCCGATGATCTTCTCCGGACTGTTCAGCTGCGAAAGCTCGGTGATGTCTCCGTCGGCGAAAGCCGCCGCATGCCCGAACAGCAGGCAGGCCGCCGCGGTCAGGAGAAAGCAGCGTATTTTGTTTCCTGTCATTTTATTTCCAGCGCTCCTCGTACTATTCTGCTGTTTCCGTTCCGCCCTTTGAATTTCCGTTCTGCTCCGTTGTTGTCTGTCGGTATGCGGGCGGCGATCAGACCGATCAGATTTGAGCCTGGTGTTCCATAAAGCTTTCTCTTTTTATGATATTATATCATTTTGATCCTGCGGTCAATATGCCGGAAGATCAGAACAGCGATAATCGCATACAAGCTTCAGGAAAATGTCTATTGAAAGAATGATTGCGGTTTGAACAGGAAAAAGTCCCCTCCTTTATGATTGACTTTTCCATGTTTCACCGTTATAATGCAGTTAGTAAACTATACAATAACTGTTATCAAGTTGTATGATTTGATGAAAGAAGATGAAAAATGAGCGAAAAAGTCAAAACCGTATTTTACAAGCATGGCGGGGTTATGAAAACTGCAGAGCTGAATGAAGAAGGATTCTATTATAAAAAAATCCAGAAGCTTCTGGAAGATGGCGAAATAGAACAGCTGCGCCGCGGTTATTATCAGATTGCCGGAGAGACGTCCTATTCCGATATTCTTACGCTCACAGCTCTCTTTCCGGATGCCGTGATCTGTATGGAAAGTGCGCTGGATTATTATGGCTACACGGACAGGACACCGTCAGCCTGGCATCTTGCGGTAGATTATAGGAGCACGCGGACAAGGTTCTGTATCGAGTATCCGGTCATAAAACCTCATTTCATTCGGAGTGACCGTTATCAGTTGGGAATAGAAGAGGTAAAGCTCGACGGAATGCCAGTCAGGATATACGACAGGGAGAAAACGATCTGTGATATACTGCTTCACAGAAACAAAGTGGATGCGGAAGTCTTTAATACGGCAATCCAGCGTTACATCCTCGATCCAGAGAAAAAGGAGGCAAGACTGATGGAGTATGCCCGACAGCTTCGCGTAGAAAAAAAGGTAAAAGAGGTACTGGGTATATGGCTGTAAAGAACATGGAAGCGTCAGTGCTGGCACGACTGAAGACTCAGGCGAAAGAAGAAGGAATTCCTTTTCAAATGGTGCTTCAGCTCTTTGCACAGGAAGAGTTTCTGAGAAAACTTGCCCTTTCAGAATATGCAGAAAATATGATCTTGAAGGGCGGTATGTTTATCTACACACTGACAGAATTTGAATCCAGACCGACTCGGGATATTGATTTCCTGATCAGGAACTTCCATGGAAGTTTGGAAAACATGGAGCGGACAATGAGAAAAATCTGCGGCATCAACACCGGGAATGATTTTATTACATTGGAGGTTTTAAAGCCAGAGCCTATTTCTTCTTTCCTTAAGATTCGCGGTGGGCTTTCATCTGAGTTCTCCTGCTGACAACAATAACCTCATTGCTTTATTCGGCCAAACCGGTTTTGAAATGAGGTTATTTCTATTTTCTTTTTTTGTGTTACCGTTTCAGATATTCCCAAGAGGTTGGGAAGTCGAAACAGGTGCTCGAATAACATTTCTGATCTCGCGGTCAACATGCCGGAAGATCAGAACGGCGATGATCGCATTCAGGAAGTCCGCTGTAAGCTGGGACCAGGTGAGGCCCACCAGCCCCCAGATCCGGTTCATCAGTAGCATGACGGGGATGATCAGCACAAGATGCCGAACAATTGCCAGCAGGAAGGACAGCGGAACAAGGCGGTTCCGACCAAAAACGTCGGCATACGACTGGTGATGAACTCATGCCGGAACGTGCAATACCTGAGCACCATGAGCACCAACAATCTTATCATTCGCATATCAGATGTTGCCCTGGCAGATTTTTCATGATACAATAGCTCAGCGAAGCACCCATATCATGAAACGGCGGGTCGCTTTCCCGCGCCTGTCAATAAAACAATACGAAAAGGAGAATCCTCATGAAAAAACTGCTGACTTTTTTCCTCGTGCTCGCCATGGTGCTGAGCCTGAGCGTCTGCGGAGCTGCTTCGGCTTCGGCGGAAGAAACCGCGGAAGAGGAACCGGTCTTTGCCGACTGGATCGACACCGCTCCCGCGCTGCAGGCCCTGATTGACTACGTCGAGGCCGTTACGGATGAGGCCTCGCCGGACTATATCCCGCCCGAGGACAGGATTGCCGTCTTTGACATGGACGGCACGCTCTGCGCGGAACTCTGCCCGACCTATCTTGAGTATTATCTGCTGGCCTGGCGCATTCTGAAGGACCCGACCTATACCCCCGATGCAGAGATGCTGGAGTTTGGCCGCATGCTGCGTGATCATGCGCTGGACAAGTCCTTCCCGGACGGGATGGATCTGCTGCACGCCACCCACGCGGCCAAAGCCTACGCGGGCATGACCCTGCAGGAATTCGCAAGCTTTGTCAACGGCTGCCTGCTCCGCGACTGCGACGGCTTTGAAAACATGACCTGGGCAAAGGCTTTCTATACGCCGATGATCGAGGTCGTGGACTATCTTGTGGAGAACGATTTCAAGTGCTATATCTGCTCCGGAAGCGACCGTTTCATCTGTCGGACCTTTATCGAGGGCATGCTGGATATTCCTCCCGAGCAGGTCATCGGCATGGACGTGGAATATGAGGCCACCAACCAGGGTGATGTCGACGGACTGCATTATGTCTTCCAGCCGGGCGACCAGATTATCCGTACCGACCATCTGCTCATCAAGAACCTGAAGATGAACAAGGTCAAGCAGATTGTCCAGCAGATCGGCAAGCAGCCCGTTCTCTCCTTCGGCAACTCCAGCGGCGACGTCAGCATGCACCTGTACACCATCAGCGACAACGCCTATCGCAGCGCGGCGTTCATGCTGGTTGCGGATGACGACGTACGCGACTACGGCAATCCCCAAAAGACCGAGAGCCTGAAAGAAAAGTGGGCGGACCTCGGCTTCGAGGTGATCTCCATGCGTGACGATTTCCGCACCATCTACGGCGACGAGGTCGTGAAGACCGGCACCTTTACCTGGCTGGAGGATCTGGCCGAGAACCGCGAGGCCGCGCCTGTCGTTTTCGCTGAGCCTGTGCCTGCAGAGGAGGAAAGCTCAGATGTCCAGTATGTGCTGTATCTGGGCACCAACGACATGGATACCAACAAGCCGGTGTTCACCCAGGCCGAGGCGCAGGAAAAGGCCAAGGAAATCCTGATCCGCCACTTCGGCGGCTATACGCTGCAGGAGGCCAGCGGCGGCTGGGTCAGTGACGATAACCTGTATCAGGAGTATACCCTGATCATCTACCTGAGCGATACCACCGAAGAGGCAGTTCACGCCGCCGCGGACGAACTGTTGGAAACCTTCCGCCAGTCTTCGATCCTGATCCAGTCGATTCCGTCCACGGCTGAGTTTTACTCGGGTTCGAGCACGGCGGAGGTCCTCCCGAACGCCGCATAATGCATAGAACAGGCAGGATATATGGGCAGATAAAATTAAAATTCTCCGATTGAAACTTCCAATCACAGAACCGCCCTCTGATTGGTCTGCGATGCCAGAGTTTGCACGTGTTTTTCGAGAGGCATTCCAGATTGGCATAACAAATGATCTCCATTCGCTTGCCGTCACCGCCGCGCTGGAATAAAATAAGAACATAGACGGAAATTATTCGCGCAGTCCTGTAAACAATGGAAGGAAAAAAATGAAGATTGATGAGATAGGATATGCGACTCTCAGCGATATACGAGCAAGAAGTGCCAGTGAAAAAAGCCCGATGGTCCGCTGCGACATGGTACTGACCGATCGCTGTACATTCAGATGCCCATACTGCCAAGGGATTCGTGAAGACTGCCAAGGGTCGGTAAGCATGGAAGAAGCAAAGCGGATGATTGATCTTTGGACGGAGAACGGGCTCATGGAGCTGCGTCTGACCGGCGGAGAGCCGACGGTATGGCCTGGGATTGTCGAATTGGTGAAATACGCCAAGTCACGCGGCACACGATCTGTCGGGCTTTCAACGAACGCGTTTTCCGATCTGGCGCTTTACAACGAGCTGATTGACGCCGGTGTTGATGTGTTCTCCATATCGCTTGATACCTGCAATCCGGAAGTAGGCGACCGGATGAGCGGAGGAATCAAAGGCAGTTGGTACAAAGTTACTGCTAACATTCGCGAGATATCCAAACGGGCATATGTCTGGCTTGGCATCGTAACGACCGCCGAAACGGCAAAAGACCTTCCCGAGACGATTGATTTCGCGCTGTCGCTCGGTGTCCATGACATCAAGCTGGTCTCAGCTTCACAGTACAATCAGCTGCTTACTTCAGCCGGGTTGATTTCCAAAAAACCGCGGGAAGAGCATCCACTTCTGAACTATCGCATCACCAATATGGAACACGGCCGTAATATCCGCGGGCTCACCGAATATGACAGTCACAGATGTCCGCTGGTTCTGGATGACTCCTCATTTGCTGGCGGGTATCATTTTCCATGCACGGTCTATATGAGAGAACGCGGAGAGCCGATTGGAATTCCAAATGAAAATATGAGACTGGATCGGGCCGAATGGTACCGCAGGCATGATTCTCACAAGGACCCGATTTGCAGCGCCTATTGCATAGATTTTTTTGTGGAATACAATAATCGCTATCT
>JAFYHU010000034.1 GCA_017538965.1 Oscillospiraceae bacterium
AAAAGCAAAAAAATAACCCCTTCAGGGGTGGCCTGAGAAAGATATGCGGTCGGCAAACCTTTCAGGCCCCTTTAGGGGTTGCAAGTATAATGCCCTTCTAGGGCTACATCAAGCCTCCGGCTTAGCCGGAGGTCTTGACTCAGTATAAAATGGCTCATTTTCGCATGATATAAGCATATTGGCTGACTTCTGCATCGTCATCGTAAGTATATCCGTCTTTTTCAAACTCCGGCATCAGATCCGCATAGTCTCTGTCAAAGAATACTGCATCCGGAATCTTTTCTGGATAAAGAGAGTAGTATTGCCGCAGCCTTTCAACAGTATGAATGTTTACGGGTTCTTCCCAGGCCGAGAAAGTGGAGTATTCCTTCTGGGCGACCAGATAAAGCCAAGGGAGCTTTGTCATGAACAGAACCTTCTGTACATCATCTCTGTCACAAAAAGTCCGAATATCCTTTATGGTAATATCATAGTATTCGTAGGCATCCTGACTCATCAGGATGCCTTTTTCCGGTCCCTCTTCTGCCGGAATGGTCTGAAAACTGATATCTTTGTCCCAATATACCAAGTGATATCGGGATGACAGTTCGCAATAGAACTGGCAGAGAATCAGAGCGCAGAATGCGCAGGAAACCGCGATCTTATATCCGCGGTGCTTACTTACGCTGTAATAGTTGCTCACGTATCTTGCTGCAATGACGATGCTTGCAAGCATTGCAACCCCAGAGGCATGTGAGAAGGCAACATAGTATTGATTGGAAGCAAACATATGACAGAGAGCATAAAGAATTCCGGGAATCCAGATTCCCCAGAATAAAGTGCTGATATCTTTATCTCTGCTGCAGAGAAAACAATAAGCGCCAACATAACAGGCAGGAAACATGAAGAAATTCATCGTGTGATAACCAAAATAGTAGGTCATCATAAGAAAGATCGAATCCGCACAGACCAGCAGAAATCCAAGCTCGTTCAAATGAAAAACGAGCGCTGCAATGGTGATAATTGCCGCCGCACATACGGACGCTTTCCAGAAAGAATTAACATTCTGAGCGAAATAGATGGTGCCTTTTAATCTGTTTATAAATGCAGCGAAGATGTTGTGACTCCCAACCGGATGTTCCGGATCTTCCATGAGCATTGGCAAAACACGGATATAGTCTGAACTCTTTCCGGAGAAGAGAAGAAAAAGAATAAACGGAATCAAAACGATCAAAATGCCAATCGTCAGAGAAAGCCAGATTTGTTTGTACGCCTTTCTCCCAAGCAGAAACATCACGAGCATGACGACTGTGAACAACGGATACAAGACTGCAAGGTATGGGTTGCAGAGCACCGAACCGGAGTAGAGAATCCCGGCGGCAATGAAGGCTAAAGGCCTGTCGGAAGTAATCAGGATCATGCAGGAAGAAAGAAGAAACAAAAAGGACATCGACTGATAGCTTAATGCCATAATGCTCCACGGCGCATATACTACAAAACAGTACGCCGCAGCCATGGCGCCGACGTGCGAAAAGCATCTCAGCCGATTCCAAAGAAACAGGCCTCCGGCTCCCCACACGATAGTATAAAAGTATCGAAAGAATAGGACAATTCCGTCCGTGCTGTGAAAGAAAACGAGATACAGTTTTACAAACGGATAAAGAATGATACCGGCCAACTGTGAAAGATGCCATTCGTGCAGCAGAGGTTTATCACCAAGGCAGAACCGATAGGGGATTGTCAGATAAAAAGTCTCGTCTTCATAGGCAAAACCGAAACGGCATCTCCAGAACAGAAATACCATCAGCAGAAAGTACAGTCCGAAGAACAGATAGATTTTTCTTCTTTCAGATGAATTCCATTCATCTGATTTGTGTTCTTGCACCTCTGAATACCTCCGCTGCAAATCGTTCTATTATATAGTATGCGCAGAATCAGCCGTAGCTGTTGTACCAGTCGGAATAGTCAGCAACACCGTTGCCACCCTCATAACTGCCGTCCAGCTTGCTCATTACGCGCGCATAATCCTCTGAATCCTCTTCATAGGGGGTTGGGCAGTAATCGTTGTAGGCATCGAGCGTGTAGCCCTCAAAGACTGGACGGCTGCTGACACAGCAGGGAATGACCTTCCAGCTGTCGACCGAGATACTGCCGTCTAGATCTCGCTTCAGCGTGACCTGAAAGATTGCCGTGTCGCGGTCGGTCGGCGAGGTGCTACCGCCAAAGCTGAACTCGCCCATGCTGTAGAGAATGATCCCGCCGTTATACTCTTCTATCGGCTGGAGGCAGTGTGAATGACAGCCGAAGATCAGGTCTGCTCCGGCATCAATGCAGGCTCTTGCCAGCTCAATCTGGTCTGCGTTGGGCTGATAGTGCAATTCCTGCCCCCAGTGGAAGCAGCAGATGATGTAATCGGCATCCGGACGCATCTGCGTGATTGCCGCGCATGCTTTGTCCCTGTTCGGCTGAAAGTTATTATACGCACAGTACAGCCCGATTTTCAGGCCGTGTTCGGTCGTAATGATCTGACTCTGATCCTCTTTTCCGTAGGCAATGCCATACTGCTCAAGAGTGGCATAGGTTGAAAGCAGACCGGCCTGCCCAAAGTCCAGAGCATGATTGTTCGCCGTTGTGACAAAGTCCACCCCACCTTCGGTCAGAATCTGCGCATTGGCGGTCGGAGCTCGGAAATAGAAAGTCTGATCCGAATACATCCGTTCGTCGGCCAGTGTGCATTCCAGATTTGAAACGGTGTATTCGTCATTCAAAAAGTATTGAGATGTATTGCTGAACGGATAGCTGTAGTCTCCGTTCATTCTTCCGTTGTAGGAATACTCCGACTCGTCGCTGAGATTCTGATGTGAGGTCAGCGTTTCATCGCCGATGATCGAGATGGTGAACAGTTCCGGCGTGGGGGCTGGCGTCGGTGTCGGTGTAGGCGTCGGTGTAGGCATCGGCTCCGGCGTCGAAGCGGGCACCGGTTCGACAGAAGGCGAAACATCAGACGAACTTGCAGCCGACGGCGTGCTTGCAGCCGTCTCCGGCACCGGTTCCTGCCGCGCTCTCAGAAACAGAACACCAAGAAGAGCGATTACAAGCAGAAGAAAGATTAAAATTTGAATCAGTTTTTTCATGTTGTCACTCCGCAGAGAGATGTATAAATAGCGGCTTCAGCTCTCGTCATAGGCATTGTATCATTCTGCGCCTGATCTTTCAAGAGGAAGAGATGCCCAGATGGGAAAGGTGAAGATCTGGCAGAGACCGTATCTTGTCCAGCAGACAGGACCAAGAACAAGAAACACAATGTTTGCCGCAAGGGGCACCATGCAGATCAACGAGGCTTTTTTGCAACGCTTCAGCAGCAGATAACTTGTAGCAATCGGGAACCAGAACAAAACGAATGCATCTGTAAAGAAAAGGGATAATACCGGTTTGTGCTCTGCATTATCGAATCGGTAAGTAACAGCTTCCCAGAGCGGTTTCCCGCTCTCCGGCTGCTGAAAAGCGCCAAGATTCTCTTCATAATCTGCGTAATAAAATACATTGGCCGTTTTCAGCGGAGCAAAATAGCCGCCGTTAACAGTCAGAGAGATTTTAAGCATGGAAATCGGATGCCGCAGCACCTGAGAGAACCACATTTTCCGATAGGCGGCAAGGTCTTCATCGGAAGCAAAGAAATTAAAATGACACTTTACACCGTCGACCCGGTCCGGATAAAATCGGATTTCCAGTTCTTCCGGAGGAATATCGACGATTCGGAAAAACAGGGCTTTGTCTTCTTCTGAGAAAGCATTCGGGTTTTCCAGCAGGAGTCCGGCAGTCTGCTGTAAAGTAAAACCAAGCGCTTCCTGTTTCCCGCCCGGATAAATCTCAAACAGCGGAAAAAGAATCCTGCCCATCAATACGGTAATGACAAAAACAGGGGCAAGCGCACAGCATAAAACCCGAATCTTTGCCCTGCAGCCGGGAAAAAGCGGAAGAAGGGCCAGATCAGAAATCAGGGCAATATACATCCCTTTCTTGTTCATCAGAGCGATCCCGACGGAAAACAGAAGCAGAAGAGGTAGTGCGGAACGGGAAAGCGTTTCCTTCTTCAGTGTTCTGCGGATGATCTCTGTATATTCCAGATAGAATAGCACAAATACAATGGAAAACAGAGAATCCTTAATCATGGAAATGCTGAAATACGCAACGACGGGAGAACAGAAGAAAATAAGGGAAAACAATGCAAACAGCTTCGGAATCCCGAATCTGTCCATCCTGCATACGATATAGCTGAACAGAATCGCCAGACAGCTGATCTGACAGAGACCGTATAAGAAAAGTCCGTAGTTCGGATTACCTGCGGCAAGCCCAAGCCGATAGAAAAATGTAAAAATCAGCGTTGTTACAACAGGATGATGGTCATTCATCAGCGCGCTTACTTTTTCCTGCCAGGGCCACCAGTCAAAGGGGAGCGGCTCCATTCCGGTTACCAGATCCCATATCTGGTTGGTAGTATCCGCGCCGCAGGTACCGGGGCGATAAACATAGAGGAACATAGCGTAGACTGCAAAGATCACAACGGATAGGCGAAAGATGTTTTTCCGGGAGAAGGTAAAAAAACTGTGCCAGCGGCGACAGGGCTCGGGCTTCATCAGAAAAGAATACAACTGATCAGAAAGAAAGAGAAGAATCAGGAGCAGAACAGCATAAAGAAGCGTTTTGCCGATAAAAGGGCCGGCAGAAAGCTCGGCTTCGTGGAAAGCGATATCTGATAAGGCAATAAAGGCCGGGAAAATCGAAAACACAATCCACTTTGTGATGCCATGCTTGTTTTTCATATGCATCAGATTCCTCCGGAATAGACCATGAATAGGATAAAAAAATATAATACCACAAATCGTTCAAACTGTAAAACAGAAAAATGTGGATCGTGATACAGAAATAAGAAAAAAATACGCATCTTTTTTACATGTACATACATTTATCCGCTATCATCATTTGTATTCTTTGCTGTACAGAACGCCAGCTGATACTTGTTGGATTCCGGCTGTGTTACACCATTAACATTGTAGAAAACAACAACATCATATCCTTGCTTTTCTGCTGCATCTATCGTTTCCTGCCATTTATTACTGGCCCAGTTAGACCTCCACAACCAAAAAGAATCCGGCAATTGATCAGAATCTATGCTGTCGGCTGAAAGGATTTCACCTTTTCCTTGGTAATTATACTTCTCTGTATAATACTGAAATGCGTTTTTGGTGAAGCCTCCGATGAGATAAGTGGTGTCGTCGAACCCCGCATTCTGTATCCATATTTCAGCAAATTCGTCATCATACGATTTCTTCCAGTTTTGAAGAAGCGTCGGAAAGGGCGGGATGATCACAAACATCAGGACACACGCCATGATCCATGAGAGTGCATGTTGGACTCTCTTTGCGCGGATTAATTCAAGCATTTTAAACAGTAGTGACGGCACAACCGTGAAGAATACCGGAATAAATAAATAAGAGTATCTGCTGTAATAACCGGCACTTAAGTTTTGATGAATCATAGCATAGATATGAAAGGAAACAAGCAGAAAAAACAAGGTATAAGAACTCAAAACCAGGATGGACAGATTTTTGAATTCCAATCCGTTTCTTTTCGAAATAACAGAATAAAAGCCATACACAAAAAAACAAAGCCTGATACAGCAAGCAGAATCGAGCAGGTGCTTTCGGATACATGGAAGAAATAACCATACAGTTTTCCGAAAACGACAGGAAACTGTGAGAATTCCTTATAATTGAAAGAAAGATTATGCTCGAGCCCGTTTCGCATCAATTGCCATCTGGCAAAGAAGTAATACAGCGGAGCAGCAAACACGATCACAGAAACTACATAAATCGAAATCGAAGTTTTTATTCTTGCTAGATTGCGACTTCTGCACACATTGAAAAAATTCTGCATGAGCAGTGGCACTGCCACAAAAACAGCCCCGTATTGGCTGTAAATTGCCAATATACATGACAGAATCAGGAGGAGTTCGTTTTTTAATGTATTTTCTCGATGAGTTAGAATGAAGTAATACAATGCAAAGAATAAAAACATGACCATCAGAGAGTATTCGGAACACTCCTGAATACAAAAAACCCATTGGTATGTTGCGCCGAGAACAAAGACTGTCGCAGAAGCAACAATACGGTTTGCTGTAAGAGACAGTGTTTTGAACATGATTATGCCGGAAATAAATCCAACCAAAACATTAAACAAACGGAACCATAGAATGCTGTTGTTGATCTGTAGCCAAAAATGCATCACAAAATTATATAATGGCGGCTGAAAGCTGCGAATAATAGATATAATCATTTCCGAATATTGAATGCTTTGTTGGGAAACTGAGTATTCAACCCATTCATCTCCCCAAAGAGGAGAATGCATCAAATGAAACAACATCATAAACAGGAAAAATCCAAAAGCAGGCAGGAACAGCAGATCGGTTCTATTTCTACCTGGTAAACTCGAATCAGAACGCATGGAATGGAATCTCCTTCTCGCCTATATAAATGGAACCATATAACAAACTACAGCATATTCAAGACGAAAGAAAGGGACTATCTCAAAACAGGCTGCCACTGTGAACTGGTGAACACACTGGCGTGGCAATACATCTGTTTCAAGACAGCCCCAGCTTACTTTATAAATGTTTACAGCAGTCCGCCGATTTTCACAAACAGTGGCGCAAAGACCAGCGAAACAACCGTCATCAGCTTAATCAGAATGTTCAGCGACGGACCCGAGGTGTCTTTGAAGGGGTCGCCGACCGTATCGCCGACAACGGCAGCCTTGTGTGCGGCCGAACCCTTGCCGCCGTGATGGCCTTCTTCGATGAACTTCTTGGCATTGTCCCAGGCGCCGCCCGAGTTCGACATGAAGATTGCCAGCAGCACGCCCGTGACCAGTGAGCCTGCCAGCAGGCCGCCCAGCGCTTCCGGCCCGAGCAGGATGCCGACCAGCAGCGGCGCAACGACGGCCATCAGGCCGGGAACAATCATTTCGTGCAGAGCGGCCGTGGTCGAGATGCCGACGCAGGAAGTGTAGTCTGGCTTGCCGGTGCCTTCCAGAATGCCGGGGATCTCGCGGAACTGCCTGCGTACTTCTTCGATCATCTTATATGCTGCCTTCGACACCGAATCCATCGTCATGGCCGAGAAGGCGAAGGGCAGCATGCCGCCGATCAGCAGACCGATGACCACGTTCGGGGTCAGGATGTTGATGCCCGCCGTTTCCAGATTCACTTCGTGCGCGTACGACACAAACAGCGCCAGCGCGGTGAGCGCGGCCGAGCCGATCGCAAAGCCCTTGCCCATGGCGGCGGTGGTGTTGCCGACTGCGTCCAGCTTATCCGTGATTTCACGGACATGCGGATCCAAACCGCTCATCTCGGCAATACCGCCTGAGTTGTCGGCAATCGGCCCGTAGGCGTCGACTGCGACCGTGATGCCCGTGGTCGACAGCATGCCGACCGCGGCAAGCGCGATGCCGTACAGATTGCCGGTGACGGTGTAAGAAACCCAGATGCCGACGCAGATCAGAATGATGGGCACCCAGGTGCTCATCATGCCGACGGCCACGCCGCTGATGATCGTGGTGGCCGAACCGGTCTCAGACTGATCGGCGATCCGCTTGACCGAATTGTAGTCACCCGAGGTATAAACTTCGGTCATGTAGCCGATAACCAGACCGACGATGATGCCCGCAATGATCGGCAGAGCATAGAAGATGCCGCCGAAGAAGGTCGTGCTCAGCGGGATCGAAACCAGCGCGACAATGCCTGCCGAGACATAGGACCCCATTTTCAGCGCGGCATGCGGGTTCGAATCGTCCTTGCCCCTGACGAAGAAGGTGGCGATGATCGAAGCTGCGATGCCGACCGCGGCGATCAGAAGGGGATAGAACGCGCCGGCGCCTTCGAATTTCCCGGCTACTAGAATGCCGAGCGTCAGAGCCGAGATCAGCGCACCGACATAGCTCTCGAACAGGTCCGCGCCCATGCCGGCAACGTCGCCGACATTGTCGCCGACGTTATCGGCGATGACGGCGGGGTTCCTCGGGTCGTCTTCGGGGATGCCTGCTTCTACCTTGCCGACCAGGTCTGCGCCGACGTCAGCTGCCTTGGTATAGATACCGCCGCCGACACGCGCGAACAGGGCGATGGAAGAGGCGCCCAGAGAGAAGCCGAAGAGGATGTTGTAGTTTCCGGTGATCAGATAAATAAGGCTGCAGCCCAGAAGCCCGAGGCCGACCACGCACATGCCCATGACGCTGCCGCCGGAAAAGGCAATCGAGAGAGCTTTGTTCATGCCCGATTCCATCGCGGCATTTGCCGTACGCACGTTGGCGCGGGTTGCGACCTTCATCCCGAAGAAACCGGCCAGGATCGAGCAGCAGGCTCCAAGCAGGAAGCACACGCCGGTTCCCCAGCCGATGAAGAAACCGATCAGAAGGAACAGAACGGCGATGAAAATCGCAAGAATTTTGTATTCGGACATCAGGAAGGCATCGGCGCCTTCCGCGATGGCCGCTGCGATTTCCTGCATGCGGGGGGTGCCTGCCGCAGCCTTGGTAACGTAATTTGCCTTATAGGCGGCAAAGCAGAGGGCACAGACGGCCAGAACGGGAATCAACCAGACAAACGCGCTCATATCGGCAACACTCCTTAAATATAAAAGGTAGAAATGCAGATCTCCATCTTGCAGGCCACAATTGCAGAATTTGTTCCGATATTTCGAGAAAGCTCTCCAACTGTGTCATTGCGAACCGGTGACCGATGTCACTGGCGTGGCAATCCGCATCCCTCGTTGTGGATTTTACACTATTTTCCGAAAAAGTACAAGCCCGTTTTTGACCGGCGTTTGTCAGAATTGACAAATTTATGCACTATGACAAAAAAATCACGTTCAGCGCGGATGCCTGCGGCGATTTCAACAAAACTCTTAATTTTTCTTAGGACTGTTTCCAAACTGTTGATTTTTACAATTTAAATAAGTATAATAAGATAAAAGTGACCACTGTATTTCGAAATAATTACAAATTGGAAAAATTTTTTATCAAAATTTTAAAAAACTCTTGCAATTGATTTCAAAAGGTGGTATCTTATTAGCACACAACGGAAGAAAGGCGCAATCTGTCGTTGTGAAGTTTTTCAAATTCGTAAGATATTTTTTACGATAGAGAAGGAGAACAGATATGAAAGCAACATCAAAAATCATTTCTGTAGTTCTGGTTCTGGTAATGGCCCTGAGCCTTTTCCCGGCCTCGGCCTTTGCAGACGGTTCTGTGGTGGTGACTGCTCCTCTGGAAGAGAGCAGGATTGCCGTTGGTGCCTATAAAGGAGCAGGTGCAGACCAGGCAGTGATTCAGAACGAGAACGAAAACGGAGACAATGCGCAGAATCAGACCGTCGCTGCGGTTGAAACCGCCGTTGTGCCCACGGATGACAATTATGTCGAAGTTGGGACAGCAAATGATCTGGCGGCAGCATTGGCTTCGAAAGCAGCCAAAATCCGCCTCACTGACCAGATTGCATGGGTCAATGGATTGGATCTGGACTATGATGTCACCATTGATCTTGGCGGTAAAGGAAAGGGCCTGGTCTTTACCGGCTCCGGAGATGCTGCGATCACAAGCAGTGCCAATGCGGTGCTGTTTAACGGCAATATTATTGTGAAAGGCGATGTTGCCGCGACAGAGATCAGCGAAGCGGTTGACGGCTTCAAGAAGGTTGCTGCCGGTACGGAGAACGGCTCCGTTTATCTGAACGGTGTTTATGTAAAGTACGATGACGAAGGCGGCAATGCAATCTTCGGCCGGGGCGTTGGCCTTGGCAGCGGTCTCTTCAGTCATGACGTTTCCGCCTATTACGGCGAAGATGCAGCCAGTCAGTATGTCTTCGAACAGACGGAAAGCGGAATGTTCGATGTTACTGCCAAGGCAGCAGAGCCGAAAGCAGCTGAAGATGGCGAAGGCGATGAAGACGCCGATACCGGCGATGAAGACAAAAATGCTGACGGAAAAGTCGTGACGGTGGAAGGCAGTGACGAAGCGAACGGGATTTATGTTACCGTCAGCGGCGTGAATCTGCCGGAAGGCCTCCGGGTGGAAGTAAAACCCGTCGATAACAGCGAGATGGCGGCTGATGAAGGTGAAGAAGTTCTCTTCGTTGTCGATATCACGCTGTATGATGAGGATAATAATGAGTACGAGCCGAATGAGGATCCGAATGTTCCCGAAGTTACTGTTTATATCCGTCATCCCGCGCTTGGCAACGTGGAAGAGGGAGAAGCTGTTGTCCTTTACCATATTGTGAAGGGCGAAGCCGTTCCGGTAAATTCCGCCGAAGAAGTTCAGGGCCAGAATGCGCTGGAATTCCAGACAGAAAGCTTTTCCTATTATGCTGCGACAAAGAAAACAACGGGAAGCACCGGTGATGTCCATTACCGTCTGGTAGTCTTGGACAGCAATGAATTCTATATCCAAGGAACTAATTTGGTAATCAACTATACCGGCAACATGATTCCGGAAGCGGTTTCTGTATTACCTTATGAACTTGCCACCAGCGGGAACTATGATATCTATACAAAGTATCTTCTTACTACAAATCCTGCAGAATATGATTTTAGTGAGCCAGGTAAAATTACAATTTTCGCAAAAGCCCTCGCAGAAGCTCCGGAAGGGAAATTCGGTGTTGTCTTCTGGTATATGGATGGAGATCAGCGGGTTTATATGGTACAGCCGGTCATTTTTGCCAATAAAAATGCCGTTGAAGGTACGGGCACCAACTTTAAACCGGATTCTCCCACCAATTACTCCAAGGGCACTTTCGATGTCGAAATGTGTGATTATGGCTCGGTGAAAGTAAAACTGACAGATGAATTGGTTGGGTTTAAAATTACCGGCGGTGAGGCGGGAACTATCACATATGATTCTTCTAATAAGAAGAAAATTGATATCGGAGGCAAGCAGTATAATGCTGGTGAGTATTTCACGGTAGAGGAATACAACGCGAGCGATCCCGTCGGTCACGAGTTCGTTGCGAGCAAAGTCTTGACCCTCAGCAAGAGCTTGCTTAAGAAAATAGGTTACAGAGATAATATTAAATTTACAGTTGATCAGAAAACCGGTACTGATGGCGATTTCACTCTAAATATAGAACCGGGTATTACAGTTGCTGATGGGCTGGACGATTACATCAAGGGAAAGAATACCTGGATCAAGTTCATCGCCTGTGAGCCGATCGATTATGATGATGACGGTACCTTGGCCATCTGGATCGGCGGGCAGAAAATCAGCCACGACTATTACAGCATCTCCAACGACCACAAGACCCTGTGGATCTACCGGAACCTGTTGGATCAGCTGAAGAGCAACAACAGCTACACGCTGAAAGCCCGTCTTTGGAAATATGAAGGCGGAGAGAAGGTCACCTGGTATCCCGCTACAGCCTCGTTTAATATCCTGGCGGCCGGCTCGACCTCTTCCAAATCCCCGAAGACCGGCGACGAGTCGAATATCGCCCTGTGGGCAGCCGTCCTGGTTCTTTCCGGTGGCGCGGTCGTAGCCCTGATCCCCAAGAAAAAGAAGAACAAATAATTGCATAAAGCACCCGAATCCGCCGGCGTTCGCCGGCGGATTTTTCATTCTTTGCTGGAAATCTCCCCGGTTCTGTGATAATATGGCACAAACACGGAACTTGCTTTGCAGGATTGCCGGAGGGTTTTCAATGAGCAGGACGCAAAAGATAACATACGGGACAGTGTCGGTGATCATGGCGCTTCTCAGAGCCTGGAGTCTGTACTTTTATCAGAATGTACAGGCAAGTGCCTTGACCATGACTGGCAATATTGTTCTCTTTGTTCTGCGATCCGTGTTTTATGCATTTTTGTTTTTTGCTCTTTTTTCTTTGATGCAGAGATTTTTCATCAATCGCCGTGCTGCCGCAAAGCTGTTCGATGACAAGCGGCCGACTGTTTCATCCGGAAAGCAGTATCTGTTCTGGTGCTCCGTTCTTGCCGTCGGCTGGCTCCCGCACCTGATCATAAAATACCCCGGAGCCGTGTGCTGGGATTCCTGGAGGATGCTGTCCCAGTATCGCGCGCATACCATCACAAACTTTCAGTCTCCGTATTATTCCGTTTTATTTGGCCTCTTTACGGACCCCTTTGTGAAGTTCGGACACGGTGAAATAGGCCTCTTTCTTTTTGCTGTGTTCCATTATCTGGTTTTCGTCTTTGTTTTCGCCTACTCCCTCTGGCTGCTTTGCATTCATATGAAGGCGAAACGCACGGCCTGTGTTGCTGTCCTGCTCTGTGATCTGCTCTGCCCCTATATTATCGGCTATTTTGGCGTGATTATGAAAGACAGCCTCTATTCTGCCTTCGTTTTTCTCTTCGTTTTGTGTCTGTTGGATTATTCCCTCGACCCGCAGGCCTTTGAGCACTCAGTTTGGAAAGCTCTTATCCTGATCTTTTCGATTGTCAACGTTTACCTGATCAGAAGAAACGGTTCCCTTGTGATTTTTGCCGTCTTGGTTTGCCTGCTGGTAAGTTTCCTGTTCAGAAAGAAAAACCTGCGTCTCTCCCTTGTTGTCGTGTTAGGGTTGGCTGCAGCAATGGCCCTTTCCTCGATCATCAATACGGCCTTGGATGTTTTAGATACCGGGAGCAGGGACGCTTTATCCGTGTGCTTCCAGCAGACAGCGCGCTATGTAAGAGATTATAAGGATGAGATCCCGGAAGAGGAAGCTGATATCGTCCGTAAGATCCTCCCGTATGATGAACTCCCGAACCTCTATGACCCGCGTATTTCCGACCCGGTAAAAAGAGAATATGTTCCGTCGGGGACTGAGGCTTTGAAGGACTGGCTGAAACTGTGGGCCAGATGGTTCCTGCGCCATCCCGGGTGTTATTTTGCGGCCGTCATGGAACAGAACTACTACCTCTTTACCCCGGAAGTGCTGGACAACGCCAGCTATTATCGGGATGTGACGATAGGCTACGAGCTGAAAAAAACAATAGATATTTCAGAAGAAACCCCCTATTATGAACCGATCTTTCACGAACCCGAAACCCTTAAGAATGGTAAGGAAGCAGCAGTTCGGGAATACATGTTCCTTCATCGGCTGCCCGTTACGAGATGGCTCGGGAATCTGGCGTTCTGGTTTTATTTGCTTGTGTTCTTTGCGGCTTTTGCTGCCGCCAACAGAATCCCCTGGGTGATTCTCTTCATGTCTGAAATTGTCTCGGTCGGGATTGCCGTCATCAGCCCGGTGATTTACGGTCACCCGCGTTATCTGTTTCCCCTTGTCTACGGAATGCCGGTTCTTATCCTGTACGTCCTTTACATGGCTTCAAAGGAGACTTGTTCATGAGCAGAACGCAAAAGATGACATACGGAATAGCCTCTCTGATCCTGGCTCTTTTCCGATCCTGGAGTCTGTACTTCTATCAGGCGGAACAGACAAAAGCCCTGGGCATGGCCGGCAGTCTTGTCCTTCTTGCCCTGCGATCGGTGTTTTATGCCTTCCTGTTTTTTATTCTTTTCTTTCTTATGCAGGAATGTTTCATCAACCGCCGCTTTGCCGGAAAGCTGTTCGACGACGATCCGCCTGTTGCTTCTCCCGGAAAACTGTTCCTTTTCTGGTGCGTCGCGCTTGCCCTCGGCTGGCTCCCGCATCTGATCCTCAAATATCCCGGAGCCGTGTGCTGGGACTCATGGAAGATGCTGTCCCAGTACCACGCACAGGCCATCACGAACTTTCACTCTCCGTTTTATGCCGTTTTATTCGGCCTCTTTACGGACCCGTTTGTCAAAATCGGACGCGGTGAAATTGGTCTGTTCCTGTTTGCCGTGTTCCATTTCTTGATTTATGTTCTCGTTTTCGGCTATTCCCTCTGGCTGCTTCGCGTTCGCATGAAGGCAAAACGCTCTGTCTGCCTTGTCGTCCTGATTTGCTGTTTGATCTGTCCTTATCTCATCGGCTACTTTGGCGTGATTATCAAGGATACGCTCTATTGTGTGTCGGTTTTTCTCTTCCTTCTGTGCCTGTTGGACGATTCTTTCGATCGCTGCGCCTTTGAACACTCGGCAGGGAAAATTCTGCTTTTGATTGTTTCGATGGTCGGTACTTACCTTTTCAGAAGAAACGGCATCTTCATTCTTGGAGCGGTATGGTTTTGCCTGCTTCTGCAAACTCTCATAAAAAAGAAAAACCGGCGCCTTTCCGTAATTGTTACTCTCGGTCTGGCTTCGGCAATTGTGAGTTCGTCTGTCATCAACACGGTCTGGCATGTACAGGATGCCGGGAGCCGGGATGCATTCTCCGTGTGCTTCCAGCAGACGGCGCGCTATGTAAAGAATTATAAGGATGAGATCCCGGAAGAGGAAGCTGATATCATCCGTGTCATTCTCCCGTATGACGAACTCCCGGAACTGTACGACCCGCGCATTGCCGACCCGGTAAAGAACAGTTATGTTCCGTCAGGCATGGAGGCTCTGAAGGACTGGCTGAAATTGTGGGCGAAATGGTTCCTGCGCCATCCCGGATGCTATTTTGCGGCCGTCATGGAGCAGAACTACTATCTCTTTACACCGGAAGTACAGGATAATATCTGTTATTATCGGGATGTGGATGTCGGCTACGAAATATCCAAGAAGGTTGTTGTTTCCGAATCCACGCGCTATTTTGAGCCGATCTTTCATGAACCGGAGGCGCTTCGGGGCGTGAAGGAAGCGGCGGTTCGGGAATACACTTTCCTTCATTATCTCCCTGTGACAAGATGGCTTGGGAATCTGTCTTTCTGGTTCTATCTGCTTGTGTTCTTTGCGGCCTTTGCCGCCGCCAACAGGATTCCGTGGCTGATTTTCTTCCTCCCGGGTATTGTCACGGTCGGAGTCGTGATCATCAGTCCCATGATTTTCGGCCACCCGCGCTATATGTTCCCTGTTGTCTACACAATGCCGGTGCTGATCGTCTATGTCCTTCACGCCGCAGCAGAGAAGTTTCCCGGGAAGGAGAATCCATGAAACAGTTGAATACGGAGATCATTTCCGTCGGGACGGAACTGCTGCTTGGTCACATTACCAACACCGATGCCCGCGATATTTCCGAAATGCTGTCCGAGATCGGAATCAATGTGAAATATCATACGGTTGTCGGTGACAATCTGGAAAGGCTGCGGGAATGCGTGGAGATAGCCAAAGAGCGCGCGGATATTCTGATTACCACCGGCGGGCTCGGGCCTACCTGTGACGATCTGACCAAACAAGTGCTGGCGGAAGCTTTTGGATTAAAGCTGGTTCAGAACGAAGACGAGCTGCGCGGCCTGTATGACTATATTCATAACAGCTCTCATTATACCCAGAACAATCTATCTCAGGCTTTGTTGCCTGAAGGAAGTACGGTTTTCCATAACAAATGGGGAACCGCTCCGGGATGTGCCTTCCGGGCGGAGGGAAAAACCGTCCTGATGTTCCCGGGCCCGCCGGTCGAGTGCGTGCCCATGTTCCGGGAATACGGGATTCCCTGTCTGCGCGCTCTTTCGGACGAAGTGATCGTCTCGCACTCGGTGCGCATCTTCGGGATCGGCGAGAGCGCCGTGGACGATCTCTTTGCCGATGAGATGAACGCCATGGTGAATCCGACTATGGCGCCCTATGCCAAGGAGTGCGACTGCCTGCTGCAGATTACCGCCAAGGCGAAGAGCGAAGCCGAAGCCGAATCCATGATCCGTCCGGTGATGGAGCATGTCAGGGAGCGGCTCGGCGAACGGGTTTACGGTACGGATGTCGAATGCCTTGAGGAAGCGCTTCTGCCGCTGCTGCTGGAGAAACATCTGACCTTTGCGACGGCCGAGAGCTGCACCGGGGGCGAGATTGCCAAGCGCTTTACCGACATTCCCGGGGCGAGTGCGGCCTTTGTGGGCGGTGCCGTGGTCTACACCAACGAGGCCAAAGCCCGGATTCTGGGCCTGGACCCGGAAATGATCGAGGAAAAGGGCGCCGTCAGTATTGAAGTGGCAAAGGCTTTGGCGGAGAATGTACGGCGGGTAACCGGGGCCGACATCGGCATCGGCGTGACGGGCCTGGCCGGGCCGGACGGCGACGGCGTGCACGAGGTCGGCACGGTGTTTGTCTCCATGGCGGTAGAAGGAAAAACCTGGGTGCGCGCGCTGCACCTGGGCGCGAAGCGTACCCGCAGCTTCATCCGCCGCATGAGCGGCAATCACGCCTTCGATATGATGCGCCGCTGGCTTTCTGGGCTCGAGGTTGAGATTGTTTTCTGAGAATTGTGGCAATTCTGTTTTCAGATCCCGCGGAGAAGCGCTTGCAACTCCGCGGGATTTGATTTATACTGTTCCGGAGAATCAAGGATGAAAACAATAACGTTGTATAGAAAATAATTTTATGGGGAATGAAAAATGCAGGATTTTACTTTAACAATTGTGATTCCGTGTTATAACGAAAAGAACAGTATCCGCACCATCGTGGACAAGGTTCTGGAGGCTCCGATCGATAACAAGGAGATTATCGTAGTGGATGACAAGAGCACGGACGGCACCTCCGAGATTCTGGATCGTGAGATTGCTCCGCTGGTCAGCCGCGTGATTCATCATAAGGTGAATCAGGGAAAGGGCGGCGCTCTGCGGACAGGCTTTGCCCATGCGACCGGAGATGCGGTTATCATTCAGGACGCGGATCTCGAGTATGATCCGCAGGAATATCCCCGCGTTGTGCTCCCCGTTGTCAACGACGAGTGCGATGTATGCTACGGATCCCGCTTCCTGGGACAGGCGGCGAAAGGATACAAGGCCAATCAGCTGGCGAACAAGGGCCTCACGGCACTGTCGAATCTGTTTACGCACCTGCACCTGACGGACATGGAGACCTGCTATAAATGCTTCAGGCGGGAAGTAATACAGTCGGTGGACATTCAGGAGAATCGCTTCGGATTCGAGCCCGAGATCACGGCGAAGATTTCGAGAATGAACGGCGTTCGCGTGAAGGAGGTCCCCATCTCCTACTATCCCCGGACCAATGAGGAAGGCAAGAAAATCGGATTCAAGGACGGAGTCCGGGCAATCTACTGTATCTGGAAGTATCGAAAAGGCTGAGGGAGGCATCGCGTATGGCTTCAAAACAGCAGATCAATCTGTTCGTTCCGGGCCGTCTGTGCCTGTTCGGAGAACATTCTGACTGGGCCGGGATGTACCGGACGGTCAATTCCGGCATCGTGAAAGGCGCTGCCATCGTATCCGGTATTGAGCAGGGAATTTATGCCGTTGCGGAAAAGGCGGACCGTTTTATCGTATGCGCTTCCGAAGAGGTCTCGGAAGGGGAATACTGGGAATGCGAGATGGACACCGCAAAGCTTCTTGCCACCGCACAGGAAGGCGGGTATTTTTCCTATGTGGCCGGTGTGGCCGCCTACATCAACGATAACTACAGTGTCGGGGGCGTCAGAATTACCATTACCCGGCGCGATCTCCCCATCAAAAGCGGGCTGTCTTCATCGGCTGCCATCTGCGTGCTGGTTGCCCGGGCTTTTAATCAGCTTTATCGTCTGAAGATGAATACCAAAGGCGAGATGCAGGCGGCTTTTCGGGGCGAACAGAGGACGCCGTCCCGCTGCGGACGCTTGGATCAGGCCTGCGCATACGGTGTGAAGCCTGTCCTGATGGAGTTTGACGGCATGGAGGTCGACTCGCGGGAACTCCGGGCAGGAGGTACCTTCCACTGGGTGATCGCCAACCTGATGGCTTCCAAGGACACCATCCGGATTCTGGCGGATCTGAATAAAGCATACCCCTTTGCCAAGAACGATCAGGAGAGGCAGGTTCAGGAAGCGCTGGGAGAGGATAACCGTCAGATCATTTCCCGCGGTATCGCTTTGCTCGAAAAGGGAGATGCTCCCGGTCTCGGAGCGCTGATGACGGAAGCCCAGACGCTTTTCGACCGGAAGATCATGCCTGCCTGCGAGGAACTGAAAGCGCCTGTGCTGCATGATGTTTTAAACGACCCGGAGATCCGGCGCTGGGTTTACGGCGCGAAGGGTGTCGGCTCCCAGGGTGACGGCTCGGTTCAATTCCTGGCAAAAAGCGCCGGAGATGCGGAAAAACTGCAGGAATACCTTCTGAACAGGAGAGGAATGCCCTCTTTTGCTCTGACGATCAAACCGGGACAGACGGTTAAAAAAGCCATTATCCCGCTTGCCGGATTCGGGACGCGTGAGTTCCCCCAGACAAAGTGCATTCCCAAGTGTTTCCTGCCGCTGGTGGATACGGACGGGCTGCTGAAACCGGCCCTGATGATCATGATGAGCCGCCTTCTGGAGGCGGGCATCGAAGAAATCGCTTTGATTATCGGGGAAGATGAAAAAGAGGAATTTGACCGTTTCTTTTCTCCCGTTCCGGAAGAACTGCGCGAAAACCTGCCGGAAGAAAAGCAGAAATGCGAAGACTTTATCTGCACGATGCGGCAGCATGTGACCTATATCATTCAGAAAGAGCGAAAGGGCTTCGGCCATGCCGTATGGCTGGCGAAACAGTTTACCGAAGGCGAGCCGGTTCTGCTTCTCCTCGGCGATTTTGTATACCGTTCCTTTACGGGAGTCAGCTGTTGCCGACAGGTGATTGACGCCTATAAGGAATGCGGAAAAGCGCTCGTCAGCATTACCGAGATTCCGCAGGAGAGAGTTGTCCATTACGGGATTCTTCACGGAATCTGGGATGAAAACGAAATCCTGATGAAGGTGGACGCTATGGTTGAAAAACCGACGCCCGATTATGCGGAAGAGTATCTTGGCGTCAGAAATGCCAGGGGAGAGCAGAAGTACTATGCAACCTTCGGTCAGTATGTGCTGACTTCCGAGGTGTTCGACGAACTGGAAAACGAGATCGCTTCCGGGACTCCGACAGAAGGAAAAGAATTCGGACTGACTGCTGCGCTGGACCGGGTTCGTGAGAAGGACGGTCTCTTCGGCTTTGTTCCGGAAGGCAGGTCCTATGACATCGGTCTCCCGGAGACGTATCGAAGAACCATGTGGGAGTATTCTCAGAAATAAGAAACAGGAATTGTGGAAGCTCCGGGTGCAGAATCCGTTCTGCAGCCGGGGCTGTATATCTCCGCTTACAGAAGAGGAGAATGCTGAAAAAAGTATGCTTTTCTCTGGATAAAGAAAACAGCCTGTGTTATAATTCCAACATGTGAAAAACAGGACTCTCACAGATCAAGGAGTTTTTGTGATAGATGATTTATTTCAATGTACCTCCCGTTGCAGGCGGCGAAGAGGAAAACATCAGGGACGCAATAAGGTCCTGTAAGATCAGCGGGGACGGGAAATACACAAAGCTGTGCAGCCGTTGGCTTGAGAAAAGAACCGGAACCGCAAAAGCTCTGCTTACAACATCCTGTACGCACGCGACAGAAATGGCGGCGCTTCTTCTTGATATAAAAGAAGGAGATGAAGTAATCATGCCGTCTTTTACATTTGTATCAACTGCAGATGCCTTTGTCCTGCGAGGAGCAAAGGCTGTTTTTGTTGATATTCGCCCGGATACGATGAACATCGATGAGACACGTATAGAGGAAGCCATCACAGAAAAAACAAAAGCGATCGTTCCTGTGCATTATGCCGGCGTGCCCTGTGAGATGGATACGATTATGGAGATAGCAGGACGGTATCATTTAAAGGTCGTAGAGGATGCAGCACAAGGCATCATGAGCAGCTACAAAGGAAAAACCCTTGGAACGATGGGCGATTTCGGCTGTTACAGTTTTCATGAGACAAAAAATCTGTCGATGGGTGAGGGAGGAGCCCTGCTGATCAAAAATGAATCAGATGTTGAGCAGGCGGAAATCATCCGTGAAAAGGGGACAAACAGAAGCAAGTTTTTCAGAGGAGAAGTTGATAAGTATACCTGGGTGGCACCGGGTTCGTCTTATTTGCCGAGTGAACTGAATGCTGCTTATTTATATGCACAGATGGAAAAGGCAGAGGAGATTTACAACGACAGGATGCGGAGCTGGAATCGGTACTATGAGCTTTTAAAACCGCTGCAGGACGAGGGAATTCTTGAACTGCCGTATATCCCTGACGAATGTGTCCATAATGCACATATGTTTTATATAAAGACAGCAGATCTGGCGGAGAGGTCGAACTTGATCGAATTTCTGAAAAGCCGGGGGATTATGGCCGTTTTTCATTATGTTCCGCTGCATTCCTCCCCGGCAGGGAAAAAATATGGCCGATTCAGCGGAAATGACGTCTATACGACCGGAGAAAGCGAACGATTGCTGAGACTTCCCATGTTTTATGGTTTGGCAGCCGGTGATCAGGAGAAGATAGCAGATACGATTTACGAGTTTTACAAGGGCAGATAGAATATGATAATACCATGCAGTGAAAACATAACGCTTCGGAGTATATCCGAGGAGGATACCGACAAGGTTCTGAGATGGAGAAACAGCGGGGATGTTGTAAAATACTTTAATTATCAGGAAGAGGTAACCGAGGCGGATCATGCAGATTGGCTGGAAACAAAAGTAAAAACAGGGAAAGTGTATCAGTTTATTATTCATGATTCTTCCCTGGGTAAAGACGTGGGAACTGTCTATATCAAAGATATCGACAACAGAAACCATAAGGCAGAATACGGGGTTTTTATCGGCGAAAAGGATGCTGCAGGCCGTGGGACGGGGACAATTGTGGCAAAAGCAATGATTGCATTCTCGTTTGAAAAACTTCATCTGCACAGACTGTATCTGCAGGTGCATGCCGATAATACGAGGGCAATAAGATGCTATGAGAGAGCTGGCTTTTCCAAGGAAGCATTGTTAAAGGATGATGTTTTCGTGAACGGAAAGTACTGTGACCTGGTGATCATGGGAATCGTAAGAGAGGATCGTTGAAAATGAAAATATCTTTTGTGATTCCTTGCTACTGCTCAGAGAACACGATTGAAGCGGTTGTGGAGGAAATCAGAAAAACAATAGAAAGTACCTCCTATGAGTATGAAATTGTGTTGGTCAACGATTGTTCTCCGGACGGAACATTTCAGACAATCGAGGAAATCTGCAACAGGAATAAAAATGTAATCGGCATCAGTTTTGCGAAAAATTTTGGTCAGCATGCTGCTCTTATGGCCGGATTGAGAGCTGTCTCAGGCGATATTGTGATCTGTCTTGATGATGACGGACAGACTCCTGCGGATGAATGCATAAAACTGATAGACAAAATTGAAGAAGGATATGATGTGGTATATGCTTCTTATGAATCGAAGAAGCACTCGGGTTTCAGAAATCTTGGGAGCAATATCAATAAACTGATGCTGGAATTTCTGCTTGAAAAGCCGAAAGAATTATTCGTTTCCAGTTATTTTGCAGCTCGCAGATATGTGATCGATGAAGTTATAAAATACGACCAACCCTTTCCGTATCTGATCGGGCTTGTGCTGCGCTCGACTAATAATATTGCAAACGTTTCGGTAAATCACAGGGACAGAATGCAGGGCGTATCGGGCTATACGATGAAACGTTTGATTTCACTGTGGATGAACGGGTTTACGGCGTTTTCTGTGAAGCCTTTGCGGATTGCGGAGATGTTCGGCGTCATTACGGCAGTATTGGGATTCCTATATGCGATATGGAATATCATCAAGAAAATTGTAAATCCGATCGCTCCGATCGGATGGAGTTCGACGATTTCAGTCATTTTGATTATCGGAGGAGCAATTCTGTGCGTCCTCGGAATGATGGGAGAATATATCGGAAGGATCTATATCTGTATCAATAATGCACCGCAATATGTAATAAAGAATGTGATAGACAACAGGAAACATCAATGAGGAAACAATTCAGATGACTGAAAACAAAGCAAACACGTATCTTTTTCTGCATTTGAACCTGCTGCTGTATTCTCTGGGTACGGTATTCAGCAAATTGGCAGCGGGTCAGCCTTTTTTATCTTATCGATTTATCCTGTACTACGGAATGGTCATCTTGATTTTGGGAATCTATGCAATCGTATGGCAGCAAATTATAAAAAGACTGCCCCTGACAGAAGCTTTTGCAAACAAAGCGGTAACCGTGATCTGGGGGATGATTTGGGGAACCTTGTTTTTTTCTGAGAAAATCACTTTGGGAAAGCTGACAGGCGGAATGTTTGTAATTGCCGGAGTTGTTATGTATGCAAGGACAGCCGGAGGAAACGCAGATGGATAATATGATCCCGGTGTATGTTCTGATTGCTATGGTGGGAGTTTTTCTGTCATCTGTTTCCCAGGTGCTGCTGAAAAAAGCAGCAATGAGGCAGTATGATTCATTCATTCAGGAGTATTTGAATCCTCTGGTGATTTCAGCATATATTCTGTTTCTGGCAGCAACATTTGTTGCTGTATACGCTTATAAGGGAATCCCGCTGTCGTTGGGACCGATATTGGAAGCAACAAGCTACATCTATATTACGATTTGGGGAATCAGTATTTTTCATGAAAAAACAGATAAGAACAAGTTGATCGCACTGGGCTTGATTATCTGCGGTATCATGATATACACGCTGTTTGGATAAAAAAGGAGACGGAGATAGTCCGGAAGAGGAGCCATGAAGAGGCAAAAAATTTTGCTTTTCTATGGACAAAGAAAAAAATCCTGTGTTATAATTCAAATTTGTGAAACAGTTCCGGAAGCGGAAATTCAGAGAGAAGGACGGAGAAGCTTATGAAATGCCCGTTTTGCGGTTACACCGAAAGCAAAGTGATCGATTCCCGGCCGGCGGAGGGATTTACGACGATCCGCCGCCGCAGAGAATGCCTCGCGTGCCAGAAGCGTTTTACCACCTATGAGACCATCGAAAGCATGCCTCTGGTCGTTGTCAAGCGGGACGGCGTCCGCCAGTCTTTTGACCGCGTCAAGCTGATCAACGGCATGGTCCGCGCCTGTGAGAAGCGGCCGGTCCCGCTGCAGAAGCTCGAGGCCATTGCCGATGAGATTGAGCAGGAACTGCAGGGCAAGCTCGACCGTGAAGTCAGTACGGTCGAAATCGGCGAGATGGTCATGAAGCGCCTGAAGGAAGTCGATGAGGTCGCCTACGTGCGTTTTGCATCCGTCTACCGCAGCTTCAAGGATATCAACACCTTCATGGACGAGCTCACCACGCTGCTGGCAGAGCAGAAGTAAATCCAAAGTCGTGAAGACCATCGTTCGCGGCAGGGAGGAACTGCTGCAGCTGGCAGCCGAACGGATTGTCGATCGGATCCGTGAAAAGCCGGACGCCGTGCTGACCATGGCTGCCGGCCGGACCATGCTGCCCCTGTGGGCGCTTCTCTGTGAAGCCTCCGCGCGCGGAGAAGTCAGCTTCTCCCGTACTCGCTTTTTCCAGACGGCCGAGCTTCTCGGGGTCCCGGAAGAGAAAAGCCTGCGCCGGATGACCGAGCAGAGCTTTCTGAATCCGGTCGGCGTCCCCGAAGAGAACCGCTTCTGGCTGACGGAGGAGACGTTCCCGGACTGCGATGAGGCCATCCGGGAGGCCGGCGGCCTGGATCTGGCGGTGCTGGGTCTCGGGAACAATGCCCACATCGGCTATAATGAACCCGGCACGCAGTTTTCGACCGGCTGCCGGATTCAGAAGCTGACCGAAAAGACCCGCTCGCAGCTTGCCTGGCTTTTCCCCGACGGCGCTTCCGTGCCCGAAAAGGCCGTGACTATGGGCATCCGTACCCTGACCCGGTCCGGGGAGATCATGGTTCTGGCGCTCGGAGAAGAGAAGGCAAAGGCGGTTTTTGATATGCTGTATGCCCGGGATGACAGTGTCATTCCGGCTGCCTTCCTGCAGATTCCGGCGGACGTCATTGTGTACGCCGATCCGGACGCGGGAAACAGACTGTAAAAGAGAAAAAAGCAAACGACAGAGAAAGAAGGAAACAACATGGGAAAGTATTTCGGAACCGACGGCTTCCGCGGTGAGGCCAACAAAGACCTGACCGTCAGACACGCTTACCAGATCGGGCGTTATCTCGGCTGGTATTACAGAAAGGATCACCGTCCCCAGATCGTCATCGGCAAGGACACCCGCCGCTCCAGCTATATGTATGAGGCGGGGCTCTGCGCGGGGCTGAACGCCTCCGGTGCGGATGCCTTTCTGCTGCACGTGACCAGCACGCCGAGTGTTTCGTATATCACCCGTTCCGATGATTTTGACTGCGGCATCATGATTTCCGCCAGCCACAATCCCTATACCGACAACGGCATCAAGCTCATCAACTCCGACGGCGACAAGATGGAGGAAGCGCTTCTGGAAGGCATCGAGGCCTATATCGACTCGGAAGACAATCTTCCCTTTGCCACCGGTGCCGACATCGGCTGCACCATCGACTATGCCGCCGGCCGCAACCGCTACATCGGCTATCTCATCACGCTGGCGACCCGTTCCTATAAGGGCATCCGCGTCGGCCTCGACTGCGCCAACGGCAGCACCTGGATGATGGCCAAGAGCGTGTTTGACGCCCTGCTTGCCGATACCCATGTGATTGCCAACAATCCGGACGGCCTGAACATCAACGTGGATTGCGGCTCCACCCACATCGAGCAGCTCCAGAAGTTCGTCGTCGCCAACAATCTGGACGTGGGCTTTGCCTTTGACGGCGATGCCGACCGCTGCCTCGCGGTGGACGAGAAAGGCAATGTCGTCAACGGCGACCATATCCTCTATCTCTCGGCCAAATATATGCAGGAACGCGGCAAACTCGGCAACTCCAAGGTTGTCACCACCATCATGTCGAACATGGGCCTGTACAAGGCGCTGGACGAGCTGGGCATCGGCTATGAACAGACTCCGGTCGGCGACAAGTATGTCGCCGAGAATATGAAAAAGAACGGTCATCTGATCGGCGGCGAACAGTCCGGCCACATCATCTTCAGCCAGTTTGCCACCACCGGCGACGGCATCCTGACCGCCATCAAGGTCATGGAAGCCATGACGGAGACCAAACAGCCCCTCTCCAAACTCACCGAGGGCATGAAAATGTATCCCCAGAAGCTGAAGAACGTGATCGTCGATGACAAGGACGGCACCCTGGCGGATGAGGCGGTGCAGGCCGAAGTGAAAAAAGTCGAAGCCGAGCTCGGGTCGGAAGGCCGCGTGGTTCTGCGCAAGTCCGGGACCGAACCCGTGCTGCGCGTCATGGTCGAAGCCGGCACCCAGGAACTCTGCGAGGAGAAGGTCGACCAGATCATCGAATCCATGAAGACAAACGGGCATCTGATCCGCGTGAAATAAGGAGGCAGAACCATGGTTGAAATTTCCGAACTGCTCGATCTGAGCAAGACGATCGCTTCTGCGCTTTTTGAAGGCAAAACCTATCCCTGGGAAGTCCTGGACGATATCAAGCCCTTCATTCTGAAGCTTGGCCCGACGCTCCCCGAAGACGAATTCGACAACCCTGCCGAGGGCGTCTGGATTGCGAAGGACGCCAAAGTCTTTCCCTCCGCTTTCATCGGTTCTCCCTGCATCATTGATCACAACGCCGAGATTCGCCACTGCGCCTTCATCCGCGGCAGCGCCATTGTCGGCAAAAATGCCGTGGTGGGCAACTCCTGTGAGCTCAAGAACGTGGTTCTCTTCGACAATGTCCAGACCCCGCACTATAACTATGTCGGCGATTCCGTCCTCGGCTACAGGGCGCATATGGGCGCCGGTTCCATCACCAGCAATGTGAAGAGCGACAAGACCCTCGTGGTCGTCAAGCAGCCCGGGGCTTTTATCGAGACAGGCCGCAAGAAGTTCGGCGCCATCCTCGGCGACTTTGTCGAGGTCGGCTGCAACAGCGTCCTGAATCCCGGTACGGTGGTCGGCCGCTGCAGCAACATCTACCCGACCTCCTGTGTGCGCGGCGTCATCCCGGCCAACAGCATCTATAAGGACAAGGTTGACATTGTCCTGAAGTCCTGAGAAACGGTCATGGATGAACGGGGCTTTGTCTTCGGTCCGCTGGACCTGAAGATTCTGATTCTTACGATTCTCCGGCGTCTCCCCGAGGAGATCGAGACCGACCGCCTGCTGCGCCTCTGCCAGGAAGACGGCGTGGTCAATTATTTTGATTTTTCCGTCGGTCTGGATGAACTGCGCGAGACCGGCCAGGTGGAAATCGAAGATGACTGGTGCCGCATCACCGAACGGGGCATCCGCAACGCCGATACGCTGGAAAACAGCCTGCCCTACAGCGTTCGCCGCCTTGCCGAAAAGACGGCGGAAAAAGAGGCGGCGGCGATTGCCCGCGGCAACAGCATTGTTGCGCGGCACCGCGTTTCCGACGGTGTCTGCACGGTCGAGCTCGGCCTGAACGACGGCGTCAGCGATATTCTCCGGCTTTCCGTTCTCTGCGCGGACGAAAAACAGGCGAAGAAGATCGAAAAGAAGTTTCGCCGCCATGCGGAAGAAACCTGGCAGAAGATCATGGAAATCCTCAGCGACGAAGAAAGGGCTGAACATCAATGAATACGATGATTCCCGAAGGTTATCAGAGCCTTCTCGGCATGTACGACACCCAGAAAGCCATCAGTCTGATCCACCGGCTGTTTGAAGACCGGCTGGGCGCACTGCTGAATCTGTACCGGGTGTCCGCCCCGCTGTTTGTGGAGGAGAATTCCGGCCTGAACGATAACCTGAACGGCGTCGAGCGCCCGGTCAGCTTTGAGATTCTCCGCTCGAATCACAAAGCCCAGGTGGTCCAGTCGCTTGCCAAATGGAAGCGGCTGGCGCTGAAGCGCTACGGCTTCTATCCCGGAAAGGGCCTTTATACCGACATGAACGCCATCCGGCGCGATGAGGATGAACTGGATAATCTCCATTCCGTCTATGTCGACCAGTGGGACTGGGAGAAGATCATTCTCCCCGAAAACCGCAATCTGGATTATCTCAAGCTCACCGTCATGGATATCGTCACGGCCATCTGCGACACCCAGGACACGATTCAGTCCATCTATCCCCAGCTGGAGTGCCTCGGCAAGCTGAAGCGCGAAGTCTCCTTTGTCACGACCCAGGAGCTTGAAGATCTCTATCCGGACCTGACGCCGAGAGAGCGGGAAAACGCCTGGCTGAAGGAACACCGCACGGCCTTTATCATGGGCATCGGCGGCACCCTGAAGTCCGGGAAGAAGCACGACGGCCGTGCTCCGGACTATGACGACTGGTCTCTCAACGGCGACATATTCTTCTATTACGACCTGCTCGACTGTGCGATGGAGATCTCCTCCATGGGCATCCGCGTGGATCCTGCCGCCATGGACCGCCAGCTGCGCCTTGCAGGCTGCGACGACCGGCGCCGGCTCCCCTACCATCAGATGCTCCTGAAGGGCGAACTGCCTCTGACCATCGGCGGCGGTATCGGCCAGTCTCGTGTTTCGATGCTGCTCCTGGGCAAGGCCCACATCGGCGAAGTGCAGGCCTCGATCTGGGACGAAGATACGATCCGGCTCTGCGAAGAGAAGGGCGTTACGCTTCTCTGACCCGGAATGGAGACGCTGACAAGCCGGAAAAGCGCCGTGATCCGCGCTTTCCGCGATCTTGCGCGCTCTGCCGCACTGCGGGAAGAGACGGGGCTTTTCCTCTGTGACGGGAAGAAGCTTCTGACGGAAGCTCTTCGCAGCGGCGCGGAGATCGATACGCTTCTCTGGAAAGAAGAGAGAGATGCGGACCTGCCGCCTTTCCCGCGGGAATATCGGCTCCCGGCGGACCTGTTCGATTACGTCTCCCCGATGGCGAATTCCCCGGGCCCGCTTTTCTCGGCCCGGATGCCTTCCCGTCCGGATTTGTATTCCGTCCGGAAGGTCCTGGCTCTGGAAGAACTGCAGGACCCCGGCAATGTCGGCACGGTCCTGCGTACGGCGGACGCCTTCGGTGTGGATTTGGTGGTTCTGCTCGCCGGCTGCGCCGATCTGTATGCCCCGAAGACGGTTCGCGCTTCGATGGGCGCCGTTTTCCGTCAGCCGGCCGTGCGGATGGATGCGGAGGGACTGATCTCTTTCTGCCGTGAAAACGGCTTGCCCCTCTACGGCGCGGCGCTGACGGATACTGCCCGGGATCTTCGCTCCGTGCCGTTGGACCGCGCCGCCGTGCTGATCGGCAGCGAAGGCCACGGCCTGAGCAGAGAACTGCTGCAGGCCTGCGACGGAGAACTGATCATCCCGATGTCCGGAGGAGCCGAATCGCTGAACGCGGCCGTCGCCGCCGCCGTCATCATGTGGGAAATGCAGCGCAGTTGAAAAGGGGAATAAACCTGTGGAGACCGTCCGGTATTGGATCTGGCTTTCCCAACTGAATATCAGTCCCAAGGCGCGCGCTGCCGTCGTGCGCGATTTCGGCGATGCCGAAACGGCCTTCCGTTCGGAAGAGGGGAGCTTTCGCGGCCGGACCGGCATCAGCGCGCGTGAGGCCGAAGCGCTGGAATTGCGTGACCTCTCGGAAACCGACCGGGTGCTTGCACGCTGCCGCGAGCAGAATCTGACCATTCTGCCCATAACCGACCCCGCTTATCCCGCCTGCCTGCGCCAGATCTTTGATCCCCCCGCCGTGCTCTATGTGCAGGGAACTCTGCCTCCGGTGGATGAAGTTCCCGTCCTCGCCGTGATCGGCACCCGCCGCGCCAGCCCTTACGGCATCAAGATGAGCCGGGACCTGGCCGCGCAGCTCGCGAACGCAGGCGCCGTGGTGCTCAGCCTGCTTACACAGGGAGCTGACGAGGCCGCCGCACAGGGCGCATTGTCGTCCGCCTGCCCCTGCATCGGGGTGCTGGGTACCTCGCACGAGGTCTGCCGACTGCCGATCGCGCGTGAGGTGGCGCGCACCGGTGCCGTTATCAGCGAGTACCCGCCGGGCCGGGAAAGCATGAAGCATTTCTTCCGCGAGCGAAACCGCATCGCGGCCGGCCTTTCCGACGGTGTCGTGGTCGTCGAAGCCCCCGAGAAAAGCGGAACCCGTCTCTTTGTCATGGATGCGGTCGAACAGGGAAAGGATATTTTTGCGGTTCCCGGCAATGCCGATTCGGAAAACGCGGCGGGAACGCTCTCCCTGATCAAGGAAGGCGCCAAACTGGTTACCGATGCCGAGGATGTTCTGGAAGAATATCGGGTGCGCTATCCGGCTTTCTTTTCCGAAGACGAACCGGCTGCTGTGAAAAAGCCCGCAGGGAAGCACCATCGGACGCCCCCGCCGAACATCTCCGCCCCCGCAGGGAGCGATCCCCGGATCGCTCCGCCGAACATCTCCGCCTCCGTAGGGAGCGATCCCCGGATCGCTCCGCCGGCCAAGCCCCCTCTGACGGACGATCAGCAGCGCATCCTGGACGCCATCGGCGAGTTTTCTACCCATGTGGACGATATCACCGAGCGCACGGGTCTGCCCACGGCGCGGGTTCTTTCCCAGCTTACCCTCCTCGAAATCAAGGGGCTTATCCGCCGCGAGTCGGGAAAACGTTTCTCCAAAAATTGCCGATGAAGCTGACTGAAGAGCTCTCCGCGCCCGCCGGCGCCTAAAGGAAAGCGGCTTCCTGCTCATCTGCAGTGGTCGTTCTGATTTCGAAACCCTATCCCGGATCCCGAACCCCCCTGCGACAAAAACCCCCGGCTTACGCCATGGGGTTTGAAAAATGATACCCGTAGGGAGCATAACGACGCGCGGGAAGCGTGAAAAACTCCACGCCCGTAGGGAGCGATCCCCAGATCGCTACGCATCTCCGCGCCCGCAGTCGCCCTTCCCCTCCTGGGGAAGGTACCCCCGTGCGCACCCTGGGGCGGATGAGGTGTTCCCGCCCG
>JAFYHU010000035.1 GCA_017538965.1 Oscillospiraceae bacterium
AGACTGTATCACAGATCCGTTATCTATCCCGTATAAAAAAGGAGTTTTGAATATGAGCAAACAGCTGATCATCTATTTCAGCAGAGCTGACGAAAACTATGCCGTGGGCTATATCGACAAGGGAAATACCGAAATTGCGGCAGAGTATGTTCAGCAGCTGACCGGCGCGGACATGTTCAAGGTCGAACCGGCTATCCCATATGCGAAGGATTACAAGACCTGTATTGAGGAAGCAAAGCAGAGGGTCGGCAACGCGCCGATCAAAGAAAAACTGAGCGACATTTCCGGATATGACACCGTGTTTATCATGAGTCCGGTTTACTGGGGAACTTACGCTCCGGAGATAGAGACTGCATTGGAAGGTCTCGATTTCACCGGGAAGACAGTCCGGGTGATCAGCACGCATGAGGGCTCTGGTCTTGGCAGCATTGTTTCCGATGTCAAGAGAATGTGCAAGGGCGCCGATGTGAAGAAAGGTCTCGCAATCAAAGGCTCCCAGGCAAAAGAATCAAAAAAGACAATAGCTGAATGGATTTGAGACAGGGAAGCTATTTCGGTTGATTGCTGCGGTGAACAGAGTTTACCTGAAGAGCGGATTTCTTGCATATTGGGACGGTGTGGTACCATAATACTTTTTGAAGGATTCCGAGAAATAGCTGAGGCCCTGAAATCCGACAGTGAATGCGGCATCCGTTATACTGCTTCCTTCCCGGATCAGATCGCAGGCTTTGTCCAGGCGATATCGAGTAAGGTAATTCATCGGGGTAGTATGAAGCTTTTCTTTGAACAGCTGACAGCATCTGCTTCGGCAGACGGCCCCGGCCCCGGCGATTTCTTCCAAACGTATTCGGTGCTGATAATGATTCTGGATATAACCGACCATGCTCCGTATTACTGTCCAATCCGGGTCTGCAGAATGATCTGCAGGCCCGGTATTTCTTTTCCTGATCTCATCGAGCAGCCCGGCGCAGGCGGCTATCACAGCCAACGATTCCTTCGGGACAGCGTGATCACAGAGAAAACGGATCGCCGCAATTGCCGGTCTGTCCGTTTCCACCTCTGCGGACAGCAGCCAGAAATCCGGACAGGTATCGCTTGAAAGCCGTTCCAGCACAGAGGCGACTGCCGGTGTCAGCCCCAGCAGCTCGGGATGGAATACGACGAAACAATAGTGGCATTCCTGCATCTCGGCAGAGTAGCCGTAGTGAAGACGCCCGCTGTTGACAAAGATGGCGTCGCCCTTGTTCAGGTGGACGGTCTTACCATTTACTTGATAATCCATTTCTGCATCCAGCGCAATCAATGCCTCATAATCCCGATGCCAATGACAGCCTGCCGCATAATCCCGGAAAATGGACAGGCAGGAATAATCGGTGCTGATCGGGAAATCCGGAGCGTTATATTCCAGAACTTCCGACCCGTCCTCGCGTACAGTCAGTGCTTCCATTCCAATGTGCTCCTCTTTGAAAAATACGATTGTTATATTATTATAGCGGTTTCTGCAAGAAAAAACAAGAAAACCGGAATATAATGAAATCACCCTGATAACAGCGCTGTCATATTGAAAGCGAAAAAGGAGCCGATACCATGACAACGAATGAGACGATTCATGCTCAACAGAAGGAAAACGCATGGGAGAACGCTCGAAAGCAAAACCAGGTGTTGGAATGGATCCACCGATGCAAAGCGAGGCGCAGAGAGAAGGACCTTGCATTTGAAAAACAGTTTACAGAGCGGCGGAACATGATCAACAGGAGCACCAAATGAATCTCTTGAAAGATCGCGAAGAGTATTCCGGCCAATTGGCCTTGAGGGAAGAATCCCATGGATGAAGAGAAATCTTCATTCTATAGAAGGCTGTTTGCGCTGGCGCTGCCCATGGCGGCGCAGAATCTGCTGAATGCACTTGTCAGCGCTTCAGACGCCCTGATGCTCGGTCTGCTGGATCAGAGCAGCCTGTCTGCCGTGTCGCTGGCAGCACAGATACAGTTTGTGTTTTCGCTGTTCATGGACGCGGCAATGATCGGCACAACCGTTCTGGCAGCACAGTATTGGGGCAAAGGCGATGCGCGTGCCGTTGAGAAGATTCAGGCGAACACACTTCGGCTTTCCTGCACCGTCGGGGTCTGCTTCTGTCTGGCCGCGCTGGCAGTACCGCAGTATCTGATGCGGCTGTTCACAGCGGATGACGAACTGATCCGTCTCGGCGCATCCTATCTGCGCATCGTCAGCGTCTCTTATCTGTGCGGCGGATTCTCTCAGATCGTTCTGTGTGTAATGAAGAATACAGGACGCACGCTGCGGAGCACCGTTTACGGCTCTGCCGTGGTTGTCCTGAATGTCGTTCTGAATACATTGCTGATCTTCGGCCTTTTCGGGTTTCCCCGACTGGGCATCTGCGGGGCGGCCATTGCCACCGTCTTTGCCCGCTTCACGGAAGTGCTTATGGTGCTGTGGGAAAACAGACGATTTCGGAAAGTTCGCATCCAATTTGCGGATCTCGGGCAGACTGACCTCGAGCTGTTCCGTCAGTTCCGCCGCCATACCGCACCGGTGCTGGCAAATGAAATGAGCTGGGGCCTCGGCGTGACCATGTTCGCGGTGATCATGGGCCACATGGGCAGTGATGCCGTGGCGGCGAATGCCATCGGGCAGATCGTAAAAAACACTGTCTCCTGCTTCTGCAACGGTCTGGGCGTCGGCGCGGGGATCATGATTGGAAATCTTCTGGGCGCCGGCAAACTTGACCAGGCAAGACGGGAGGGCGGCAGGCTGGTCAGGGTATCTTTGGTTTCGGGCATACTCTCCGGCCTGGTCCTGCTGCTCTGCAGCCCGCTTGTCTTGCGCTTTGCGGGGCACCTGACCGATACCGCGCAGGGCTATCTGCGATTCATGCTTTACGTCTGCTGTTACTATATGATCGGCAAGTCTGTTAACGGCACGGTGATTGCCGGCATTTTCTGCGCCGGCGGCGATACACGCTTCGGATTTCTCTGCGACACCGTCAATATGTGGTGCGTGATCGTGCCTTTGGGACTGCTGGCGGCATTTGTTTTCAAATGCTCGGTCCCCGTGGTATACTTTCTGTTGAATCTGGATGAGTTCACAAAAATACCTGCGGAGTGGAACCATTACCGCAAATACAAATGGGTCAAAAATCTGACAGCTGAAAGGGGATTGGAAACATGAACATGCACGAGAGAATCATGGCGGGCAAACTGTTCACCGATATGTGTGAAGGGCTGCCGCAGGAGCGGGACGAGGCAAAAAATCGGATGATCGCCTTTAACCTGACGACACCCGATACCATTGAAGAGCGCCTGCGTATCCAGAAGGACATGCTGCATGAAAACAGCGGAGCCGCATGGATCGAGCCGCCGTTCTATTTTTGCTACGGCAGGCACATCATTCTGGGCGAAGGAACCTATGTGAATTTTAACTGCAATTTCGTAGATGACGGGATGATTACCGTCGGCAGAAATGTGCTGTTCGGACCCGCCGTAACAATTGCCACCGTCGGGCACCCGATTCGTCCAGATATGCGGGAGTATATGTACACAGACCCCGTGACGATCGGCGACAACGTTTGGATCGGAGAAAACGTGACGATCTGTCCCGGCGTTACCATAGGAGAAAACAGCGTAATCGGTGCGGGCAGTGTCGTAGTGAAAGATATCCCTGCCAATGTGATTGCCGTGGGCAACCCCTGCCGGGTGCTGCGTGAAATCGGGGAAAAGGATCAGGAATACTACTATCGGGATCGAAAGATCGACGCGGAAGATCTGAAGGAAGAAGCGGAACTGCGAAATGAAAATTGAACACGCAGCACTCTATGTGAATGATCTGGAAGCCGCCAGGGATTTCTTTATCCGATATCTGGGCGGCAAATCAAATGAGGGTTATCACAATCCCCGTACGGGATTCCGGTCCTATTTCATCGCCTTTGACGACGGTGCCAGGCTGGAGCTGATGAACAAGCCGGAAATGGATGACCGGGAAAAGTCGCTCAACCGCACCGGTTATGCGCACATCGCATTCAGCGCAGGAAGCAAAGAAAGAGTCAATGAACTGACGGAAGAACTAAGGACGGCAGGCTATGAAGTCGTCAGCGGCCCGCGTATCACCGGAGACGGGTATTACGAAAGCAGCATCGTGGCTGTCGAGAGAAACCAGATTGAGATTACGGAGTGAAAACGCTTATGTTTTTAGTTGATTAACGGCCAAGCTTTTAATTTGTACTTGACACGTTAATTTATATTTGATTAAATATAATTGTAACAAATATTAAAGAGGAGAAGCACCGTGAAATCCGATTATCACGAAGCGATGAAACTGAGCAATCAGCTCTGTTTTCCGCTCTATGCCGCATCCAGAAATGTAATCAGCCTCTATACGCCGCTTCTCAGACCCCTGGGCCTGACTTATACGCAGTACCTCGTGCTTCTCGTACTATGGGAAAAGGACGGTCTCACCGTCGGAGAGCTTTGCGATAAGCTGATGCTGGATAACGGCACCCTGTCGCCTCTGCTGAAAAAAATGCAGCTGGCCGGATATCTCGAGCGGAAGAGAAGCACGGAGGACGACCGTGTTGTCGTCGTAACGCTCACCGAGGCGGGGCGTGCGCTGCAGGAGCAGGCAAAGGACGTTCCCGCTCGCATCGCGCGCTGCGTCGAGCTGCCCCCGGAGAAGGCACAGGCGCTGTACGCGCTGCTTTATGAGCTGCTGGGCAATCAGAAGAAAGCAATTTGAAAGGAGAATAACCATGAAAACAGTCTATGATTTTACGGTAATGGACAGGCAGGGCAACGAGGTCGGCCTGTCAAAGTTTCAAGGCAAGGTTCTGCTGATCGTCAACACGGCGACCGGCTGCGGCTTTACGCCCCATTACGAACCGCTGGAAGCAATGTATCGGGATCTCCGGGACAGCGGCCTTGAGATTCTGGACTTCCCCTGCAACCAGTTTGCCAATCAGGCGCCGGGCTCTGAGGACGAGATCCACGAATTCTGCACATTGAAATTCGGTACGGAATTCCCGCAGTTCAAGAAGATCGACGTCAACGGAGAGAGCGCCGACCCTCTGTTTGTTTTTCTGGCGACCGAAAAGCCTTTCGCCGGCTTCGGCAAGGGGCTCAAGAACGCCGCTCTGAACAAGTTCGCGGACATGAACAACAAGCAATTTGGCGACAAAGCCTATATCAAGTGGAACTTCACCAAATTCCTGGTGGACCGCAGCGGCAAGGTCATTGCCCGCTTTGAGCCCACCGTCGACATGAAGGACGTCCGTGCGGCCGTTGTCGCGGAGCTGGATAAGCAGGGATAACGGGCGAAGGCATCATGCAGGAAACTTTAGACATCCAACAGTATCTCACCGAGGGCGTGGAGGCGATCGTGAAGGACGCCCTGCGCGCGGCCCTGCGCGACCCGAAGGAGAGTCTTTTCATGGCGCACTTTGCGGCGGCGTCCCGCAAGGCATCGGAGCGCCGGGCGGCCAACGAGAAGGCGAAGCTTCACGTTCCCTCGTATCTGATCGCCAGCATCACATCGAGCTGCAATCTTCACTGCGCGGGCTGCTACTCCCGCGCCAACAACGCAACTCAGGACTGCGCGCCGCAGCGTCAGCTCAGCACAGAGCAGTGGGAGAGCATCTTTACCCAGGCGGAGGAGTTGGGCGTCAGCTTTATCCTTCTGGCCGGAGGCGAGCCCCTGCTTCGCTATGACGTGATTGAGGCGGCCGGGAAGCATCCGAACATTCTCTTCCCGATCTTCACGAACGGCACCTATCTGGGGCAGAAGAGTCTTGACCTGTTCGACCGCTGCAGGAATCTGATCCCCGTGATCAGCCTCGAAGGCGACCGGGGGCTTACGGATGCCCGCCGTGGCCAAGGCGTTTACGAAAAGATCGTGCACAACATGGAACAGCTCCGGAGGCAGGGTCTTCTCTTCGGCTGCTCCATTACCGTGACCACGGAAAACCTCGAAGAGGTGCTCTCGGACGACTTCATTCGCTCCCTGTCCGAACGCGGCTGCAAGGCGGTGTTTTTCATCGAGTTTGTGCCCGTGACCGACGAGGCGCGGCAGCTCGCGCCGGGGGATACCGAAAGGGAGCAGATCCGCACCGGGATCGACCGCCTGCGCATCGAGCATCCGGAAACAGTCTTCGTTTCCTTCCCGGGCGATGAGAAAAGCTCCGGCGGCTGTCTGGCTGCGGGCAGGGGCTTCTTCCACATCAACTCGCACGGCGGCGCGGAGCCCTGCCCCTTCTCTCCCTATTCCGATATCAACGTAGCGGAGACCTCCCTGAGGGAAGCTCTCAATTCCGGCCTGTTTCTCGCGCTGCGCAAGGAGGGGCATCTGCTGGAGGATCATGTCGGCGGCTGCGTGCTGTACGAAAAAAGAGCGCTGGTGGAAAAACTCGCGAATCGTTGAAGCATCAAGGATGACAGATCATTTGACCGAATCGGAGCTTTATAAAGAGCTGGGAACGCTGACAAAGAAGCGGGACGAATGGGAAACGAGTATTCCCTATGTTTCGTCGCTCCTCGATTCCGCTTCCGTAAAAATCAAAGCAAAAGCGCTCTGGCTGCTCGGCGAGATGGGACTTGCGTACCCGGCTTCGATCGAAGCGCAGGTTCCTGCAATTGCGTCCTTCTGTGACAGCGCGGAGCCGCTTTTGCGTGAGCGCGCCCTCAACGCGCTCGGCAGGATCGGGCGGGGGAGCTTTCCTGCCGTCGAACCGTATTGGGAGAGACTGTTTCGGTTTGCCTCGGACGAAGCGGGAAATGTCAGAATGAGCTTCATCTGGGCGTCGGAGAACATTGCAGCAAATACGCCCGACCCGTATGGAACGTATATGCCGGTGTTTGCGGCGCTGCTGCACGATCCGGACGACAAGGTCCGGATGGAAGCGCCGGAGATGTTCCGCGTTCTCGGCAAGCGCAGACCGCAGTTCATAAAACCGTATTTGGAGGAGCTGCGTACACTGTCCAAGACTGACGAAAATCGAGTCGTCAGGATTCACTGTCAGGGCGCAATCAAGGCGACGGCTTCTGCCGACAACGATTTGCCGTGACCGGAGAAAACGGCAAAAGAGCTGAGATTCACTATGAGTCTCAGCTCTTTTGCGTATTCATTGTCTGATGCTTTGATCGAAGGAAAGTCAGATGCTCCACCCGGAACTGGCAGCCTGCAGCTGCGTCATGCGGCGGAAGACGCCGTTTTCGTTTGCAAGCAGCTCGGCGGGGCTGCCCTCCTCGGCAACTGTGCCGTCCGACAGAACCACGATCTTATCGGCGGCCTCCACGGTGCGCATGCGGTGGGCAATGACCAGCACGGTTTTTCCGGCCAACAGTCTTGACAGCGCTCCCTGCACTTTCGTCTCGTTCTCCACGTCGAGGGAGGCCGTAGCCTCGTCGAGCAAGATGATGGGCGCGTCCTTCAGCAGCGCGCGGGCGATGGAGATACGCTGACGCTCGCCGCCGGACAGCTCGCTGCCGTTTTCACCGATGACCGTGGCATAGCCCTGCGGCAGCTTCAGCGCGAACTCATCACAGTTGGCAAGTTTTGCCGCCTCCAGGACTTCTTCGTCGCTCGCGTCCTTTTTCCCGACGCGGATGTTCTCCAGGATACTGTTGTTAAAGAGCGTCACATCCTGAAACACGATGGAATAAACGCCCAGCAGCGTCTCCGGATCAATCTGTGAGATGTCCTGCCCGCCGACCGTGATCCGGCCGCGGCTGACATCCCAGAAGCGGGCGGCAAGGCGGGAGACGGTGGTTTTTCCGCCACCTGAGGGGCCGACAAGCGCCGTGACCTCGCCTTGCTTTGCGGTAAAGCTCACGTCGTTCAGCACTGTTTTATCCTGCTCATAGGAGAAGCCGACGTTCTCAAAGCAGATGTCGTATCCTGCCGGATGGAAGTCCGTCGTTCCGGTCTGTGCCGGATGCTCCGCGATCTCGTTCATTCGTTCCACAGGGACGGTCAGGAGATTCAACATACCCAGATTGATCAGGTTGCCGCTCATAGGCTCATACAGGCGGGAGGCCACCAGAAGGAAGGCAAAGAACTCCATCACATTCAGCCGTCCCTGCAGAAGCAGCGCGCTGCCGACTACGGCGACCGTGCCGATGCCGAGCTTCAAGATCAGCTGGGCGGAGACAATGAAAACCGCTTGCCCCAGCTCCGCGCCGATGGCTTTCTTCTCCACATCGTCGATCTTCTCTTCCAACTCAGAGAGATAAGCGTCCTCTGCGTTGCAGCTTTTCAGGTCGCGGGATACTTCGATGAATTCCTGCACGGCGTCGTTCAGCCGCACCTTGGATTCCGACTGACGGCGGATGAAATGCGCCTGCACCTTTCTCGACACCGCCACGATGAAGATGGCGATGGGGATCGGCCATACAGCCGCCAAGGCCATCTCCCATTTATAGAAGAAGAGGCCGATACAGATCAGCGTCGTGGAGATCAGGCTTCCGTAAAACTGCGGGATCTGATGGGAGGACGCATGCTCGATCGTTTCGGCGTCCGTCATGATCGTGTTTGTCAGGTCCGCCAGATCCTTTTTTCCGAAAAAGGACAGCGGCAGCTTCCGCAGTTTTTCCGCCAGGGAAATGCGGCGCTTGCTGGATTCCACATAGGTCGCGAAGAACGTGGCGTTGTACTGCCAGTAATTGGGAAGCCAGATCAGCACAAGACAGGCTGCCGCAAAGAGAAGGTAATACGCCCAGCGTCCGGCGGCAGTTCCAGCCAGAAACTCTCCGGTAAACGAAAACAGCAGCCCGACGGGGATCATCAGGGCAAGATCCGAGAGCGTTACAGCCAGGATTGCCCTGAGCATATCCGCGGCGCCCTTTTCCGTCAGCGCAAAGCGCTTCATCATAATCTGCTTCATACCGCTTCACCTACTTTCCAGTTGACAGCTTTCTGATACTCCGTCCACATGTCCGCGTAGAGACCGTTCTTTTGCATTAGTTCGTCGTGCTTTCCCTGTTCTTCCACCAGGCCGTTATCCAGCACATAGATCCGGTCGGCGTTGCGGATCGTGGAGAGACGATGAGCGATCATGATCACCGTCCGCCCTTTGGCCATCTCTTGGAATGCCAGCTGCACCTGTGCCTCGCATTCCGGGTCGACAAAGGCGCTGGCTTCATCCAAAAGCACAACATCCGCATCCTTCAACATGGCGCGGGCGATGGCGATGCGCTGCTGTTCGCCGCCCGAGAGGTAGGTCCCCTGGGTGCCCAGCACCGTGTCAATCCCCTGGGGCAAACGGTCAAGGATGTCTGTACATTGGGCTTTTTTCAGCGCATCCAGCATTTCAGCCTCGGTAGCGTCCGGCTTGGCTATACGCAGATTGTCTGCGATGGAGCGTTTCAGCAGGCGGCTGTCCTGGAAAACATAGGCCACATGCCGCATCAGCTCCTCCTTGGAGATCTGACGAACATCCACTCCGCCAATGAAAATCTGTCCCTCCTGCGGATCAAAGAAGCGGGAGATCAGACCGGCGACCGTAGTTTTTCCGCTTCCGGACGGGCCGACAAGGGCGACGATCTCATTTCGCTCCGCTTTCAGGGATAGATCGGACACTGCCGCCGGAGCGTCAGGCGAATACCGATAGGTCACGTCTTTCAGCTCTACGGTCGCGCCGCTCGGTTCTTTGCTGTGCTCCGCTTCCGGCAGAGGCTGCAGGCCGAGGATCGAATCCACCCGGGCCACGGCGTCCTTGACCTTCATGTCGTTTTCGCTCATGAACATTACCTTGCTCATGGCTGTCGCGATCGCGGGGGTGAAGATGACGTAGAACAGGAAGTTCAGCAGAATATCCATCCGATAATTCTCACCACGGATCATAAACAGCGTCACGCCGAGAATAAAGACAAAGGCGCTGTTGATCAGCATGGTGTATCCCACCATGGATTTGCGCATCATGCGGGTATAGTGCATGCAGAATTCGCAGTAATCGTCGATGGACGCTTTGAAGCGGTGGAAGGAGAACACGGTCTGCCCGAATGTTTTGACCACCGGGACGCCCCGCACATACTCCACAGCCTCGTTGCTCATGCGCTCAAGGGCATTCTGGTAGAGCCGCATATCCTCCTGCATGCCTGGACCCGCCATGCGCATCATGGCAGCAAAGCTCAAAGCGATCGGGATCAGGCAGGCAACGCCATAGCGCCAGTCGTACACAAACAGCATCACAAGCATGCAAATCGGCATGGCGATCGCACCTGCCATGTCCGGCAGGTTATGTGCGAGCAGCGTTTCCGTGGAGCCGGTCACTTCCGTCACGATCCGGCGTACTTTGCCGGAACCCATCTCATCCGCAAAGCCGATGGGGAGGCGAGCAATGTGGCGCATCAATGCTTTTTTCATATTGGCCGCCGTGCGGAACGCACTGCCGTGAGAACAGACCAGCGCACCGACATAGACAAGCGCGGCCAGGACGGCGAACAGGACGGCCATCCACCCGTTTCGTACAATCCCTGTCGCCCGCGAGAAATCCGGCTGCACTTCCAGCACCTCGCGGATGATCCGCCACAGGAAGACGAAGGGCATCAGGGACAGAACACTGCTCAGCGCAGAGAGGATCAGCGACAGGTAGGTCAGGATTTTAAAACCGCCCGCGTATCCCAGCAGCTCCGAAAGCGCACTTTTCTTCTTTTCTTTCATGTTATTTCTCCCTTCACATGAACAGTGCGGCGATGTGATACACGATGCAGGCAAGGATCAGCGCGGCGCCGATATAGAACAGCGCCACGCGGGCCGTCCATTTCAGAGAGTGGGACTCACGGTAGGTAGTGGTCAACGCCATGACGCAGGGCACGTTGAAGGTGCAGGCGAACAGGAAAGCCAGCGCTTCCGGCTTGGAAACAGACTGCACCATGTTGACAGCCAGCGCAGCATTGTCCTGTACAGCGGTTTTGGAGAAGAAGGTGGCCTCCAGCAAATTGCTCTGCCCCACGAAAGCGGCGTTCAGCACGCCCAGCACTGCCTCTTTCGCAAAAGCGGAACTGAGAAACGCCATAAAGGTCTGCCAGCCGAGTCCGAAGAAACGGGTCACCGGCTCGATTGCCGCACCGACACGGTAAAGCAAGCTGTTCTGGATATCACCGCTGCTGCTGAACGAGAAGATATAGAACACCAGCGACACCAGCGTTACGGTTCCGAGCGCACGTTTGAAGATGTCCCACGCCTTCAGGAAGGCCTCCTTCAGAATATGCTTCCAATGCGCCTTGTGATAGGGCGGCAGCTCCATGATCATGCCGCTGCGCGCATCACGGGGAGCGAGCGTCCTGCCGAAAACTTTCGAGACGATCCACATCATCAGCACCATGTAGCAGAGGATCAGCAGGCACACCAGCAGCGTACCGACCGGGCCAAAGAACATGGCCGAGATCACAGGGATCACGCCCCAAATCGCGCCGCAGGGTACCGCCCAGACAACGGCCATCGCCAGCATACGTTGCCCCCAGTTGTCCATGATGCGTGTGCCGCAGGCTCCGCCGATGGTACAGCCGAAGCCCATCAGCACCGGGCAGATGGCCTTGCCCTGCAGGCCAAGCCGGGAGAGGACGCCGTCAAACTGATAGGCGGCGCGAGCCAGAAAGCCGATCTCCTCCAGAAAACCGAAGGCCAGGTTGACGCCAAAGACAAAGCTCGCCATCGAGAGTGTGAAATACAGCACGTTCGGCAGCATCATGGCGAAGACGGATACCAGCCACGGATGGACATGCCAGCCGTTCAGAAGATTGGAAATGGGCTCATACAGGATTTGCGGGATCATCTGGGCGACGCCCATAATCGGGACGCAGACCATCATGGCGACCAGAAAGGCGGCCAGCACCACGCCGAGGCAGAGGAACTTGCCCTTGACGGGGCTGGTGGCGACGCGATCAAATTTCGAGAGCTTGTAGTCCGGGCTCACCGTGTGGGTCACGCCGCCCAGCATGGAGGAGATCCAGGCATATTTGGCCGCGCTCTGAGAGAGCACGGCTTCGGCGGAGCTTCCTTCCGCTCCGGATTCCGGCGCGGAGAGGAGCAGGTGCGGTGCTTCCAGTTCTTTTGCCAGTAACTGTCTGAGTTCCTCATAGCCTTTGCCGTCCGCCGCGGTGAAGGGCAGCACGGGGATACCCAGCCGCTTTTCCAGCAGCTTGTGATCTATTTCCTTCTTCTGCTGCTTCGCCACGTCCATCATGTTCAGCAGCAGCACGGCCGGCTTGTCCAGCGCTGCAAACTCCGCGACCATGTACATGCTGCGCTCCAGCTGCGAGGCGTCGACGAGGATGCAGACCAGATCGGCCTGACCGGACTTGATGAAGTCGGCCGTGATGATCTCCTCGTCGGAGTTGCCGGAGAGGCCATAGCTGCCCGGCAGGTCGGTCACGGTATAGCGTGTCCCTTTGTATATATAGAAGCCGTCGTTTTTCTCTACAGTCTTACCGGGCCAGTTGCCCACGTGCTGCCGGGAGCCTGTCAGCGCGTTATACACCGTGGACTTGCCGGAGTTGGGTTGGCCCAGAAGTGCAATCCTTGTTTTCATACCGTTTCCACCTCGATCCTTTCCGCGTCCTTGCGGTTGATGGCGATCAGCGTTTCCCGAAGATAGACCAGAACGGGCATCTTGCGGTCGTTGCGCACCATCTGAAATTCCGTTCCTTCTGTGAGCCCGATGGCGGTAATACGGTTTGCAAAATGCGCATCACCGCCGATCCTGCGGATCAGGCCGTGCTCATCCGGTTTCGTGTCTGTCAGTTTCATACTTTTCCTCCCTCTTTATGAGCCGCGCAGCCGCTGCAGCCTTCACAGCCGCAGCTGCACCGCCCTTGTTTACGATTTTGAAGCTTCCTGCGCACAATGAGGAAGACAATGGCAGCTACCACAAGCAGCAGCACGATAGACGCCAGGTTTTCCGTGAGCCAGAGCAGCATGGTTATACTTCCTTTTCTTTTGTTTAATTTATCTAACGACATGCCTTTATAGATGCCCCACATCTTGTGAGGCAATCCGTTGATTATTAATCAGTTCCCGTACTTCTTATGCAGCGACTCCCAAGACGGCATTTGCGCGCGAAGCATATTCCAGCTCCGCAGTTTGTCCTTCGGATAATCCTTCATCAGCTCTTCATAGTAGAGGTCGATTTGCTCCATTTCCATGACTGCGTTCCGGCAGTGCTCGCACGCGATCAGGTCGCCGATACTCCTGTTTTTTGCCATAACAAATAACAAAAACTTCATCAGCACTCCCCGTGACCCTTTATCGAAATACTTGTCTTCTCCCTCAGGGCGGACTGTGATCCCCTTGGCTTTCAGAAACTCAAACGCCTCATGAGAGGCGTCAACCATCAGACGGCGCTGTGCGTGTGTTGAGCTCGTCATGTCCCCATCGCAGATATAGGCAAGATAGCCGATTGGCAGGATCGCCGCGGGATGACAGATGAGATAGGACTCCATGTCCGGCTGCCAGCTGAGCCGGTACTTCGCGCCGGAAAACAGCGCTTCTACCATGCATTTGGTCGCCCTGTCGGTCTCACCGTGCAGCTGCCCGATATCCATGGTCACAGAACCCAGACGCTCGCAGACATACCGCGTTTTCTCCTTCTTCCCGCCGCTGACCTGAAAGCCGAACAGAAGCGTTTTCACCGCACTATGTTCACGGATGTAGTCGTGAAACTCTTGCGCGGAGAGATCGTTGCCGACCAGCACCAGCAGCTCGGTTCGGATCGCGCAGATCTGCGGCAGGGCCGCTCTCATTTTATGCCAGGGCATCACGACGAAGGCCGCGTCAAAGGTTCGGCCTTCTATGGAGCTTACCGCTTCGATTTGATCCACAGTTTCTTTCCTTTGAAGATGGTGCCAGATCCGCAGACCGTTTTCGTTCAGCATCCGCGCCCGCTCTTCCCGGACGAGGACGGTCATCTCGTTTCCCGCTTCCGCAAGGGCGTGGGTCAGGTAGGCTCCAATCACGCCGACGCCGAAAACCAAAACCTTTTTCATATGACTGTTTTTGCTCACTGTGTATCCTCCCCGCTTTAGTTTTGACTGTTGACTTCCGCCTGATTAAAACAGCTTTTTGCGGCTTTGATAACGGCGTTGGAGGTCATCGTCGCGCCGCTGACAGCGTCCACTTCCGGGCTTTGCCGTTCCAGGATCCTGTCGCAGAGCTTTCGGATCGCCCGATTTCCTTTTCCGCTTTCCTCTGGCCCTTCGATGCGAAGCCGGATGATATCTGTTTCTGAAAACTGAGCCTCGACAGTGACTGTTCCCGCAAATCCCCATGCGCTTGCTTTATATTCGCCCGCGATAAAGTATCCGGTTCCCTGAAGCTGATCTTCAGAGGCGCTGCGTTGATACACGTTCTTCGATGAAGCGCAACCGCTTAACAGAAACAGCACTGCCAACAGCAGTCCGGCTGTCTTATGGATAATTCTCATCTCATGTTTCTTTATCCTCCGATGCTTGCCGCTCCTGCTTTTTCACACTGAGCAGCAGACCGTCTTCGTTCTTTATAAGCTCATACTCTGCCGCCAGGGGGCTTTTGTCCCCAACGATGCAGTAATCGCAGCGGTCTGATGTGACGCAGGTCCCTTCCCGGATCAGCGTTGCGTGCAGCTTCCGCATGGCGAGATGGTCGCAGTTGCACATCACGGGGAGCACAGACTCCATGTGATGGCGCTTGGCAAACTCTGCATTCGGGCACTGGGTGAAGCAATAGCGGACGACGCCCTTCTCTTTGTCGTAAGAATACGATCCCATGCGGAAGGAGGCCGGGAATGCTTTGATCTCCTTCTCCCGGAGATCGCTGGTCTTTTTAAAGATCCGATTCGCCAGGCGGTTGTCCGGCTTCCGATTGAGGTCAAACACTTTCCCCAGTTTATCAAAGCCGCTCATGAAGCAGCCATAGACGTCCTGCTGGATCTCCTCCAGCGGGGGCTTGTCCGGCACGATGGCGTACCAGGCGAAAAACAGGATCGGGTCATAGATGCTGACGGTCATTTTCACGCCGCCGAGAGCGGGTTCATCTTCCAGAAACTCCGCGTATTTGAGCTGTACCTTTTCCCAAAGCTCGGCAGCTGTCTTTTCGTCATAGTATCGGCGCAGCAGCTTCTGCACGCATTCCTTCGCCTTTTTCGTGTAGAGCACATGCTTGCTGCGATCGATCGGCAAATCAATATCCTTCATGCTGCAAATTTTCCTTCTTTTCTACAAAGATTTCTTGTGTACGGAGGCCACTTCCTCAATGAAACGCTCCGTGTTTTCTCCGATCAGCCCGCCGTGTCCCATATCCGGAAAGATCCTGACCGTAAACGGATAGCCCTGCTTCTTCAGATCCTCGAGGCCAGCGGAGAGCTTTTTATCCACCGTTCCCTTGATCCCGTACCAAATGTGCATATCCGTGTTTTGGAAAACGCTGTAATCCGTCTTCTTCCCGATCAGGCAGCGGTCCTGATTCTTCCAGCTTTTCCAGGTGGCCTTGGTATACAGGATCCGGTCGGCCTCCTCAAAGCTGCGGCCGGTGATCTCTGTCAAAAAGCGCTTGCGCAGCTTTCCGGCCCTGCCCATGACGACGAAGAAAAGTCCGGTGAAAAAGAACAGATACAGTTCTTTGAGCACGTCGCTTTTGATGTCGGGGTAATCCCGCAGCGACATGCCGTCCGCGATGGTCGTCGTGATTTTCAGCCGGTTATCCGCCAGAACCTGCATCAGCGTCCGGCAGCCGTAGGAGAGCCCGTACAGGATGTCCACCTTGCCGCCGTAGTTCTGGATGATGTAGTCCTCCAGCGCCCTCGCTTCATAGGCGATCGACTGGAACTCCGTCTGCGGCTCAGAGGGGTTGAAGCCATCGTAGGCCAGCAGGATCACGTGGTATTTCTCCGCGATCTTTTTGGCCGTCGGCAGCACGCCGAGATAGCTCGTCCCTCCGCCGTGAAGAAGAACCATGATCTCTTGGTTCTCTTTGCCGAATTCAAAAAACTTCATGGTCCTAATCTCAACAGTACTGCGATCCCCGCAACGATCAACCCCGCGATAGGGCAGACGAGAAAGGTCCAGCCAAGGGCGTGCTCCGGGATCGCCAGCTTCAGCAGCCATTCCTTTCGCTCCCAGGCTTTGCAATGCTCTGCGCCCTTGATCCTATCCCTGACCTTCTGCGGCAGCCAGCAGTCAAGGATCAGAAAGTCGCTGACGCTGACAAAGGTCATCTCTATATAGCCGGTCCAGAACAGAGGCCAGAAGCCCTTTGTCCCCGCAAGATGGGCGCTGATCGCCCAATAGAGAAACAGGGCAAGATACAGCCCGTACAGGAACAGCTTCATCTTCCGTGCTTCTGTCCGGTTCACATAGGGCGCCGCCGCTTCTTTGATTTCTTTGGGAAACATGACGCTGTACTCCTGCGGCCAGAGATCAAATCCCACCAGCACAACAGCGTTGAACAGCGCCGACATGGCGATCCCGTCCAAGAAGATCCTCGGCCAGTTCATCACAGCTTCCTCAGATAGAAATCGCAGCAGTCAGCACCGGTCCCGAGTGTCCCTGTTCTTTTGAATTCCAGACCGGGGAGGTTTCCGTAGCTGCGGTCATCGTTGCCGCAGGAAATCTTTGTGATTTCCGGGCAGCCGAGCTCCGAATAATACCGGAAATAAGGGCAGGCGACGATATCCATGCGGTACTCGCCCTTCTTTTTCGGATAGAACACGTTTTTGAAGCCGCGGTCCGGTCCGAACAATTTCTTTGTCATGGGATCCCAAATTCGGACGAACAGGCTCTTCATTCCGGGCAGGCGCATAAGCCGGGCAAGCTTTTTCCCGACTTCCACCGAACCCTTTATAGCTGCACTTTCTATCACGCTGTAGGCTGTTTCCTCGCCGACAGCATCCTTCAGCGTCAGATAGATCGCCGCCGAAGGGAAGATGAAGTTGTCCGTGTGAGCATGCTCCCCTTTGGGGATCCCGGCATGGTCCTTCATGATCTCATCAAGCTTGCGCTCTGCCTTGCTCCACAGCGCGTCGCTTTCCGATTTTGACATCCGGGCGTCCATCTCGGCCTTGATATGCTGTTTGTTCTTCATGATCCGTGATGCTGTTTTCATACACAGTTCCTCTTTCCTTGTTATTGAACCAGTGTGCAGATCCAGGCCGCAAGCGCGGACGCTGCCGGGAAGATGATAAGCAGCTTCAGCAGTTGGCTCTTAATGTTATATCCGTACTTTTTCAAGGGGTACACGCTCCCGACCTCCGGATAGTAGAATTGAAAGAAATGAAACCTCATCAGCAGGAAGTAGTCGAAGCAGATCATGTCGTAGAGCTTGTAGATCGTAAATATGAGCACAAACCGCAGGAAGAATTGCCAGAAGGTAAAGCCGCTTCTGAAACCGTCCCAGACCGCAATGACGCCGACACCCATGATCAGAACAACGGCAAAGCCCATCAGTGTCCAGCCGATGATCCTCGCTCCGGGGAACAGTTCCTTTTCTCTTGGTTGGATCAGCTCCCGGGCTTCCCTCGGGGCCGAGGAGAAAAACTTTTTGTTCTGAATAAAGGCCACCGCAGATAACAGCATCAGCGTGATCGCCGCGCAGAACACGATCGAAAGAAATATAGTTAGCAACATACGGTTTACCTACCATTCACGCACGACTTTTTGCAGCCGCTTATCGATATCCACTCTGGTTTTCTTACACTCCTTTGGGTATTCCTTTCCCGCCCGGAACATCATACGGACGAGAAGAGAGGAGCCCACCGGCAGCATCTTTTTCAGCATGGACTCGGGGAAAGCAAAATGCGTACCGTGCTCATAGAGCCAGGCTTCAAAGCTGCTCTCGTGCGGCAAAGTGTCAAGCCGTGCCTCCATGCGGCGGATGTACTTGCAGGTGTCCCAGAGCACGTCGTCCTCCGCACCGATGCAGATGATCCTGCCGCGGATCCGCTCGACCTTGATTTTCTCTTCCTCCTGTAACGGATGCCGACGCTCCGATTCGTCGAACATCTTCCGGGACGCGATAAAGTCGCCGCCTGACTTGGATTCCTCCCGGATCTTTTGCCAGTATTCCGGATGGCGGTAGGCATAGGGCAGATAGGGAAGCGGCTCGCCCCGCCAGGACACGGAAGATTCCCCATCGCCCGGCCGCTCGCGCATGCCGTCTTTGCCGTCCTGATAGAAGCCTTCCATGATGAAATCCGAAGGTGAAACTGCGATCGTCAACGTGATCTCAGGATAATAGGACGCGGCGACCAGCGCCAGCATGCCGGTGGTGGATGCGCCGATGACGCCGAGCTTTTCGCAGCCCTGTGCCTTCATAAAGGTGATCGCCTTTTCAAAGCGCTCCAACGGATAGTTGTGATGTCCGTAGTCCTTCTTGTCCGGGGACATCGCCATCACATGGCAGCCGTTTTCGTGGAGCCACTTCGCGCCGCAAACCGCCATGCGATCCTCCGCGCTGTCGCCCAGCATCAGGATCACGCCGCGTTTGCTGGGAGTGGGATTTGCATACCATGCGCCGCAGAAGCCGTCTTTTTCTACTGTGAAAACCTGCTTTTTCATTTGCTTAGCCTCCGAACTCCGGTCACTTGAGCAGTGTGAAAATCAGCGCTGTAACGATGCTGCCGATAAAGATCATAATAGTCTGCCTTGTCTGCTGCCTGCGGTTATATCCAAAGTCCTGCCAACCGGCACAGCCCTCCGTTTCAGGAAAGTAGTGCTGGAAGAAGTGTGTTTTCGTCAACAGAAAATAATCCAACGCACCGATGTCAAAGGCCTTGATCACGCCGCCTATGATCAGAAAGCGGCTAAAGAACTGCCAGAAGGAAAAGCCCCTGCGCATCCCGTCGATCCCGCCGAACACAAACAAGCCGATATACGCAAGGCATAACAGGATCAGGATGACCCAACCGAGAGATCGGCGGGGCGACATGCCTTGTCGCTCCCATTCCTCAATTCTCGGCTGCAGGCGTTCTTGCACGTCCGCCGGGAAGTTCTTTGCCAGCAGCTTTGTCGGCATCGTGACCGTCACGCCCCATATCCCGAAAAACAGCAGTGCGCACCCGGCCATGGACAACAGGATCGTCAGAACCATATTCTTCTCCCTTCAAATCACCCGGCAACCCTGCCGACCATCCAGCACAGCCCGCCGACGATCGCGGCGACGGGAAAGCATATTTATTTCTTATCCGGTTTTCCGGCCGGGAAGTCGTTTCGGATCGCCTTTCTCCCGCCCAAGAACATGACGATCCAGCCGAAGCTCTCAAAGCCGGAGGACAGGCCGTTAAACGGGAGCGGCAGCAGCCATTCCAGCAAAAACCCGACGCACGCGATGACCAGCGGCGCGGCCAGGGCCCAGGTCTTTTTGAGCGGCAGAACGCCCTTCAGCACGACCGCGATCCAGCCGCCGGTGGATGTGAGGCCGAGCACGACAAAGCTGACCCAGAAGGTCACGAACTGAACGCTGTAGCTGCGGTTCCACATCCGCACCGCAAGCTCCGTGTTTCCGCCCGCGGCGTAATAGATCACGTTGAAGTTGTGGATCAGCGTTCCGCAGGCAAGATGGAAATACATGAAAACCATGACGCCCCAGACCAGGCCGACCATATAGGTTTTGAGGAAAACCCTGTCCCACTTCTCGCTGCATTCCGAATGTTTTACTTGCAGGTAGTGAAGAAAGGCAAGCGCGGCGACCGTGTACAGTGCCGTGCCGATCATGCCTCCAATGTTGGATACCGCGATCCTTAAGTCCCCGATGGTCAGCCACCCGGAGGAGATCATCCCCGAGATCGAATAGCTGTCTGCCGGCTCCAGGCCCATGCAGTAATCGCCGATGATGGCGAGGATCATGCCGGGAATAATCAGCAGCATCCGTCCGCGTATCCTTTTTGCTTCCTTGTTTGTCATTTACACCGGTTCCTCCATAAACTCGTCGATGGCTTTCAGCACGGGAAGGGTGTATTTCTCTCCGCCGAACAGCCATTGCTCGTGCTGCATATCAAACTCCCGGATCTCCGGGGTGCGGAAATACTTTTTATATCGTTTCAGGTACTTCTCGCCCATCTTGTTGGCGTAGATGAAGTGAACCTTCGTATGCTCCACATGGATGTCGTCCCGAAGATGGGTGAGCAGATCCGTGTAATACTCGTTCTTGATGGACACGGGAGAGAACTTCTCAAAGCAGGCCATAAATTTGTCGGCGGCCTCGTCGTCCATTTCAAAAAAGCCCTTGAGCTTTTCTCTGGTTTTCGCTCTCTTTTTTTCGCTTTTTGTAAAGCTTGTCAGCAGCGGCACCACCAGCTTCGACTGCAGCCACGCGCTGAACCTGCCGCTCTGGTCAAGGTCGGGACTTCCGAAAATGCCGTGATCCAGATGCACGTTCTGCCGCTGGATGAGCTGCCCGACGAAGCTCGAGCCGAGGGAAGAGCCGATCGCACCGTCGATCCGGCCTCCATAGTTTTCCTTGATGTGTTTCTCGATCTTTTCGGTGACGGTAATCATATCGGGGAATACAGAGTCGCTGCCGTCAAAGCCGTCGTAGTTGACGCAGACCAGATGGTATTTCTCTCCGAGTCGTGAAAGCACGGAGCCGAAATTCGTCTGATAGTCGCAGGCCGTCCCCGGCAGCAGGAACAGCACCTTTCCCGTTTTCAAGCCCATTTCATCAAACTGCATGGCTCTCTCTCCTCTATTTCCTGGTTCTGTTAAAGCGCAGTCTGTAACTGCGGTCTTTCATCCTTTCTGCGCCAGCACCATGATCCAGGGCTTGGACGGATGATGCGCTGCTTTCACATGAGTAAATCCCGCTGCCCGCAATGCCGCATTCAGCTGCGCAACCGTGTAGCACTTCATACCGTCAATGATTTTCTCAAACTTCAGGCCGGTCTGATCCTCGCCGTCCGATTCGTTGCAGATCAGGAAATACCCGCCCGGCTTGAGCACCTTTGCGACCTGGGCAAAGCATTTTTCCAGCCCGGGCCAGAAATACACGGTCTCAAAGGCCGTGGCAAGATCAAAGCTTTCCGCCGGGAGCGCTAAATCAGACACGTCGCCCTGCTGAACCGTGCAGCGGCCCGCGTCGATCATCTCCCGGTTATAGGCCGCCGCGTTTTCCGCGGACAGCGGCGAATAATCAATGGCGGTTACATGCGCGCGACCGTACTTTTTCAGCAGCTCGCCCGCATTTCTTCCCGCGCCGCAGCCAAGATCAACGACCGCATTCGGAGAAAAGGCCGGCAAATACGACATGCCCCAATCTGCCAGCTTCGCGTGGCCGGAATTCATGCCCTTGAGCATCATTTTTCCGAGAAAGCCCTCGGGCTTTCGAGTTTGGCTTACAAACTTTTGAAACAGTCCCATAGTTGCCCCCTAAAACTCTATTTTCACGATTCGCATATTCACCAGGCCGTCGCAGAAGTGGATCATCAGCTTGTGGAGCAGACCGACATTTTTGTAAATGTCCCGGTAGCCGCGCATGTAGCTTTTCGAGGTCACGGAAGCAAAGCCGACACCCCAGCGTTTAAGCTCGTCCGGGTCCTCCAACGAGAAGAAAGCGCTGACATCCGTGATTCCGGCTTCCTTGAGCCAGGTTCTGCGCATCAGCTTTGCCCCGCGCTCGTTGCATGAGTCGAAGGCCAGCACAGCGCCTGGGAAGCGTTTCGCCATGGCGGCGAACAGCTTCTTGACACCCTCTGTTTTGAAGTAGTAGAACACCCCGGCGGCAAAGAACACCGCGCCGTCCCCGGCGTCAATCATGTCCATCCATGTAAAATCGTTCAGATCGCAGGCAATGTTCTCCTCGCGCTCTCCGGCAGGCAGCAGCTCGTTTCGCACGGCGATCACATCGGTAAAATCAAGGTTATAGCCGTGGCATTGGCCGTTATCCACCTTGGAAAAGGTGTCGTCCAGCCCGCAGCCCAGGTTGACCACGGCGGCCTTCGGGTGCTCGTTCAGATACGCCTCGACCTCGCAGCGCAGATCGTACTGCCGCTGGGCTACCTCCAGCGCGCCGAAGAGCCCGGCAGGGGATTCCATCTTCTTCCGCTTTTCGGCAAAATCATAGTCCAGCGAGTCGCAGATGCGCTTTGCCTCCGGATCGGAGAACAGCGCCGGAAAACGCTCCGAACAGACCAGCCGCCCGAAGAGCGGGATGATCAGCGTCTCCTGCACCGTGTTTTTCTCGATGTGATATTTCATCGCCCGAACAGACCTTTCTTCTCATAGGGCGCAGACTCAATGCCCAGGCAGGTGTAGCCCGTGGTGTCGATGGCCGCTTTCAAGTGTTCCAAATCCACCGCTTCCTCCGTCAGGAAGGAGGCCTCCTTTTTGCCTCGGGAGGCGGTAACCTTTTTTGCGGCCGGCACCGCCCTGCGGATGGCCTCGCAGATATGCGCCTCGCACATGGAGCACATCATGCCGTCGATTTTCAAGGTTGTTTTCAGCACGTTTCAATCCTCGCTTTCTTCTTGTATCCGCAATCGCAGTAGGGACCGCCGGAAGCCAGCGTGTACCGGCGCACGAAATCCGACGCCCCGCCCGCCTCGCTCATGGCGTAATCCAGTGCGCACATGGCCGGGACAATCTCGAAGATCCCCAGCTCGCGCATCAGCGTGCAGATGCCGCATTTTGAAAACCGCGCCTCGTAGCCGCTGCCGTCCGGATAGGGCAGGAGCTCCATATTCCACGAATAGGGGTTGCGGTCGGCGGCATTCAGCGCAGCCGTGGCCTCCATGCCCTGCACATCCTTTTTGCTGAACTTCTGTTTCCCTGCCATCCGGCAGAAAAGTTTCATCGGCGTGATCATCATGGCCGCACGATAGTATTCGGTCATCTGCTCCACGGTCGGTTTGCGCTCCATGCTCAGATAGAAGGCCGCCAGCATAGCGCAGTTGACGATGTTCATCTTGAATCGGTCGCCTTTCTCAAACTCCGGCAGAGAGGCGATGATCTCTTTGTATCGGGGCAGCGCTTTCTTCTCCGTCTCCGCCGCGGCAGTTTGTGAAAAACCGCAGACAGAGACCAGCTTTTCCCGGAAGGACCTGTGAAACAGCGCCCACATCCCCATGGGCATTCCGGCATATTTCATATTCGTACCCTCACTTTACGCAGCGGAAGATGCCCTCCGCCCGCACGGTATGTGCCTCCACCTGAGCATACAGCCCTTCCAGCCTGCGCCGCAGGCTCTCCTTTGTCTCAAAGGGTGGGGTGAAAAAGCCTTTTGGGACGTACATGTGCTGAACGAACCAATCCGTCCGGGCAAATTCCTCCGCGATATAAAAGCAGCCGCAGAAGACGCCGCCGGGCTTGAGCACGCGGCAGGTCTCGCGGAACGCCGCGTCCTTGTCCGGGAAGGCGTGGAAGCCGTTGAGGGAGAGGACAATATCAAAACTCGCATCTTCAAAGGGCAGCGCGCCCACGTCGCCCTGCAAGAAGGAGACGTTCTTTACACCCATGGCCTCCGCGCGCTTCCTGGCGTTGCCCATCATGTCCGCCGAGTAGTCGAGACAGGTGATCGCCGCTTCCGGCAGACTCTTATACAGCGGCATGGTAAGCACGCCGGTTCCGACAGGCACCTCCAGCAGGCTTCCGGCAAAGTCGTCTGGGATCGGCGCCAGGGCGTCGTTGATCCATTGGGCTGACAGCTCCTTGTCCAGTCCCCAGATCAGGCTGTCCAGCAGCTTCCCCGTCAGCGTTGACCGGGTGATGATCCCGTCGTACATTGTGCCGACCTTACCAAGTGTCTTATAGGACTCTCTGATCTCGTCATGACGGCTCATACGCATGTCCTCCCTCCATTAATCTCTCAAAAACCGGGTGACCTCTTCATAAAACCGCTCCGGGAACATCAGTACCAGCTCCGCATGAGCCAGGCCCTTGAACTCTCGCGGGACGGTCTGCGGATAAACCTTTCGGGTATAGGCCAGATCGTTTTTCCGGGCCTTTTTCTCTTCCTCGCCGTACCAGTATTCGATCTGCGTATCCACAGCCGGGACAGGTTCCGGCATGAAATAATTGTTCGTGGACCAGAAGACCCTGTAGATCGTCCGGGGAGAGAAGTGGCGTTTCTCAAATTCAAAGATCTTCCGATAATGCTCCTCGGGATCTTCACCCGCCGGCGTCCAGCGCTCCGGCGGCATGGCCAGCTTCATGAGCGTCATGGACTTTGTGCCCAGCATCACAGTGATCCAGTCCCAGACGGAGATCAGCCGGCAGATCAGGCGCGGATACGGAGAGGGCGTGATGCCTGCATCGATGATCGCTTTGTCCACGGGGATGCTCTCCGTCGCCAGAAAGCGGATCACACTGGCCCCGCCCATCGAGACGCCGTACATGGCATCAATATGTCTGATGTCCTTTTTCTTAAGATATTCGGCAGCATCCCTCACTGTTTTTTCGATGGAGACGAACTCCGTGCCCTGCTCGTCGTGTCCGTCCGCGATGAAGAGATAAACATGATAGTCTCTCGCCATGGCCTCAGCGGAGGATTTGAACACCCACCATGGCTCCGCGGCGCATTGGAACATAACGAAGACTTTTTCGTGCTCGGTTCCGAACTCGTATACCTTCATGATCCGGTGTGCTCCTTCCAGCGCTTTTTGATTCCGATCGCTTTGACCAGGCCTTTCAGCACTTCATATTTGACAGACATTTTTATTCCCGCCTTTGCAGCTATTAATTGAGTAGGAGGGGCTGAATAAGCCCCGTCCTCTCACACCACCGTGCGTACCGTTCGGTACACGGCGGTTCAATCGTATAAGTGCAGAGACTCGTATCGGTCTAGGATGCTGTAGTATCCAGCCTGTGCGAGTCTTTCATTTGAAATGGCACGGTTTACCGTGGTTGTTCCCGCCATTCTCCAATAGCCTTTACGGGAATTACCGTATTGGTATGCCGCCCATTTGGGGATTCCGAGTTTCAACAGGTTCTTCACTCTTGTTTTTGGCAGCTTCCATTGCTTCCAGATGTACATCCGAAAGCGGCGGCGCAGCCATCCGTCCCATTCCTTCATCGTGTTGCGCATACTCGCAATTCCAAAATATCCAAGCCATCCGAGGATGAATTCTTTTACCTTGTACATCACCACACGGACGTTTCTGCCCTGACTGCGGGAAGTCAGTTCTTTCAGTTTCTGCTTTGCTTTCTTCAAGGACTTCGCATGGGTGCGGATGTACACGCCATCTTTCCCCTTCCCGAGTGCAAAGCCCAGGAACTTAAAATTTCGCTTCGAGTATACGCTTACAACTCTGCTCTTCTCCACATTCATCTTGAGTTTCAGTTTCCCCTCAAGATATTTTCGGCTGGATTCGAGCAATCGGGCTCCTGCTCTCGAAGTTTTGGCCAGTACAACGATGTCATCTGCATAGCGAATCACATGGACGCCCCTGCTTTCCATCTCGTGGTCATACTTGTTGAGGTAGATGTTTGCCAGAAGCGGACTGAGTGGGCCGCCTTGCGGTGAGCCTTCCTCCGTCTTGATATGAAGCCCGTCTTCCATTACACCGCTTTTGAGGAACTTCTTTATGAGTTCAATCACGCGCTTGTCGTGGACTTCTTCTCGCACCATGTTCATCAGCAGATCATGGTTCAGCGTGTCAAAATACTTGGACAGGTCAATGAGCACCGCTGTGGTATAGCCCTGTTCCGCATATTCTTTCACTTTCTGAATCGCCATCTGTGCACTTCTGCCCGGTCGGTAGCCGTAGCTCCCGTCCGAGAACAGCGGTTCAAAGATCAGGGTCAGTTGCTGGGCGATTGCCTGTTGGATGATGCGGTCTATTACCGTTGGGATGCCCAATTTTCGTATTCCGCCATCCGGTTTCGGGATTTCCTTTCGACGTACCGGTTGTGGTTTGTATTTGCCGCTCCGGATTTGATCAAGAAGTTCCTCCCTGTGTTCCCTCAGCCAAGGCAGGGCATCTTCCACCGTCATTCCGTCGATGCCGGGTGCTCCCTTGTTGGCCTTCACCCGCTTGAACGCTCTGTTCAGATTCTCTCTGCTCAGTATTCGTTCCAGCAGGTCTGCACCGTCCGTTTCTTCGGGTTCCTGTCTGTCAATACTCCGCGCTCCCGCATACTCTTCATGTTCCGCACTATTCCTTTGCAGGCAGCCCCCGTTTCCAGGGTATTCTGCTTTCTTCATATTGACCTCCTTCCTCCGTTTCTTCGGACTTACGATTGTTCGGCCCTTCCCGGTTGTCTTCCGGTACTATGGCCTCTGCTGACTTCTCACAGTTCGTTGTTACTACGGTGCGGCTACCTTCTGCTCATTGCTTTACCCGGTTTCGGCCCTCCTGCCGTCCGCTCCGCCTGTGAGATCTCCCCGGGTACTCACACGTTCTTTCACTCTTATACCCGCCATGTCTACCGCAAGCGATTCCGTGCAGCTATTGGGCTTCGACTTGTATAGCAGTCTTACCCTCGCTCGCGGCCTGACATGATTCCTGTTCGTCGAGCCAGAGTTTTGCCCATGGAGAGACCTTTCAACTCTCCAAATCCGGCTTCCTTCAGATTCCGCCTCGCAACGGACACCCTTGCCTTTGGCTAACGCTTCCCACTGCCGGGCGCGTTCGGGACTTTCACCCTATAGAACGTGCGCTCGCCGGGCGCACTATTAAAACACTCCGCGGCGTCATGCAACATGCCGTCCTGCGGAGTGTTTAAGAGCGATCAGGGAGCGTTGCCTGATACGCTGTTCGTTCTGTGATTCATTGTTGCGGCGTTTATCTTACAGCTACCGCAGGCGCTGCAGCCGCTGCATGCCCCGCATGAAGCGCAGTTGCATCCGCAGGAGCTTTTTCCTGCTTTTTTATCACGGATCATACCGCGCAGCAGCAGACCCACGATCAAGACGAGCACAGCTACAAGCGCAATATTGATCAGATTGGCGGAAAACCATGCAAGCATAAGATCACTTCCTTTTCAAAGGGCGGCAACGCTGTGAGGGAAAGGGGTAAAACCTCACAGCGCCGCCATACGGAGAGAGGAGGGATTACTTAATCGTCAGTTTCTGGGCTTCCTTATAAGGCTTGAAGAGTTGCCACAGGAGCAGTGCCAGCATCACCAGTGCAAAAACCAGACCCACGGCATTCATTCCGCCGGCGAACACGCGCCCGAGCTGCCAGACGATGAAGGCTATGACCCAGGCAAAGCAGCACTGATAGCCGATGGCGAACCAGGTCCACTTCGCGCTGTTCATCTCGCGCTTGATGGCGCCCATGGCCGCAAAGCACGGCGCGCACAGAAGGTTGAAGATCATGAAGGCGAAGGCGGCGAGCTTCCCGTGTCCGCCGGAGAAGGCGTTGAAGTCCTCATCCACGCGATCCCAGATCTGGTCGCCGTTCTCCTCCAGCTCTTCCTCGCCGTCCGCATCGTCATAGGCGTACATAATGCCGAAGTTGGCAACAACTTCCTCCTTCGCTACAAGACCGGTGACAGTTGCGGCTGTGGGCTTCCAGTCGCCGAAGCCCAGGGGCTTGAACACAATGGACACGGGCTGCGCTACGCGGGCCAGGATAGAGTCGTCCATCGGCTCGACCTCGTCCTCGGGGATGCCCATGCGGTCGGCAACGACGGCAATGTATTTATCGGTCACAACCGTGTCGTCTTCGTAGAGATCTTTGACCATACCGAACCGACCGTTGACGGAGCCAAAGCTGGTGAGGAACCAGATGACAATGGAGGAGATCACAATGACCGTGCCGGCGCGCTTGATGAAGCTCCAGCCGCGTTCCCAGGTGCCGCGCAGGACGTTGCCCCAGGCAGGCAGGTGGTAGGCAGGCAACTCCATGACGAAGGGTGCGGGATCGCCTGCGAATCGCTTGGTCTTTTTCAGCATGACGCCGGAGATAATGATGGCGGCCACGCCGATGAAGTAGGCCGAGGTGGCAACCCAGGTACTGCCGCCGAAGAGCGCGCCCGCGATCAGGCCGATGATCGGCATTTTCGCGCCGCAGGGCATGAAGGTCGTGGTCGTGATGGTCATGCGGCGGTCGCGCTCGTTTTCAATGGTGCGGGAGGCCATGACGCCGGGAATGCCGCAGCCGGTAGCGACGAGCATCGGAATGAAGCTCTTGCCTGAGAGGCCAAAGCGGCGGAAGATGCGGTCCATGATGAAGGCGATTCGGGCCATGTAGCCGCAGTCCTCCAGAATGCACAGCATCAGGAACAGCACAAGCATCTGGGGCACAAAGCCCAGCACCGCGCCAACACCCGCAAGGATACCGTCGGAAATCAGGCCGACCAGCCACGGGGCGACATTCCAGCTCTCGAGGAGGGCGCGAGAGCCGCCCTGCAGCCACTCGCCTCCGATCACGTCGTTCGTCCAGTCGGTGAGAAAGGTGCCGATGCCGATGCCGCCGTCCGCGATGGAGGTGCCCATCGACAGGGCGTAGACCAGCCACATGACAAGCACGAAGATCGGCAGGGCGAGGATGCGGTTGGTGACGATCTTGTCGATCTTATCGGAGACGGAGAGCTGGCCCTTGCCCTTCTTTTTATAGATGCCCTTGAGCATCTGGCCGATATAGATGTAACGCTCGTTGGTGATGATGCTTTCAGCGTCGTCGTCAAGTTCCTTCTCCGCCGCCTGGATGTCTTTTTCGATGTGCGCCTTGATCTCATCCGAGAGGGCAAGGCTTTCCACAACCTTTTCGTCGCGCTCGAAGAGCTTGATGGCATACCAGCGCTGCCGCTCCTCGGGCAGATTATGTACCGTGACTTCTTCGATGTGAGCCAGCGCATGCTCGACCGGGCCGGAGAAGCTGTGCTGCGGAATCGTTTTGCCGTTCTTCGCCGCCTCGATCGCGGCCAGCGCCGCGTCCTTGATGCCGTCGCCCTTCAGGGCGGAGATCTCGACGATCGGGCAGCCGAGCTGACGCGACAGCTCCTTGACGTTGATGCTGTCCCCGGCCTTTTTGACCAGGTCCATCATGTTCAGCGCGATGACCACGGGGATGCCCAGCTCCGTGAGCTGCGTGGTCAGATAAAGGTTGCGCTCCAGGTTGGTTGCGTCCACGATATTGAGGATGGCGTCCGGTTTTTCTTCGATCAGGTAATTCCGAGCTACGACCTCTTCCAACGTATAGGGGGAAAGCGAGTAGATGCCGGGCAGGTCGGTCAGCACGACTTCCTTGTCGACGATCAGTTTGCCTTCCTTCTTTTCCACGGTTACGCCGGGCCAGTTGCCGACGAACTGGTTCGAGCCGGTCAGCTTGTTGAACAGGGTGGTTTTGCCGCTGTTCGGGTTGCCCGCCAGGGCGATGCGCAGCTGTCTGTTCTCCATTTTATTCCACCTCGATCATTTCAGCGTCCGCCTTGCGGATCGAAAGCTCATAGTTTCTCACATTGACCTCAATGGGGTCGCCCAGCGGGGCCAGCTTGCGGACAAAGACTTCGACGCCCTTGGTGATGCCCATGTCCATGATGCGGCGCTTGACCGCACCTTCGCCGTGCAGCTTCACGACTCTGACGGTCTCGCCGACTTTTGCTTCTCTGAGTGTTTTCATCCTCATCTCTCCTTTATGTCATTTTGATCAGACCATAATCTTAGTCGCCATCTCGCGGCTGATCGCCACACGGGATTCCTTGACTTTGACGATCAGATTGCCGCCGATGGTGTTCATCACCGTGACAGCGCCTCCGACTGTAAAGCCCATGTCCTCCAGGTGCTTTTTCATCTCGGGGCTGCCGCCGACACGCCGAATGATGTTCTCCTCACCTGCATCCGCCATAACCAGAGGCATCATCATTTCCTCTCCCTTCATTGAAGTAAATGCTTCTTCTTTTAGTAAAACACCTCTAACCTCAGGGGTGAAAGAAAGGGTTAGAACCTCCTAACCTGGATGTAGTTTAACATCTTTAATCTCAGTTGTCAATCCTTAACTTTCGTTTATGTTTTTTCTTGCTTTTTTCCGCGGTTAGTGATATCTTATTCTCGGGTGATGATAATGAATATTCATAAATCCGCGGAAGATTACCTGGAAGCCATGCTCATGCTCAAGGAGGAGCGCGGCTATGTCCGTTCCATTGATGTAGCCGCCAGGCTGGGCGTGACCAAGCCAAGCGTCAGCTATGCGACAAAGCGTTTGAAGGAGAGCGGCTATATCTCCTTCGATCCTGCCGGGATGATCGTGCTGGAAAAACCGGGACAGGAGATTGCCGAACGGATGCTCGAGCGGCACAATCTGCTGACCGAACTACTGATCGGGCTGGGAGTCAGTCCGGAGACTGCGCGCGACGACGCCTGCAAGATTGAGCACGACCTGAGCGATGACAGCTTTGACGCCATCCGCAGACACGCAAAGGAATACCGTTGATCTGAATACCGGATAACAGTTCATATGAACAGACAAGCTCTGATCCGATGGGAAGGGATCAGAGCTTGTTTTGTTTCTGATGACGGATTACTTCTTTCCCACCAGCAGCGCGGAGCCGGAGAGCGCCATCCACTTTGTAGGACCGGAGGATCTCGTCATGCCGTGTCATAGCGTTTCCTCCTTGAAGACGATCTTCACGATCTTCATCTTCACCAGACTGTCGCAGAAGCGGATCATCAGTTTGTGAAACAATCCGACATAGTCATGCTGAGGCCGTTTTCAATCACAGCAAGGATGCATCCTGTCTATATCAATCACGCCCCCACGCCCCGAATTTCCGGGGCGTTTCTGCTTTTGAAATGTATTCAGTCGGGGTGATTCCATACTCCTTACGGAAACATCTGTTGAAATAGCTGGCATCTGAAAAACCGCAGGCATGAGCAATTTCAGAAATCGTTCTCCCGTTTGCGCGCTTTAGTTCCTCCGCCGCTTTTTGAACGCGGAATGATGTCAGATACTTGATTGGCGTTGTGCCGAGGACAGTGCTGAACAGACGCAGGCAGGTACTTATGCTGATGTTTGCGCAGCTTGCCATATCTTCCAAAGAAATTCCCGCGCCGTAGTTGTTCTCAATATACACCAGTATCTTTTTAATGCGGAGTTCATCCCTCTGAAAGGCGCTTGTGTAGAGAGTCTCGCTTTCCATCTCCTCCAGGTGATTCGCGATATGTGAAAAAACAGAGCTCAGGGAAGAGCGAACGATAAGAGGATAATCTTTTGCTTCATAAGCGCCATGAAGCCATGCCGTCTCTGCCAGGCACAGGATTTCCTTATGCCATGGCACAGAGGATTTCAGCTGAAGAAAAGGGATTTGATCGTTTCCAAGCACAGGTGTGATGTAAGTTTTCCATATCAGGTCTTCCCGCGGCGATATAAGCCTGGGACTGAAAACAAGCGCATGCTGATGTCCTGCTTCTGTAATCAGGGTTTCCGTATGAAGAATTCCGCTGTTGGAAAAATACCCGTCACCGGTTTTCAGCACAAATTCGCTCCCTGCAATCCGCATACGAACGGATCCCTCCGTGATGATGACGATTTCCAGCTCATTGTGCCAGTGATAAGGAATGGAGATCTTTGTCAGATCATCATCAAAAAAAGCTATGGGGAAATCCTCAGTGCCATAGGTGAGGAGTTCTCTGCCGGTTTCATCGACACGGTCAACGGAAACAGATAATGCCATAACAGTCTCCGGAATGACGAAATAATCTTATAAAGCGGCCGTATATTGCCGATATATTGCTATACAACAAGATAATATATGCGATATAATCCTATTCGTCAAGTGCATAAACGCTTGGTGAAGGAGAAGATTCTATGGCTTCATTGCTGCTGGCTGTCATCTATCTGATTTTCATCAGTCTCGGCTTGCCGGATTCCCTGCTGGGTTCGGGCTGGCCAAAAATGCAGATGGTTTTCGGCGTTCCATCGTCCTATGCGGGATATGTGTCGATGACAATCTGCTTCATGACCATTATCTCCGCGCTGATCAGTCCGCGGCTGATACGGCGATTCCATACAAAATGGATTGTGATTGTGTCCATTGCCCTTACCGTGTTCGGCCTGCTGGGCTTTTCGATCTCCACCCGGTTTTGGATGCTGTTCCTGTTTGCCGTTCCTTACGGTCTGGGCGCAGGCTCTGTAGACGCAGCGGTTAACCATTATGTGGCAAACCATTATTCATCTTCGGTCATGAATTTCCTGCATTGCTTCTATGGTGTCGGCGCGGTCATCAGCCCCTGCATCATGGCGCTGGCATTGAAGATGGCTCGATGGAACGAGGGATATCGATGGACAGCGTATATTCAGGCGGGGATTCTGTTTGTTTGCATCCTGTCTCTTCCGCTGTGGAAGCAAAATGACGCGGCTGCCGAAGAAGAGAACAGGGACAGCGCAGGGATAAAAGAAACAATGAAGGTGCCGGGCGTATTGTTGACCCTGATTGCTTTCTTTGCCTACTGCTCCGGCGAGGCCACCTGCTTCCTGTGGACGCCGAGCTTTTTCGCGGGCACAAGAGCGGGTCTCAGCGATGAGACGATAGCATCCTTCGGTTCCCTGATTTTCGGAGGACTGATGCTTGGAAGGCTGATTTCCGGGTTCATCTCCAACCGATTGGGCGACAGACGGCTGATCCGCATCGGGATTGCCGTTGAGCTGATTGGTATCCTGCTGGTGATTCTGCCTCTGCAAGGCTATGTTGTCGCGGCAATTGGATTTGTCGTCATCGGCACGGGCATGGGACCGGTCTATCCAGCCATACAGCATATGGCTCCGTCCAATTTCGGAAAGCGGCACAGTGCGGCGGTGATCGGGCTCCAGATGGCTTCCGCGTATATTGGCAGCACGTTTATGCCTATGGTGTTCGGCTACATCCAGCAGGCCGTCGGCATTGGGATCATGCCTTTGTATCTGCTGGTTTTCGCGGCTTTAAATCTTGGTATGCTTGAAGTGGCGTACAGACGTATCGACAGGGTAAGAGAATGCGGGAGATAACATTTGAAAAAGGAAACGAACAACATCTGAAGGATTGCAAGGAAGCGCTCTGCCGGTCAACACTTGGCGAAAAATATTTTTCTTCGCCGGGGAGCGCCGAAAACGTGATCCTTGAAGGGATCTGCCAAGGAAATTTGTATGTTGCGCTCATCGATGAAGAATGCGTTGGCTTTACATACATCATCCCCAAGGGTGCGTTATATGATATTTCCCTACGATCGTCAAGGATTTCCTTCCTGCAGCGCAGAAAACGGCTCTTCATTGACAGCAGGCGGGAATAATGATAGGATGGAAAGCAAGGAAAAGAACGACAATCGAAAGGGATGAATCCTATGAAGGTCTATCACGGCAGCATCCTGTCCGTCAACAGAGACAACGATGTTTTTCAGTATCTGGTCGAAGACAGGGGCAAAATCGTCTTTGTCGGGAACGAACTCCCGAAAAAGTACGCACGCGCGGAGAAAACGGAACTGGGAAGCCGCGCGCTGATCCCGCCGTTTGCGGATACCCACCAGCATCTGGCGTCCTTCTCCGCTTTCCACGCCGGCCTGAATGTGATGGAGGCCTCGTCAAACAACGAAATCCTGGACATGGTAAAGGTCTTTGCTTCGGAAGCCGAGAGCAAAACCCTGGTCGCTTTCGGCGCCTCTCCCTATTCCGTGGCGGAAGAGCGGCTTGTCAGCAGAGAAGAGCTGGATGCGGTTACCTTCGGAAAGCCCCTGTTCATGGTCAAGTATGACGGTCATGCCTGCGTGGTGAACACGGCGCTGCTGAACAGACTTCCGAAGAAGATTCAAAGCCTTCGCGGCTATCATCCGGATACCGGAGAGATGAACCAGGAGGCCTTCTTCGCGGTTTCCGACTACATCACCAACTCGCTGTCCATCCCGGAACTCATCGGAAGCATGCAGAAGGCCGTGGATTTTGAAGCGAGCCGCGGCATCGGCATGATCCACAGCGTCAGCGGCGTCGGCTTCGCGCTGAACATGGACATCTCCATGGAGAGCTGGTTTGCCAGAAGCCTTCAGAACGGATTCCAGCTGCGCATTTTCCCGCAGTCTCTGAACGTCCGGACGGCCAAAGCCCGGAATCTGCCCAGAATCGGCGGGTGCTTTGCCTGTGCGCTGGACGGCTGCTTTGGTTCCCAGGATGCCGCCATGAATGCCCCGTATGCGAATGACCCGACGAATAGCGGCGTCCTGTACTACACGGACGAACAGGTGACCAGGTTCTGCATCGACGCCAATCGGGCCGGTCTCCAGATCGAGATGCATGCCATCGGCGACAGGGCGTTCGACCAGGCGGCGAGGGCTCTGAAGGCCGCCCTGGAGGATACGCCCCGGGAGGACCACCGGCACGGAATCATCCATGCCTGTCTCCCCACGGAAGAAGGCATGGCGATCTGCCGTCAGTACCATATTCAGCTGCCCATGCAGATCGCCTTTGACAACTGGCGTCAGGAGCCTCCCTCCTATACGGAGGCGCTGCTCGGAAAAGAGCGGAACGAAAGGCTGAACCCGGTCCGGGATTTCATGGAGCTCGGCTGCACGGTTTCCTTCGGCAGCGACGCGCCGTGCACGGAGCCGGATCCGATCGTCTGGCTTTCCAAGGCGGTCAATCATTCCAATCCCGGGCAGGCCGTCAGCATCGAGGACGCGCTGCGCATGGCGACGTACAACGGGTATTGGGTCAGCTTTGACGAGAAAGAGCGCGGCTCGCTCGAAGAGGGAAAGATCGCGGACATGGTCATCCTGTCCGCCAACCCCTATACAACGCCGAAAGAGAAGCTTGCCGAGCTGAAAGCGGAAGAACTGATCCTGCAGGGGAAACCGTATCGGCCGCAGACCCAGAGCATTCCTGCCGTGGTCCTGAAGGGAATGCTGAAGCACAACCGGGCAAAGGCATGACGGAGAAGCAGAATAGAAAGGCGGCCGTGCTGAAGGAGTTCCGGGAATACGTCTCCGCCTACAACCCGTCGGACCCGAAAATCAAACTGAAGATTGACCATACCTACCGGGTCGCAGGCCTCTGCGAAAGAATCGCCGAGTCTGCAGGCGCGGACTCGGAGCTCGCCTGGCTGTCCGGAATGCTGCACGATATCGGACGCTTTGAACAGGTAAGGCGTTTCAACACCTTTGTGGATGCCGCATCGGTGGATCATGCCGAACTGTCGCACAGCCTGCTTTTTTCCGAGGGGCTGCTGGAGCGCTTTGTCCCCGACCTGTCCGAAAAGGAGCGCGGCCTGCTGGAAAAGGCCGTACAGTACCACAGCCTGTACCGTTTGCCGGCGGAGTTGACGGCGGAAGAGAAGACCGTCTGTCAGATTCTTCGGGATGCGGACAAGATCGATATCTTTCGCGTAAACTGCGACACGCCTCCGGAAGAGATCTACAACGTGACCACCGAGGAGCTGAAAACCGCCGCGGTTACGGATGCGGTCAGGGAATGCTTTTTCCGGAAAACCGCGGTCCGCCGGGATCTGCGCCGAACAGCCGTCGATTATCTCGTCGGGCACATCTGCCTGGCGTTTGAGCTGGTCTATCCCGTCAGCCGTCAGATTGCAAAAGAGCAGGGCTATCTCGACCGGATGCTGGGCTTTGCATCCCGAAACCCGGATACGGCAGCCTGGTTTCGGTATATGCGCGAACACATCTGGGACGAAAACCCCGAAGAGAACAGCTGAGCGGCGATCATTAAAAATCCGGAAACGTCAAATCTCTTGATGTTTCCGGATTTTTCCTGTACAATGGAAACTGGAATTATATACGCGGAAGAATTGAAACGACCGGGAACGATCATTTGAGGGAGATCATATGGAAAGATATCAACTGCCGCCGCAGGAAAAATCCGCGCTGGAGCGTCTGAGACAGCCGTTTGCCATTTACCAGTTTGTAGACAAACGGGTCGTCACCCTTCTCCTTTCGGACGGATTCTGCGATCTTTTCGGCTACGAGGATCACGCGCAGGCATACTATGACATGGACAACAACATGTACAAGGATACGCATCCGGATGATGTCGCCCGGATTGCCAATGCCGCCGTCCGCTTTGCCACGGAGGGCGGCAGGTATGAAGTGATCTACCGGACGAAAACAAAGGGCGGCTCCGATTACCGGGTGGTTCACGCGTTTGGCGAGCATGTCTACACGGATACCGGCGTGCGGCTCGCCCAGGTGTGGTACACCGATGAGGGCCTCTATGAGGAAGAATCCGGACAGCAGGGATCGGAGCTGAACCGGCGTCTGAGCGATGCCCTTCACGAAAACAGCATCGTGAAAGCCAGTCAGTACGATTATCTGACCGGTCTTCCGAGCATGTCCTATTTCTTTGAACTGGCAGAGACGGGCAAGGCGCGCATTCGGGAAAACGGCGGGACTCCCGTGCTGATGTATATGGATTTCAGCGGCATGAAATTCTACAACGCGAAGCATGGCTTCGTGGAGGGAGACAAGCTGCTGCAGTCCTTTGCAAAGATCCTGGCAAACCTGTTCGGAAATGAACGCTGCTGCCGGATCAGCGCCGATCACTTTGCCGTGCTGGCCGAAGAAAAAGGCCTGGACGGCAAGCTGCAGGAGACGCTCCATGCCTGTCAGGAGATGAACGGCGGGAAAACGCTTCCGCTTCATGTCGGCGTCTATGTGGGACAGGCCGTATGCGTTCACACCAGCATCGCCTGTGACCGGGCAAAGCTGGCCTGCAGGGCCCTGAGCGGAAGATACGAAACGGCCGTACGCTATTACAGTCAGGACCTGAGCGAAGACGCCGTAAAAAAACAGTATTTTGTCGAAAATTTCGACAGAGCACTCGCGGAGAAATGGATACAGGTCTACCTCCAGCCGATTGTCCGCTCCGTCAACGAACGGGTCTGCGATGTGGAAGCTCTGGCAAGATGGATCGACCCGGAAAAAGGCGTTCTGTCTCCGGCCGACTTTATCCCGGCCCTGGAGGATGCCGGGCTGATCTACAAACTGGATCTGTACATGATCGATCGGGTTGTGGAATGCATCCTGGCGCAGAAGGCCGCGGGCTTTACCATTGTCCCGCATTCCGTCAATCTCTCGCGTTCCGACTTCGTCTCCTGCGACATCGTGGAGGAAGTCAGGAAACGTGCGGATGTCACGGGAATCGACCACGCGCTGATCACGATTGAAATTACGGAGAGCACCATCGGCAGCGATCTGGAATTCATGAAGGAGCAGGTCGAGAGATTCCGGGCGCTCGGTTTCCCCGTCTGGATGGACGACTTCGGCAGCGGCTACTCCTCCATGGATGTTCTGCAGAGCATTCGGTTTGATCTGATCAAATTTGACATGAGCTTCATGCGGAAGCTCAACGAGGGAGAAGCCGGAAAAATCATTCTGACCGAGCTGATGAAGATGGCCACTTCTCTCGGACTGGACACGGTCTGCGAAGGCGTGGAAACCGAGGAGCAGGTTCATTTTCTTCAGGAAATCGGCTGCTCCAAGCTTCAGGGATTCTACTACAGCAAACCGATTCCTTTTGAGGCGATCCTGGAAATGCACAAGAGAAAGACCCTGATAGCGAATGAAAATCCGGAGGAATCCGATTACTATGAAAGCATCAGCCGGGTCAATCTGTACGGCCTCGGCGTGATCGCCGGCGAGGAAGAGAGCCGCTTTCACAATGTTTTCAACACGCTTCCGATCGCAATTCTTGAGACGAAGGACGGGAAAGTCCGATACATCCGAAGCAACCGTTCCTATCAGGAGTTCATCAAACGCTTTTACAATTACGATATTCTGGAAAAACCGGTATTTTTCGGAGAAGCCGACATGATCTACGGAGCAAGCTTCTTCTCCGTCGTGAAGCAATGCTGCCGCCAAGGCAACTCTGCGTTCTTTGACGAGAGGATGCCCGACGGATCCGTTGTCCATTCTTTTGCGCGGCGTGTCAGCAGCAACCCCGTCACAGGAATCGTGGCCGTTGCGATCGCCATCCTCTCGATCACGGAGCCGGATGAAAGCGCAAGCTATGCGGATATCGCAAGAGCCCTCGCCGCAGACTACTACAACATTTTTGTGATCGACCTGGATACGAACGATTACATCGAATATTCCTCTCAGGTCGGCGGGGAAGAAATGTCGCTGGAGCGCCACGGAGAAGACTTCTTTACATCGGCAAGACGCGACACGATGACGCGCATCTATGAAGAGGACAGAGAACCCTTCCTGACCCTGTTTACAAAAGAAAAGGTTCTCCGGGATATTGATGCCCAGGGCGTATTCACGACGACCTATCGCCTGATCGATACCGACACACCGGTGTACGTGAACATGAAGATTACCAGGATGCACGGCGGCAATCGCCTCATTCTGGGCGTCAGCAATGTCGACGCCCAGATGAAGCAGCAGGAAGAAGAAAAAAAGCTGCGGCAGGAAAAGGTCTCTCTGGGGAGAATCGCCGCGCTGTCTCCGAACTATATCGTTCTGTATATCATTGATCCCGAGACAAACCGCTATGTGCAGTATAATCCGTCCAATGAATTTGCCAGTCTCGATCTGGCAAACCAGGGAGAAGATTTTTTCGCGGATGTTGAGCTGGATGCCCCGAAAGCAATTGCCCCGGAGGACATGGAGAGACATCTGCGCACGTTGAAAAAAGAGAATATGCTGCGCGAGATAGAGAAAAACGGCTCCTTTGTCTATAATTATCGGTTCCTGCTGGGCGGAAAGTATGTGCCGGCCACGCTGAGAGCTGCGATGGTGGAAGAGAACGACGGCAAAAAGATCATCCTCGGCGTGACCAATGACGAGGAGGAATACAATCGCCGGCTGGAAGAAGCTTACAGAAAGGCAAGCGATACCGCCGCCATTTATACCCACATCGCTCATGCCCTGGCCCGGGGCTGCACGGATCTGTACTATGTCAACATGGACACCGACGAGTTCATTGAATATCACACGGACGACGAAAGCGGCGTACTCAGCGAGGCGAGACGGGGCATGGATTTCTTCGAGGCCTGCCGGCGGGACGCCAGCCTGTATATCCATCCGGAGGACCAGGCAGCCTACGTGCAGACCATGGATCGCCGTTTTCTCTCGGAGGTGCTGAGCAGGGAACAGGTATATGAACTGACGTACCGCAGAATCGACAAGGGGAACCCGTTCTATGCCCAGCTGAAGTTTTCCCGCATGGAGGACGACCCGCGCTTCGTCGTCATCTCTCTGTCGGATATCGACGAGCTGATGCGGCAGCGTCTTGCGGAGGAGCGGATCCGGGAGGAGCGCGTAATCTACGCCCGCCTCCACGCTCTTACGGGGAACTTTATCGTCGTCTACGTCGTGGATCCGGAGACAGACCGCTACCGCGAGTTCAGCGCAACCGACGATTACGCGGAGAGCCTGGCCCAGGCGAAAGAGGGCACCGACTTCTTCAACAAAGTCCGGGAGGTGGCCCGTACTTACAACCACCCGGATGATCTCAGCCGCTTCCTCACAGCCTTTACCAAAGAGAACGTGATCGCCGAGGTCGAGCACAGCGGGATCTTCACGCTGGGTTACCGCCTCATGATGGACGGCTCGCCCATTCACGTCCAGATGAAGGCCGCCATGGTCGAGGAGAAGGAGGGCCTTCGCCTGATTGTCGGTCTCAACGATATCGATGTGCAGGTGCGGCAGGAGGAGGAATACGGCAAGCGTCTCGCTCAGGCGCAGACCCAGGCCAATCTTGATGCGCTGACGGGAGTCAAGAACAGCCATGCCTATCAGGTGGCGGAGTCGCATATCAATCATGAGATTGCCGCGCATCGTCAGGCCCCGTTCGCGATCGCGGTTCTGGACGTGAACGATCTGAAAAAGGTCAATGATACCGCCGGCCATCAGGCGGGAGATCAGTACCTTCGTGATGCCTGCAAAACCATTTGCGACATCTTTGCGCACAGCCCCGTCTTCCGTGTCGGCGGTGATGAATTTGCCGTGATTTCTCAGGGCAGAGATTATGCGTGCATGGAAGAGCTGCTTGAAAAACTGCGGGATCACAATGCAGAGGCAGCCCGTTCCGGCGGAGTCGTGATTGCCTGCGGCATGTCGAAATACCGGAACGACGACAGCGCCGCCGCCGTTTTCGAACGTGCCGACCGCGACATGTACGAGAACAAAAAGCTCCTGAAAAGCGGAAACGGGAACAGATAATTCCGCTTCCTATGTCTCCTGATTATCTGCTTCGTTTTGCATCGTAGTCCGCAAAGAATTCCGCAGTGTCTTTCACAACAATGCCGGGAGGCTCATCGCGAGTCTCCCGGTTTTCTGTCCGCACCTTCAGAATTGTTCACCCGGATGCGGCATGACAAGGCGAGAGCGCGCGAAAAAGAGCGCACCGACACATGCACATGCCGGCGGACATGCACAGAACGGCGGTATTCTCTTTCTGCTGCTTTGCCTTGATCGTTTTTATCCCACCTATTTCCTATTGACTTAATAGGTTTATTTGTTTATACTTCATTTGTTCTGTTTTGTCAAGCACAAAAGGAGGAAAATTTATGAAGATCGCCTTATGTCAGATGCAGATGAGCGGAGATTCGGAGCAGAATCGCCGCAGATCGCTGGAGCAGATTGCCCTGGCTGCCCGGGCGGGCGCACGGCTGATCCTCTTTCGGAGGTGCAGCTCAGCCCCTTCTTTCCGCAGTACGAGGGCAGGGATGCCTCCGGGTATTGCGTGACCTGGGACAGCCCGGTCATTCAGGCTTTCCGTGACGCCTGCCGGGAAAACAAAATCTATGCCTCTCCGAATTTCTATGTGGAAAAGGACGGAAAGCGCTTTGACATGAGCTTCCTGATCGACGACCAGGGCGAGATTCTGGGCACACAGGAAATGGTTCATATCGCACAGGCAGCCTGTTTCTATGAGCAGGACTACTATACGCCTTCTGAAGAAGGTTTCCGGGTCTTCGATACCCCGATCGGAAAGATCGGCATTGTCGTCTGCTTTGACCGGCATTATCCGGAGAGTATCCGGACCGAAGCGCTGCGCGGCGCAGAACTGATCCTGATTCCCACGGCCAACACCGCCGATGAGCCTTCGGAGCTGTTTCAATGGGAAATTAAAATCCAGGCCTTCCAGAACAGCGTCTTTGCAGCGATGTGCAACCGCATCGGCCGGGAAGACGGGATGCTTTTCTCCGGCGAGTCCATCGTGGCCGGGCCCGGCGGTGAAACGCTCGCCCTGGCCGGAAGCGGAGAGGAACTGCTGTTCTGTGAGACAGACCTGGAACAGGCCCGCACGCTCCGGGAAAAGAAATCCTACACACAGCTGAGACGAACAGCGTTATATGAATAAGAGAAACATGTGTGGAGGTGCTCGCATGAGTGATGCGGACTGCGCAATCCGCCGGCAGGCCGGCGACTGCGTAATGCCGCGCGAGGGAATATTCGTCATCGTCCTTGAGGAAGGCGAGGCCCGTCCGGGCGATGAAGTCCGCATCGCGGAATAAAGCCTTCCGACTTCCCGCACAGAAAAAATATTTTTTCTCTTGACAGGCGGGAAGTGTTGTGGTATAAACATACCAATCTGATAGGAAATTCATTTTTTACGGAGCAACGCTATGATTCAGAAGAACTTCAACAGCATGATGTGTTGTGACGTGCGCTGTGAGATGCGCGCGCGATCTGTCATGCCTGCTTGAGTTCTCTGAGCTATCCCTCTTTTCGCCGGAGAGCCCCAAGGGGCTCTCCGGTTTTTATTCTGCTGTCCTGGGAAGTGATATCATGATCAATCTTTTTCTTTGTCTCCTGCGGCACAACTTCCGATTCGGTCGAATGTGTCGTCTTTCCATCGGCACCGAGCATATCGACGACATCATTGCCGATCTGGAAAAGGGCTTCGCAGCCGCAAAGGCGGTCTGATTGAAGATATTACCCCTGCATTCATTCTATTCGTGAGGTGTGTTTTATGCTGAGACTATCCGGGCGATGTCGGCCTTGAAGAATCGTCACCAAACTCTTATACAATAATAAAAATAACAAAATGATTTGAGGAGGATTCATCATGTCCGTTATCTATACTTCCGCCGATCAGCTGATCGGAAAGACTCCGCTGCTGGAGCTGACCCATATTGAGAAAAACGAAGGCCTGGATGCCACCATCTTAGCCAAACTGGAATACTTCAACCCCGCCGGTTCTGTCAAAGACCGCATCGCCAAGGCCATGATCGATGACGCCGAGGCGAAAGGCCTGCTCAAGGAAGGTTCCGTGCTGATCGAGCCGACCTCCGGAAACACCGGCATCGGCCTCGCCTCCGTCGCGGCGGCAAGAGGCTATCGCATCATCATCGTCATGCCCGAGACCATGAGCGTCGAGCGCCGCCAGCTGATGAAAGCCTACGGAGCGGAGCTGGTGCTCACCGAGGGCGCAAAGGGCATGAAGGGCGCGATCGCCAAAGCCGAGGAGCTGGCCAAAGAGATCCCGAACGCTTTCATCCCCGGCCAGTTCGTCAATCCCGCCAACCCCGCCGCCCATAAAGCGACGACCGGGCCGGAGATCTGGGCGGACACCGACGGCAAGGTGGATATCTTTGTCGCGGGCGTCGGCACCGGCGGCACGATCACGGGCGTCGGCGAATATCTCAAGGAGCAGAACCCGAATGTCAAAATCGTGGCGGTAGAGCCCGAGACGTCCCCGGTGCTCTCGAAGGGTACGGCGGGTGCGCACAAGATCCAGGGCATCGGCGCGGGCTTCGTCCCCGACGTGCTGGACACGAAGATCTATGACGAGGTATTCCCCGTATCGAATGAAGACGCTTTTGCGACCGGCAAGCTGATCGGCCGGTCGGAGGGTGTGCTGGTCGGCATCTCCTCGGGCGCCGCGCTCTATGCCGCGATCCAGATTGCCAAACGCCCGGAAAACAAGGGCAAGACCATCGTCGCCCTGCTGCCGGACACCGGCGACCGTTATCTGTCCACGCCGCTGTTCGCAGACTGATATGGACCGGACGCTTGCCTTGCTGATCGCCGATACGGCTCTGGAGCTGGAGGCTTCCTCCGGCTCCGGAGAGCAGGACTATTCCGGACTGCGCGAGCATGCGCAGAAGCTGACCGATCTGCTGATCCAGAGCATGTTTTCCAGCTACGCCTCCGACGCCATGCCGCGGCAGGCCGCGCTCGCCGGTGCGGTCGGCCATCTGCGCTTCTGTCTCTCCCTGGTTCTGCCCGAACAGGAGCCCAACGAGGAGATCATCCTGACTCTGCTTCGTGAACTGCCGGAGATTCAGCGTCAGATCCGGACGGATCTGGACGCAGCCTATGCGGGAGACCCCGCGGCTCGCAGCATTGATGAGGTCATTCTCTGTTATCCCGCCTTTACCGCCATCAGCACCTACCGTCTGGCGCATATCCTCTATCGGGAAGGAGTGCCCATTCTGCCGCGGGTCATGACCGAATACGCACACAGGCTGACAGGAATCGACATTCACCCGGGCGCGCAGATCGGAGATTATTTCTTCATCGACCACGGCACCGGCGTCGTGATCGGAGAGACGACTACCATCGGGCACCATGTCAAGCTGTATCAGCATGTGACGCTCGGCGCCAAGAGCTTTGCCGTGGGAGAAGACGGAACGCTGGTCAAGGGGATCAAGCGGCATCCGGACATCGGGGACCGCGTCGTCATCTATTCCGGCGCAACAATTCTCGGAGGAGATACGCGGATCGGAAACGACTGCATCATCGGAGGAAGCGTCTGGCTCACGCACTCGGTCGAGGCCGGCAAAATGGTTCTCGCCAGAGCCACGGTCATGGATCCGCCGCTCACAAAAGACCTGGAAAGCGACTCTGTTTACGAGAGCGCCATGCTATAGAAAGAATACCGCAGGAGACGCCTTTGTCCTCCTGCGGTATTCTGTTGCCTGATGCTTTCTTTTGCTTTGCTGCTCCGGCGTTTTTCCTTTTGAATACGCTGTCGTTCTGAATCACGGATTCATGCTTTGATCTCCCTACAGTCCGTAGAAATCGAGAAAACGGCGAGTCTCCTCTTTGCTCGGTGCCGACAGAACTGCCTCCGTCGCTCCCTGCTCGACAAGCTCACCCCGCTGCAGAACGAGCACCCGGTCGGCAATCCGCCGCGCCTGAGAGATGCTGTGGGTGATCAGCAGCGCCGCGCAGTCTGTTTCATGGCTGGTCTCCCGAATCAGCTGCTCTGCCGCCAGCGTGGATTCCATGTCCATGGCCGTCGTCGGCTCGTCGAGGATCAGCAGATCGTAGCGGCTCATCAGGATGCGGCAGAGCGCCATCCTTGCCGTCTCGCCGCCGGAGAGCTTTTTCGCGCTCTGTTTGGCAAGCGCATCAATGGAGAGAATTTTCATCAGCTCCGCAGCGCGGGTGTGGTCGGTCCCGTTTGTCAGGATGTTCTTCTCCGTGGTCATGCGGAAGGGAAAACTCTTCTGCGGCAGATAGCCGACCGAGACACCGGAGAGGATCGGTTTTTTCTCATCGGGCTGTTCGATCCCGGCCAGAACCTTCGCAAAAGTCGATTTGCCGCTGCCGTTCGGGCCGATGACGGCGGTGATCTGCCCTTCCGGCAATTCCAGCTCCGGCAGTTCCAGCACTCTGCGCTTGCCGTAGGTCTTGGAAAAAGACTTCGTCTTCATCGGCTCAGCCTCCCCTGCATCAGGCTGAGCACGACGTTCACCAGCAGCGAGAGCGTCAGCAGGATCAGTCCGAGGGCAATGCCCAGCGTAAAGCTGCCGCGGTTGGTGTACATCATGATCGCGGTGGTCATGACATTGGTTTTCCAGGCAATCGCACCGCCGACCATCGCCACGGCGCCCACCTCGGCGATCGCGCGGGCAAAGCTCAGCAGATATGCAGAGAAAATCGAATACAGGCACTCGTTGACAAGCAGCCGATATTCCTTCATCCGCCCGAAGCCCAGGCCTCTGGTCGTTTCGCGCAAGGCGGGCGCGGTGTCTGCCACAAAGGTCTCCATGACGCCGATGATGATCGGCGTGATGAGGACGACCTGGGCGATAATCATCAGCTTCACTGTGAAGAGCAGCTTCAGATGCCGGAAGGGACCGACGCCGGAGAAAAGCATGTAAAACAGAAGACCGCAGACCACCGGCGGCATGCCGATCAGCGTGCGGTTGAGCACCAGGAGCACCCTGCGCCCGGGAAAGCGCTCTGCCCCGAACAGAATTCCGAGCGGCACCCCGATGATCAGCGCAAGGATTGAACTCGTCAGACACACTTTCGCCGTAGTAGAGAGAATATTCAAAAGTTCCGGATCGGCTGAAAGAATCAACTCGATTGCCTTTTGGATGGAAGTGCTCATACAATACAATCCTTTTGAAAAATAGCCGTGGAGACATGCCCCACGGCTATTATTTTACGTCATAAACTGCCGGGAATCAAGCCATAACCCCATCATTGGCCACGAATGTAAGGAAGGTCGCCTTGTCGGTGAGGATGTAGGCGCCCATTTCTTCGGCCATGACAAGGCAGGCACCCATACCGGTGTTCGCAGAGATATACCAGTCGGTGTAGTCCTTAAAGCTTTCCGGTTCGGCGGTAATGCCCAGTTCTTCCGGCCAGAGGCTGAGTTCCTTTGTGTGCGTACCCGAGCCGTCGCCGCGGGAGATGAAGGTATATTTGCCGTCAGCGATGGCCTTGAAGGCTGCTTTGACATTCTCGGCATCCTTCACGCCGGCCGGATCCGCGGACGGACCGCAAAGCACGAAGAAGTTGTACATATAGGTCATGCGCTCGCTGTCCATGCCGTCAAGAGTATAGGCAAATCCCTCTTCAACGAAGGCCTCTTCCTGCTTCTTGGCGTGGACAAGGATCAGATCGGCATTGCCCATCTTGGCATTGGCGATGGCCTTGCCGGTACCGGCGGAGAAGACCTCGACCTCGTAGCCATACTTCTCCTCGAAGATCGGGAGTAGGTAGCCGAGCAGTCCGGAGTCATTGACAGAGGTAGTGGTAGACAGGCGAATCAGCTTGGTCTCCTTGGTGGCCTCGGGAATCTCGGCCTCAGAAACGGGGCGATCCTCCTTCAGATAAAACAGATACTCGCCGTATTCCGCAAAGCCGTAATCGGCAGCAAGGCTTTCGCCCTCTTCCGAAAGCAGCCAATGGATGAGCGCGGCTGCACCGACGGTATTGATCTCCACATCCTTGACCGGGTTGCCGTCCGCATCCACAAAGGGGGCATCGGGATTCACGGCCAGCAAAGTGTAGTTGTTGATCATGGCGTCGTCGGCTTCCTTGAGGATGCAGGTATCCACCACGAGGGCATCCTTTTCCTCAGTATCCGCATCCTTTTTTTCGGCAAAGGAGACAGCGCCGAGCGAAAGAAGCATGATCAGAGCGAGCAGAAGGGAAACTGTCTTTTTCATTGATTTTTCCTCCACGTAAAAAATTACCTCTTTCCGGAACAAGACGACATGCGCAAAAATGCGCCGCGTTCATTCCCGAAAAGAGGCTCGTCCACCGCATTACGGTAATAGTATTCGGCTGCAGGCAGTATAACACAGCGGCAGACGGATTTCAATTTCGCCTGTTCGGATTGTGCCAAACAGCACGAAACCGCACGAAACAGGACAAACAAAACAGCATACAATTTCTGTCCTGCTGTGTTATAATCATGATTAAGACGATGCGAGGTGTGCCGTATGGTAATACAGGAAATCTGGGCGATCCCCCTTGACCGGATCGAGCGCTTCTTCCAATCTCAGAACGACGTCCGGCCAAACGGCGACGACGGCTTTTCCTTTGGGCAGTGTAAGATTCGAATCACGTCGATGTCGGAGCGGGAAATAGGGAGCCTGCGTTTCCCGCAAACACAGATGGAGTTCGAAGGCCCCGATGCGGACACGGAAGAGATCCACCGGCGCTTTGTCCTTCAGTTCATTTCCGCAGGAGGATAAAAACAGACAGGGACCGCGCAAGAGCGCAGTCCCTGTTGCTTCTGTTACAGCAGCTTTGCGACGTCCTTCGCCTTCAGCACCCGGCCCATGGAAACCACCTTGTTGTCGATCATCAGCGCGGGTGTGCTCATGATGCCGTATTCCACGATCTTGGCCATGTCGGTGATGTATTCGATCTC
>JAFYHU010000036.1 GCA_017538965.1 Oscillospiraceae bacterium
ATGATACCATTCATATGAACTTTCGTCAACCGCCTGTCGGCGCCTCCGGATTTCCCTTTTCTGGCGGTTTTATTTCCCGTCTGTGGTGGTCTAATTTCCCATCACTGGCGGTCTACATCCCTTTTTGGAACGGCGTAAACACTCCCAATCAGCTTATCCCGTTTCGCGGCAAAAGAAACAGCTGCCCCCGTCGTGGCGACTGCTGCCGCGAATTGTCATATGGGGAAAATAGCAAAACAAAAGCGCGGCGGAGAAACACAGGTGCGAGGGACCAGTTTCTCTTCCGCGCAATTGCAGAAAGATAAGGTCGGGCTGCAAGATGATTGGAGCAAGCCCTTCATCATGGTCGGAGTGCGGAGATTTGAACTCCGGGCCTCTTGGTCCCGAACCAAGCGCGCTACCAGCTGCGCTACACCCCGTCAAGCTCTGCTATTATAAACTATTTTATGAAAAAGTCAATAGCAAAAATCAGGCGTGAACAAGAGATAGTTTTTATTTTTCTCCCCGTTCCGAGCTCCTGCAGCTGCGCGGCAGGGAACATGGTCCCTCGCTTTTCACTCCTGCGCCGCGCTTCCGGTTGATCATATGAACGGGTCAAAAACAGAAAGAGCTGCTGCAAAAGCACAAAAAGCGAAGCTTTGTTTATATAAAAGTATTAACAAAAACTTCATGAAAGCATCCGAAAATGTCGTATACTGGGCATCAGTATACTCGATGAAAATGGAGGATGATCATTATGACAGTAATTCCGGTATATAACAAGCTGATTGCACCGGATTCGGATGTGTATTTCCGCAGAGACCAGTTCCGGTATCTGGCGGGGAATGTGAATGTAGATGAGAAAGTGATTCTGTTGATTTCGAAGAAGGACGAATCGCGTGCGGAGCGGAGTGAGGACAGCTTTTATCCCATCGGTCTTTCCGGCGTGGTGGCGGAAATCAGCAATGACGGCTATGCCGTGGTGCGTGCCGGCGGGCGGGTGAACGTGGAGAGCGTGTTGATCAACCGCGACAAATCGATTTCCCTGATGACCAGCAGGCGGAACGATGTGCAGGATCTCCCGGAGGAGGAAGCAAAGGAAAAGCTCCGCCAGGCCGGGGAAGCCGTCAAGGAGTTCTCTCAGGGATACCAGTGGGGCACTGCGGCAGTGACCTTTGTGAACCAGATGCGGTCGCTGGGTACGCTGGCAGGCATGCTGTCGATCTGGATGACGGCATCGAACGAAGAATACTATGAAATCCTGGCTGAGGACAGCTGCCGCAAACGTGCGGAGCTGATGGAAAAACTGATCTATGAGTTCCTGGAAGTCACCAAGGTGACGAATGACGCCAATTCGGCGCACCAGAAGGAATATCAGGATATCTATAAGGAATCGGCCATCAAGAAGCAGCTGGAGTATCTGCAGCGCGAGCTGGACGAACTGCATCCCGAACATGTATCGGATATCCGGAAGTTCGAGATGAAGATTGAAGAATCCGGCATGAACGAGACGGCACGATCGGAAGCCAACAAAGTTCTGAACCGGCTGAAGCAGGAGGGAAGCAAGTCGCCGGAATACGGCATGCTGTACGACTATCTGGATTTTCTTACCTCGCTGAACTGGAAAAAGACCGAGCCGGAGATCATCGATCTGGAGGAAGCGCGAGAGGTGCTGGAAGAAGACCATTACGGTCTGAAGAAGGTCAAGCGCCGCATCATCGAGCAGATCGCCGTTATGAATCTGAAGCGCGAACAGTCGGGATCCATCCTGCTCTTTGTCGGCGCCCCCGGCACCGGAAAAACCAGCATCGGCCGCAGCATTGCCCGCGCGCTGAAGCGGGAATATGTGCGGATCAGTCTCGGCGGCGTTCGCGACGAGGCGGATATCCGCGGTCATCGGCGCACCTATATCGGGGCGATGCCCGGACGGATCATGGACGGCATTCAGAAAAGCGGAGCCTCGAACCCGGTCGTGGTGCTGGACGAGGTGGATAAACTCTATTCCTCGTTCAACGGCGACCCGGCCAGCGCACTGCTGGAGGTCCTCGACCCCGAACAGAATGACAGTTTTACCGATCACTATATGAATGTGCCCTATGACCTTTCGGATGTGCTGTTTATCTGCACGGCGAATACGACCGACACGATTCCGGAACCGCTTCTGAACCGGATGGAGACGATCCAGTTTGAGGGCTATACGCCGATCGAAAAGCTCTGCATCGCCCGCGAGCATTTGCTGCCCGGCGCCATGAAGGCCATGGGAATCGGTCCCGGACAGATCGAGATATCCGATGAAGTTATCCGAACCCTGATTTCGGATTATACGCAGGAAGCCGGCGTGCGCGGTTTGCGCAAGCGGATCGATTCGCTGTGCCGAAGCGCGGCCGTAGAGCTGGCAGGCAAACCGGAAACAGTTTTCACGATTTCTCCCGACCAGCTGCGCGAGGATCTGGATATGCGCCCGGTGCGCCACTCCCGTGTGCCGGAACGGCAGAAACCGGGTGTGGTGACAGGGCTTGCATGGACTCAGTCGGGCGGCGAAATCCTGTATATCGAATCGCTGTTTACCAAAGGAAACGGCGAAGTCAGGACGACGGGGAAACTGGGCGATGTGATGAAGGAGTCGGCCATGATCGCCGTCAGCCTGGTGAAGAGCATGTTCCCGGGAAAAGCGAAACAATTCAAGGAAAATGATCTGCACATTCACGTGCCCGAAGGCGCCGTCCCGAAAGATGGTCCCTCGGCCGGCGTCACGATGACTACGGCGGTCGCGTCGCTGGTAACGGGGATTCCGTTCCCGGCCGACTGGGCAATGACGGGCGAAGTCTCGCTGCGCGGAGCGATCACGGCCATCGGCGGGCTGCCTGAAAAACTGCTGGCGGCGCATCGGGCCGGTGTGCACCGGGTTTTTATTCCTGAGGAGAATCTGGAAGACCTTCGGGATGTGCCCGATGAGGTGAAAAACGCGATGGAGATTACCGCGGTATCCGAGGTTTCCCAGCTGCTGACGATGGCCGGAATCCTGAAAAATGCGGAAAACCAGAAAAAAGATGTGGAGAAACTGTAAAAAACACGGGATGCAGAATTGCATGAACCCGGATATTCTGGTATAATAAACAGAAGGAAAATCAAAAGTACTTCCGCATACGGCGTCTTTCCGTACGCCGACAAGTCCGAACAGGAGGAGTTTTACGATGAAACGTAGATTCAGACACTCTGCAGTGCTGTTCTGTGCCATGATTCTGATTGTTGCCCTGCTGGCGGGGATCAGTCCGGCATCCTATGCCGCGCCCCTGAAAGGCTATGACAGCATCAGCAAGGCGCCTTCTCTGGCGGATAAAGCCGGGGAGCGGGCGAATGCCCTGGAGGCGATGGCTGCAGAGCATGCTGCTGCTGTCGAGGCGACGGAGGAAACGCCGCTGAAGGACAGACAGCTGATGGACGAAGTCATGAAGGAAGCCGAAGCGGCAGAAGCCCTCGCAGAGGGACCGGGTTCGGCAGAGCCGGAAGAGTCGGCTGCAGCGGGACCCGTTTCGACAAAACCGGAAGACACATCGGTTGTGGGACCTGCTTCTGAAGAAGCGGAAGAGACGCCGGCAGCGGGGCCGTTTTCGGCCGAATCGGAAGAGCCGGCCGTTCCGGAGTTCAGTATGGCCGATATTCTGAAAGCAAATGATCCGGCTGTGCTTCTTGAGAAATATGACGGCATCGGGTTTATTCAGATGTCCCAGTCGGAATATGGCCAGTACTGCGGAAACTATACGGCTTTCAGAACCGACGGAATGGTTTATATGGAATATCCGGAAGAAGACGCTGCAGCTGCATGGGATACCTATGACTGGACAGATTTTGACTGGGATCTGATCGAGGACTGGGATGACTGGGCAGAATTCGGCAGTCCTGACTGGGACGGCTATGAAGCCTGGGACGGCTATGACGAATTATTCGGCTATGAGCCGGCCTGTGCTTATCTGTTTACCAAAAACAACTGCTATCAGCTGACCCAATACGATGAAGAGGACAGCGACTTCGAGATCACCTGGTATGCCTATCCGGGAGAGAAACAGGAAAGCTATGATCTGGATGCCATATTCCCGAAGCTGGACAACGATTCGACGCTGGCGGAAGAGATCACCGATGTCCGGCTGGAGAATGGTCAGCTGTGTGTGACAACGGTCGGCGATGCGCCTGCGTTCTGTGAGATTTCTCCGCTGTCCAAGGAGATCGGATCCCAGATTCGCTATTATCTGGATCCGGATACGCTGGAGATTCTCTATTTGGAGTGCTCGGTGCTGCTGGCAGACGGGGACAGCATTCCGTTTATGACGCAGATTGCGATCTATGGAGAGCCGGATTCCGACCTCTTCTGGACCATGCTGGAGAAGGCGGTTGTCTATGAACTGGAGGCTTATAAGAATCCCAGAACCGTGACCGTGATCTATGATCCGGGGACCGATCTGGAAGAAAGCTGCTCCCGCATCGTGGAGAAGGGAGATTACCTGACCACGTACTTTAAGGATGGATATACGTTGTACGAAGATGAAAACAAAACCATGCCGTTTATGGGCAGCGATGCGCAGCAGGATGTAAAGATCTATGCTTTTTATGGAGAGGATGAGACGGACAATTACGGGCTTTGGACGGAAGGTGCAGATCCCGATGCCTTGCCTGCAGAGAACGATCTCGATTATGCAAAGATCAGCAGTATGATCTATGAGGCGAACAAACTGGATGCGATCTTCCGGAATCATGATTCGGTGGAATACTGCCTCCTGTTTGATGAGAATCTGCTTCCGAACCGGCTTGACTATATCTATGAAACCCCCGATATGGCCTACAGCGAGACACGGGATGCCGCCCTGTATGCCACAAAGGACAGCTTCTATCAGATGTGGCTGAATGATGACGTTTCGGACCTCTTCTATACCTTTGATTTTGTGAACGGATATGATCCGCACCTTAATGCGGGGTATGAGATTATGCCTGCGACCGAGGTGGAATGGTTTAATCCTGACTGCGAGACTCCGCTGGATGTTACCTTGGAAGACGGCGTGATCTACCTGAGCTCTGAGTACAATGAGGATCTGAGCCGGAAATTCATCCGGGAGTGGCTGAATGAGGATTATAACGGACAGATCGTAACGAGCATGATCTGCGCCGACCCTGAGAGCTATGAGCTGCTGGCGCTGCTGTACACGGTGACAGATCCGAACGGCGAGGAAAGAATGCCTCTGATCTTCAGCATCAACTATGACGTTTCCGAACCTCGTGCCTGCCGCAATCTGCGTGCCATTGCCGAGCGCTCGGCAGAGCAGACGGCCGATCTGAAGATTGTCATGAATCCGGGGACCGACTCGGAAACGGAACAGAGCATGACGGTTCCCATCGGGAGCACCGTGATCTATGTATCCGATGCGGGTATGACTCTTTACGAAGATGCCGGATGCAGCATTCCCGCCGCCCGCTGGGATCACGTTTCCAGCCAGACATTCTACCTCAACTGAGATAAGTATTCTCTGCTCCCAATCGACTTGACCCGTTTCGCGGCCAGGGAAAGCATCTGTCCCTGTCGAACCTCCTTTTGCTGCGAATGAGTTAGTGGGTGCGATGGATTGATTAACCCTGTGGAAAACTGTCACAAGGTAACTGATGAAGCGTTCTCGCGCCTGCACGCGAAACCCGGAAAAACCAGCGCGGCGGGGAAACGTTTGTGCGAGGGAAAAGGTTATTATCCGCGCAATTGCAGGAATTGAAATCGGGATATAAACTCGGAGTATAAAGACAGCGGGACAGAGATAGAAAGCGACGAGAAAAGCCCAAAATCAGACAGCGGGACGATGGGAGGACATCTGAGGCGGATTTGTGAAAAGCATCTTTTTTAAAAACTTTGCCATGACGGCGATGCTGCTTGCCATCTGCTTTCTGCTTCTGTCCGTCAGCTTTATCGGAATCGGCAGAACCTATCTGATCGAAGACTACCGCCGGGATATGATGGAGAGCACGAACGAGGTGGCGCATGCGGCTTCGGCCATTGCCAGGACCAGTTCGATGAATGACTGGTCTCTGAGCATGATCATCAGTTCGATCTCTGGCGCGACCGGAAACCATATCTTTATCACGGATGAGCAGGGCGTGATTATTACCTGCTCGGACAAGCTGCCCTTCTGCGAGCATATCGGGAAACAGATTCCGGAAGACATCCTGGAACAGCTGGAGCTTACCGGGACCTGTGAGCAGTTTTCCAATCTGGACGGCCTGTATCCTGAAAACCGGTATCTGGCAGCCAGGCAGATTACGGAAGAGGCAGACGGAGACCTGCTGGGTTATTGCTTTATCACTTCTCCGATCTCCAATATGCTCGGAACCTGGACGAATTATCTGACCTGGTCGATCATTGCGCTTTCCGTGGTTTCTCTCGTGTCGATGCTGGCGGTCATGGTCTATACCAAACGGATGGCGCGGCCGCTGGATGAGATTGCGGCTGCCTCCCGGAAGTTTGCGAGAGGGGATTTTTCGCACCGCGTCCGTCAGACCGCCGATACCACCGACGAGATGGGGACCCTGATCGATTCGTTCAACAAGATGGCCGATTCTCTGGGAAAGGCCGAAAACAGACGCAGCGAATTTATTGCGAACATTTCCCATGAGCTGCGAACGCCGATGACGACGATTTCGGGGTTTGCGGACGGCATTCTGGACGGCACCATCCCGCCGGAAGACGAAAGAAAATATCTGATTTCCATTCGCGATGAAACCCGGCGGCTTTCGAGGCTCGTCAAGGATATGCTGGAAGTGTCGCGCATGAAATCATGGGCGGCGGATGAATCCAGGCGCAGCGTCTTTGATCTGACCGAACTGATTCTTCAGACAATGCTGAGCTTTGAGAGCCGCGCGACAAAAAAGAATCTGGATGTAGATCCGCAGCTGCCGGACAGCCATCTGATGGTATACGCGGACAAGGATGCCATTACGCAGGTTCTTTACAACCTGCTGGACAATGCGGTCAAATTTGCCAAGCCGGGCACCTGCCTGGTGGTAAGGCTGTACAAGGACTTCGGGAAGGCCTATGTATCGATCAAGGATTACGGCGAGACGATCCCGCCGGATGATCTTCCCTTTATTTTTGACCGTTTTCATAAGTCCGACCGCTCGCGCAGCCTGGACAAGGAAGGCGTCGGGCTGGGACTGTATCTGGTCAAGGCCATTATCAACGCGCATGACGAGGATATCGCGGTGCGCAGCGAAGACGGCATGACCGAATTTGTATTTACGCTGACGCTGGCGGACGGCGTCAAACAGGGAAGAGAACCGGCATGAGTGAACATAGCTATGAAAAACGGGACTGGTACGAACCGCTTCGGGAAGAATTGAAAGCGGAGGATGCTTCCGTTCCGCAGAAATCTGAAAAAAAGAAGAGAAAAAGAAAAGGCCTGACACCGGCAAGAATAGCGGCGCTGGTCGTGCTGCTGCTGCTTGTGATTGCGGGATCGTCTCTGGCTTTTCAGCAGGTCGGCAGAGATGACGAGAGCATCGTTGCCGGCTTTCCGAATCTTCCGGACAGCGCGAAGAACGAGATGCCGCGAAAGCCGGAAGACTTTTTCAAAGAATACTATGAAGACACGGACTATCCGCTGAAGGATACGGTACAGATTCCGCTTGTCGAGCAGCGTCCCGACTATCGGATGCAGCTCGTTCCGCAGCCGGAAGAGGAACTGACTCTGCAGGAACTGTATGAAAAATGCGCCCCTTCGATCGTCTCCCTTTCCGCCTATGAAGGGAATAAGGCAGGCTATGCCTGGGGCTCGGGCGTCATCATCACCGAAGACGGATTGATTCTGACCAACGCCCATATCCTGGAAGACTGCGATTCGGCGGTGATAACCCTTCCCGACGGGACGGAATATGATGCGCTTCTGGTAGGCTCGGACAGCATCAGCGATATTGCGCTTCTGAAAATCGAGGCGGAAGGGCTTCCCGCCGCCGAACTCGGAGAAAGCGCCAGCCTTCGTGTCGGTGATCCGGTGGCGGCCATCGGGAACCCGCTCGGCGAGGACTTCCGAAACACCCTGACAGACGGCATCATTTCGGCCATTGAACGCGATATGACCTATATGGGACGCAGCATGACCCTGCTGCAGACCAATACGGCGGTCAACGAAGGAAGCTCGGGCGGAGCGCTTTTCAATCTGTACGGTCAGGTGATCGGCCTGACGAATATGAAGATGATGTCCACTTATTCCAGCATCGAAGGAATCGGTTTCGCCATCCCGTCCTCCACCATCTGCAAGGTGGTCAATGCGCTGATTGCGGACGGGGAAGTGCGCGGAAGACCCGCCATCGGCATTACGGTCGGCGCGATTCCCCAGAACGCCAGAGAGCAGTATTCGCTGCCGGACGGCCTGTATATTTCCTCGGTGAGCGAAGGCTCGGACGCCGAAGAGAAGGGAATCCGGAGCGGCGACGTGCTGACGGCGGTCAACGGGAATCCGGTCAGCAATACCTCGCAGGTGTCCGTGGAAAAGGATAAGCTGCAAGTCGGCGATGTGATGGTGCTGACAATCTGGCGTGACGGCGAGAGCTTTGATGTTGAGGTGACGCTTGTCGACACCAACGACATCTATTCGTGATGACGGTCGAGCTGATTCGAAGCCGTCGCAGAACACTTTCGGTTCAGGTTCGGCAGGACGGTTCGGTGCTTGTCCGGGCGCCGATGCTGACATCGCAGAGAGAAATCCGACGTTTTCTGGAGAAGCATACGGACTGGATTGAGCGTCAGCAGCTGCGCGTCCGGCAGCAGGCGGAGGAAGCGAAGAAAACGCCGCCGCTGAGCGAAGAAGAGCTTCGGGAATTGACCCGGCTGGCAAGAAAAGACCTGACGGCACGCTGTGAAGCCTTTGCCGCGCAGATGGGCGTTTCCTACGGACGTATTGCAATCCGGCATCAGAAGACCAAATGGGGAAGCTGCTCAAGCAGAGGCAATCTGAATTTCAACTGCCTCCTGATGCTGACGCCGGAAGAAGTGCGGGATTATGTCGTGGTGCACGAACTGTGTCATCTGCGGCACATGAATCATTCGCCGGAATTCTGGGCTGCGGCGGAAAAGGTACTGCCGGATTACCGGAACGCGAAACGCTGGCTGAAGCAAAACGGGACTGCGGTGATGAACCGTGTCCCGATGTAAAGTCTGTTTATATTCCGTGACATGAAAAAACAGCCCGATGGGCTGCTTTTTCATGTCACATGGCGGCTTTGATCGCGGCCATCAGCTCTTCATAGCTCTCGCAGGAGGGGAGCTCCGGATTGTCCCGGATAATGGCCTCGGTGGATCGGAAGAGAATGCCGGTTTTGCTGGCTTTCAGCATGTCGAGATCGTTATAGCTGTCGCCGACGGCGATGGTTTCATAGCCGATCGACTGAAATGCCCGTACGGTCGCGAGTTTTGTGTCTTTAATCCGCAGGTGAAAGCCTTCGATCATGCCGTCCGATCCGATCTGCAGCTCGTTGCAGAAGAGGGTGGGGCGGCCGAGCTTTTCCATCAGGGGACCGGCAAACTGCGTGAAGGTGTCGCTGATGATTACGGCCTGGGCAAAGCTGCGCAGCTCATCCAGGAACTCTTTGGCGCCGGGCAGCGGATCAATTTTGGCGATGGTATCCTGAATCTCACGGATGCCGAGACCGTGCTCGCGCAGGATGCCCATGCGCCACTTCATGAGCTTGTCGTAATCCGGCTCATCGCGGGTGGTGCGGCGAAGCACGGGAATGTCGCTTACCTCGGAAAAGGCGATCCAGATTTCCGGAACCAGAACCCCTTCAAGGTCAAAACAGATCATATTCACAGACGATACCTCCAGAATTATACATTTTGGTTTTTCCAGGATACAGAATGGGAGGATGCTCCCAATTACCTTGTGCTGTTTCGCGGTCAGGGGAAGCATCTGCCCCTGTCGAACCTCCTTCTGCCGCGAATAAATGGTATACGAAAGTCCTGCTTCTAAAAAACGCGGCGGGGAAACGTTCGTGCGAGGCGGAAGGCCGATATCCGCGCAATTGCAGAGACCCGAGAACGGACACCATAATCATCAAGAAAAGTATTTTGCCACAAAAGGAATATCCTCGCGGTTCAGGGAGAATTCGCGGCCGCGCAGGTCATTCAGGATGCCGGCGTCGGTGGGGAAGTCAAAGCAAATGCGCCAGGAATACAGCGCCTGCCCGGATTCGTGATACTTCCGGTTTACCTGCTCGCGACCGTATTTCCCGTCGCCCAGCAGCGGCCAGCCGGCATGGGCCATCTGGACGCGGATCTGGTGCGTGCGCCCGGTCAGCAGCCTGCATTCGACCAGCGAAAGACCGTTTTTGCTCTCGAGCACGCGATATTCTGTTGCGGCGTGCCGCGAGGCGGGTTCCGGCCTGCTTTTCACATAGACCTGGTTTTTGACCGCGTCTTTGAAAAGTTCGTTCTCCAGACAGCCGGACGCCGGTTTCGGTTTCCCGCAGACGACGCACAGATAACTCTTGCTGATCTCGCGATCCCGGATTTTTTCATTCAGGATTCGAAGTGCCTCGGCATTTTTGGCGGCAATCACGATCCCGCCCGTATTGCGGTCGATGCGGTTGCACAGCGCCGGAGCAAAGGCGTTTTCATCCCGGCTGTTCCATTCGCCCTTCTGTGCGAGATAGGCCTGAATATTTGCGATGAGGGTGTTATAGTCCCATTTTCCGGCGCTGTGGCAGAGCACTCCGGGCTTTTTGTCGACCAGCAGGATGTTCTCGTCCTCATAGAGAATCTGCAGACGGGGTGCGGAAATCTTCCGCCAGGCATTGTTCTCATTCGGCGCTTCAAAGAATTCATCCGCGATATAGAGGCTGAGCTCATCGCCGACCTGAAGACGCGTGTCCTGCCTGCCCGCTTTGCCGTTCAGCTTGATGCGCTTGAGGCGGATGTACTTGTGGAGCAGGCTGTCCGGCAGGAGGGGTACGGCCTTGGCGACAAAACGGTCCAGACGCTGACCTTCATCGTTTTTTCCGACAGTCAGAACTTTCATGTTTCCTCAAAGTAAGAAAAGAGGTTGTCTCAAGCCGCCTTTGACAACCCCATTTTCCGTTTCTTTTTTTGTGTGTTTATCTGTTGATCGTTATTCTTTCGGCTCGTCCTCCGAGACGACATCGGCAAACTCGGCGTCGGCATCGACGACTTCGGCATCAACGGCCTCGTCATCGTGACGGATATCGACATTGATGCTGACGGGGATGTTTTCCTTGACCTTTTCCACTGCGTCGGCAGCAAAGTCACGGACCTTCTGCCCGCTCTGCTCATCGACGACACTGACGACATTTCCGTCAGTCTTAACGATTTCCACCGTGCAGCCGAAACCGAGCGTCGCCAGAACCGCGCCAAGCAGAGCCAGCTTGGCCCAGATCAGACCGACGGCGGCACCGACAACACCGACGCTGACGGGGATGTTGAGGATCTCTTTGTCGCCTTTTCTGACGACCACGCGAGAGACGTTGCCCTTCTGGATCAATTCCTTCACACTGTCAATGATGCTCTGAACGTTCATATTTCAATCTCCTTTCTGATTGGATCATTTCAGATCGTCGGTATTATAGCACAGGGCAGCAGGAGAAAAATGAACAGTTTATAAAAGCAGGCCCCGAAAAATGAACGGTTTATAAATACTGCGGCCGAGAATGGGCGTCTACGACTGCTCTGTCTGCAGAAAACGGGAGGCGGCTTTCAGCATCAGCTTTTTGCTTCCGACGGAATCAAAACGGATTTCGATCAGTTGGTCTCCGCCCATGGGCGTCAGCTTGACGACTATGCCTTTCCCGAAGGCATTGTGCGTGACGGTCTGACCTACGGAGAGAGCAGGCAGCGCCTCCTGCGTAAGAACGCTCTTATTCTGCGCGGGAAAAGAAGATGTCCGACCGAGCTTTCGGTCAGTGGCGGCACGATCGGAGAAACGGGAGCCTTCCGACGAGCGGCCGGCAAAGCTGCGGTCTGCAAACGGCCGCCGGTCCGGAGCCGCCGCGGGAGAAGCCAGTTCGGATTCCTCGAGAAAACGGCTGAGGCGGTTGGCGGTGGTGCGGCCGAACAGCATCCTCTGGCGCGCATGTGTCAGGACAAGCTTTTTCTTGGCTCTGGTAAATGCGACATAGCAGAGACGGCGCTCTTCCTCCATCTCGTCCTCTTCGCCGATCGCACGGATGCCCGGAAAGATGCCCTCTTCCATGCCGACGACATAAACAACCGGAAACTCCAGACCCTTGGCGCTGTGTATCGTCATCAGCACGACGCTGTCTTCGCTGCGGTCCATGTCGTCCAGATCGGTGTACAGGGCGATGTTCTCCAGATAAGCCTGCAGACTGCCGTCGCCTGTTTCGTTTTCAAAGGCCAGCATGCTGGTCTTCAGCTCGCGGACGTTTTCGACGCGGCTTTGATCACGCGGATCTTTTGACTGCTCCAGCATGCTGAGATAGCCGGTTTTCTCCAGAACGCGGTCGTAAAGATCGGCGCAGCTGAGCTTCAATTCCTGCAGATCGCGGATCATATTGGCAAATTCCCGCATGCGGAGAGCGGAGCGGAAAAGCTCCGGAAAGCGGTCTGCGCTTTCCAGAATCTGAAACAGGGAGACACCCTGCTGTGCGGCAAGACTGCGTGCGGCATCCACGCTTTTTGTGCCGATGCCGCGTGCGGGGACATTCAGAATGCGCAGCAGACGAAGCTCGTCCTTCGAATCCTGAATGACGCTGAGATAGGACAGCATGTCCTTGATTTCGGCGCGGTCAAAGAAGCGCGCGCCGCCGATGACGCGGTAGGGGATCCCGTTGCGCTTGAAAGCAAATTCAAACTGGCTGGACTGCGCGTTCATGCGGTAGAGAACGGCATGGTCTTTCCAGCGCATGCCGCGCGAATAGTCCGAAAGAATATCCGAGGCGACGGCGGAAGCCTCCTCGTTTTCATCATACAGACAGCATACGCGGACATCCTCGCCGCTGCCGAGAGCCGTCCACAGTTCCTTGCCCTTGCGTCCGGCATTGTGCCGGATGACCTTGTTCGCAGCTTCGAGAATCTGCTCGGTGCTGCGGTAATTCTGCTCAAGCCGGATGGTGCGGCAGCCGGGAAACTGCTTTTCAAAGGAGAGAATGTTCTCGATCGTCGCCCCGCGGAAGCGATAAATGCTCTGGTCATCATCGCCGACCACGCAGAGATTCCCGTGCCCGGCGGAGAGAAGAGAGATCAGCAGATACTGCAGATGGTTGGTGTCCTGATATTCATCCACCATGATATACGAAAACCGCTGCTGCCAGTATCGGCGGCGATCTTCAAAACGCTCGAGCAGAAGGACGGTGTTCAGAATCAGGTCGTCAAAGTCCATCGCATTGGCGGCAAAGAGACGCCGGGTATATTCGGCATACAGCTCGGCGATGCGTACGCTTCGGATGTTTTTGCTGAGCCGGGCGTTCTTTTCGTAATCTTCCGGAAGCACCCGGGCATCCTTGGCCCGGCTGATTTCGCTGAGGACCGAACGCGGCGGATAGACCTTGTCGTCGAGATTTCGATCCTTGAGAATCTGCTTCATCAGTGACTGGCTGTCCGCAGTGTCGTAAATGCTGAAGCCGCTCTCATATCCGAGCAGCTCGGCCTCCTGACGGAGAATGCGCAGGCAGGCGGAATGAAAAGTACAGGCCCAGATGGCATCGGCGCTCTCTTCCAGCAGATCCTCCAGACGGTTTTTCAGCTCCTGTGCGGCTTTGTTGGTAAAGGTGATGGCAAGAATGCGCCAGGGTCTGACCGGCTCCAGAACGGCCCAGGACTCTGCCTCCGGGCGCAGCGAGCGCAGGGCTTCCAGTTTCTTTTCGTCCGCATCGGGCGGAATCCGGTCGGAATCCGAGGCAGAACCGTAGCAAAGCAGATTGGCAATCCGCTGAATCAGGACCGTTGTTTTTCCGCTTCCGGCGCCGGCCAGGATCAGAACCGGGCCCTCGGTTGCCAGAACGGCCTGACGCTGCATCGGGTTCAAGGCGGAAAACCGATGGTCAAGCCAGGCTTTCCGCGCAGCGATATATTCTGTTTCAAAGCTTTGATTTTTCATGGTGGCATTATAACATGCTTCTGTTTTTTCTTCAAGATTCTGCTTCATTTGTTTGCATTTCCCCCGATGCTGTGGTAAAATACCTCGGATAAGCCTGTCAATGCGGAGAATACGGAAATCATGGCCAACTGGAACGAAGAAATCAACAGAAGACGCACCTTTGCGATCATTTCCCACCCTGACGCCGGAAAGACCACCCTGACGGAAAAACTCCTGCTCTACGGCGGTGCCATTCAGCAGGCCGGAGCGGTCAAGGGAAAGGCCGCTGCCCGCCATGCGGTGTCCGACTGGATGGAACTGGAAAAGCAGCGCGGCATTTCCATCACCTCGTCGGTGATGCAGTTTGAATACGACGGATTCTGCATCAACATCCTCGATACCCCCGGGCATCAGGACTTTTCGGAAGACACCTACCGGACCCTCATGGCTGCGGACTCGGCCGTCATGGTCATTGACGCGGCCAAGGGCATCGAGCCGCAGACCAGAAAGCTGTTCCGCATCTGCGCCATGCGGCACATTCCGATTTTTACCTTTATCAACAAACTGGACCGGGAAGCACGCAGCCCCTACGACCTGCTGGAAGAGCTGGAAAAGGAATTCGGGATCGGAACCTATCCGATGAACTGGCCGATCGGCTGCGGGCAGGATTTCAAGGGCGTATATGACCGGCAGGAGGGGAAAATCCTCGCCTTTACCGAGTTTCACAGCGGGCAGAATCGCATTCGGGCGATTGACTGCACGCTTGACGATACGGAAACCCTGGATGAGCTGATCGGGGAGAGACTTCGGAAAACGCTGGCGGACGATATCGAGCTGGTCGACGGCGCCGGTTATGACTTCGACCTCGAAGCGGTTCGGGAAGGGCTGTTAAGCCCGGTGTTTTTCGGCTCCGCGCTGAACAATTTCGGGGTGGAACCTTTTTTAAAGGCCTTTCTGCAGATGGCCTCCCCGCCGCTTCCGCGCTTATCGGGCACGGAAGAGATCAGCCCGACTGCGGACGTGTTTTCAGCCTTTGTCTTCAAGATTCAGGCGAACATGAACCGGGCACACCGCGACAGAATTGCCTTCATGCGCATCTGTTCGGGACGCTTTGACCGCGAGAAGGAATATATGCACGTCCAGGGCGGAAAAGTGCTCCGCCTTCCGCAGCCCCAGCAGCTGATGGCATCGGACCGCGCCGTCATCGATGTCGCGTATGCCGGCGACATTATCGGCGTTTTTGACCCGGGCATCTTTTCAATCGGAGATACGGTATGCGAGAAGGATGCCGATATCCGCTATGAGGGCATCCCGAGCTTTGCACCGGAGCACTTTGCATCGGTCGAGCGGACCGATACCATGAAAAGAAAGCAGTTTGAAAAGGGCATCATGCAGATCGCCCAGGAAGGTGCCATCCAGATCTTTCATGAGCCGCATACCGGGGTCGAAGAGATCATTGTCGGTGTTGTCGGCGTGCTGCAGTTTGAAGTGCTGGAATACCGCCTGCGGACCGAATACGGGGTCGAGGTCCGGCGAAGACCCCTGCCGTATGAGATGATCCGCTGGATCGTCGGCGGGGATGTGGATGTCAGCAGCCTGAACCTGACCAGCGACACCCGCTGGGTCCAGGACTTCCGCGGAAACAACCTGCTGCTGTTTACTTCCTCCTGGTGTATCGACTGGGCTCTTTCAAAGAATCCGGGTCTGGAGCTTCGCGCCTTTAACCACAACGAGTAAGGAAGACCCGCATACCGCCCGTTTTCTCTTGATCTTTCCCGCATTTTGAAATATAATATTTTGATATGTTTGTTTATTCCTGCCATGACGGAAGGAGCGCTTCATGGAGACCATTGCCAATCTCCTGAATACGGCAATCAGCTATATCCGGACCATCGGGGTTTCGGATGCGATCGATATTCTGATCGTTGCCTATCTGATTTATAAAACCATAGACATCGTCCGCAGAACCAACTCGAAAAACGTTGCCAGAGCCATTCTTCTGCTGCTGGTTGTGCTGGTGCTGTCCTACGCCTTCGGGCTGACCATGATCAATTATCTGCTTAGAAAGGCCATGGAACTCGGTCTGATTGCGCTGGTTGTTCTGTTTCAGCCGGAGCTGCGGCGGCTGCTGGAGCGCGTCGGAAGCAGCTTTTCCAGCAGCCGGAGCGTTTCGACGCCCGCTATGGAAACGGCCATCGCCCAGACCGTCCTTGCCTGCAGCGAGATGTCCGAAACGCATACGGGTGCGCTGATCATCTTTGAACGCAACGAAGATCTCGGATCTATCATCAACACCGGGACGCTGGTAAATGCCGACATCACTGCGGAGCTGCTGAAGAACCTCTTTTACAACAAGGCGCCGCTGCATGACGGCGCGGTGATCCTCCGCAACAACAGAATTGCGGCGGCCGGCTGTGTGCTGCCGCTGACAAAAAGCAGAAATCTCAGCAAGGATCTGGGCATGCGGCACCGGGCCGGCATCGGACTGAGTGAACAGTCCGATGCGGTTGTGGTGATTGTGTCGGAAGAATCGGGCGCGATCTCCATGGCCATCGACGGGATGCTGAAGAGGCATCTGAACGCGGCCGCGCTGACCCAGCTGCTGCACAATGAGCTGATTATCGATGAGGAAACAAAGACGTGGAAGGAAAAACTTTCCGATTATCTGCGTCGCCTGACGGTGAGGAAGCGCGATGAAGAATAAGAACCCGATCAAGTCGCTGCTGGACAGCAAACTGCTTTGGATGATTCTCTCCCTGATCCTCTCTCTTGCCATCTGGACCTATGTGGTCAGTACGGAGAATTCTACGGTGACCACGGTTTTCCGCGGCGTCCCGGTCGAGATCGTCGGTGACGACATTCTGGAGAGCAGCAGGAACCTGATCGTGACCGATGTCGACACGAACAGCGTGCGCGTGGAAATCCGCGGTCCGCGCCGGATCGTGGACGCGCTGAATTCGGAGGATCTGACGGCGCAGGTGGACGTCAGCAAGCTGACAAGAGCCGCCTATGCTTCGATGAAGTATAAAATCGTCTATCCCGACGGGACGGAAACCAGATATCTGACTGTGACGTCGTACCTTCCGGAAACCGTCAACTTTATGGTTTCCAACCTGAATACCATATCCGTTCCGGTACGAGGCGTGTATGAGGGAAAACTGGCGGAAGGATTCACGGCGGAATCGCCTGTTTTTGATCCGCAGACGGTTACGATCACCGGGCCGGATGCCTATCTGAAGGATGTGTCCTATGCCTGGGTCAGTTTCGGAACGGGCAAGACAGCCGAATCCAGCTATACCGAGGAAACCCCCTTTACGCTGATGACTGCCGACGGTGAGCCGGTTCCCACCGAATATCTGAGCGGGACCGAAGAAACGGTTTCCGCGACGCTGCCCATCCTGGAAATGAAAGAGATTCCGCTGGCCGTTTCGATTGTGGAAGGCGCAGGGGCAAGCTCTGCCAATACCAAGATCAGCATTACGCCGGATCGAATCAAACTGGCGGGAGATTCCGCCATCCTGTCCGGCCTGAATCAGATCGTACTCTCGACCGTTGATCTGACCGATTTCCGAAGCAGTTTTTCGGAAACCTATCCGATTCAGTATGACAATACGCTCGTCAACATCAGCGGTGCGACCGAAGCAAAGGTCGACATTGAGATCGTCGGGCTGGAAACAGCCAGCTACAACGTCAGGAACATTTCGGTCGTCAATGCTCCCGAAGGCGTGGAAGTCGAGATCGAGAGCGAGAGCGTTGAAGTGGTTGTGCGCGGTACCCCCGAAGAGCTGGAAGAACTGAACGCCGAGAATATCCGGCTGGTGGCAGATCTTACGGACTATAAAGACGCAAGAGGATCCTTCATGCCGCAGGCAAAGGTTTACGTCGACGGCTTTGTGGATGTCGGGGCGATCGGGAAGTACACGATCTCGGTCAATATCGTACGGTCCTGGCCCTGAGAGGAGGACGGTGGCGGATATGACGCAGGAGGCAATCGTGATCCGTACGCTGCCCGATCAGATGGCCGAAGTGCTTGTAAAGCGCTCGACGGCCTGCGGAGGCAGTTGCGGCAGCTGTGAAAGCTGCATCTACCAGTCGGATCTGACGGTGGCGGCCAGAAATCTGATCAATGCCAGGCCCGGGCAGAAGGTTACGATTTCCAGCAAGAGCAGCAGAATCTTCTCCGCGGCACTGCTGGTTTACATTCTTCCGCTGGTGTTTTTCGTTCTGGGATTTGCCTGTGCCGACGCACTCGGCGCAAAGGAAGGCGTCTGCATCGCCGTCAGCTTTCTCTTTCTGATCCCTGCGCTGATCATTCTGGTCCGCACACAGAAACGGAAGACAAAAGACAATCCCATTACTTTTGATATCATTGCATGACGAGGAGGAAGCACATGATCAGAAGCATGACCGGTTTCGGCGCGGCAAAAGGAAAGGCGGCCGGCCTCTCGCTGAGCATCGAGCTTCGCAGCGTGAACAACCGCTATCTGGACATCGGCATCAAGCTCCCGCGGGGCTTTCTGTTCGCCGAGAGCTTTGTAAAAAATGCTCTCCAGGAGAAAATCTCACGCGGCAAGATCGATGTGTTCTTCACGCTTGACCTTGACGAGGGAGACAGAACCAGAATCCGGGTCAATCAGAAACTGGCACAGGCCTACTGTGATGCGGTGGAAGAGATCGGCGGAATGCTTCATCTTCCGTCCGGCGTCGAGGCGCTGGATATTGCACGGTTTCCGGATGTGCTGACTGCCGAAAAACAGGAAGTGAATCAGGAACAGTTCTGCGAAGAGCTGCGCCCGCTTCTGGATGCGGCGGTATCGGATTTCTGCCGGATGCGGGAGAGAGAGGGCGAAAAAATCCGGGAGGATCTGCTGAAAAAGGCAGACCGCATGGAAAGCCTGCTTCAGGCGATCGAGGAGAAAGCACCGGAGACCGTTTCCGCCTATCAGAAACGCCTGAGGGACAAGCTCGATGAAGTCCTGTCAGAGTCGGGCATTCTGCAGGAGCGGATTCTCGCGGAAGCGGCGATTTATGCCGACCGGATCGCGACGGACGAGGAAACCGTCCGGCTGCACAGTCATCTTTCTCAGTTTCGCAGCATGCTTCAGGAAGGCTCTCCGATCGGCAGAAAGCTGGATTTTCTGATCCAGGAGTTCAACCGCGAAGCCAATACTATCGGCTCAAAATGCCAGGATTCGGAGATCGCCTATCTGGTTGTCGATCTGAAATCGGAGATCGAGAAGGTCAGGGAACAGGTGCAGAACATTGAGTGATCGAAACGCTTTTCTGTCGATCGGATTCGGCAATTACCTGTCTGCCGAAAAGACGCTTGCCGTGTTGTCACCGGATTCGGCGCCGATCAAACGGATGATTGCGGACGGGCGGGAAAAGGGCCTGCTCGCGGATGCTTCCTTCGGCAGAAGCACCCGATCGGTTCTTTTGATGAACAGCGGCCATATCATCCTTTCCGCATTGACGCCGGAAGAAATCATGAAACAGATGAAAATCAGCCAGGAGGGAGAGCGATCAAAATCAACAGCAGGGGAAAACTGATTATCATTTCCGGCCCTTCCGGAGCCGGAAAGAGCACCGTGGTCTTTCGGGCCATCGAAGGCCGGGAGGATGTCTGCTTTTCCACTTCGGTGACCACCCGGGCACCCCGGCCCGGAGAGGTGGACGGAAGAGAATATTTCTTCATCTCCCAGGAACGCTTCGATGAGATGGTTGCCGCGGGAGAACTGCTGGAGCATGCCGGCTATATCAATCACTCCTACGGAACGCCGCGTGCCTATGTGGAAGAGCAGCTCGAAAAGGGCTTCAATGTGATTCTGGACATTGAAATCCAGGGTGCCCGCCAGGTCCATGAGAAGATGCCCGAAGCGATTTCGGTTTTCATCATGCCGCCGTCCATGGGCGAGCTGCGCCGCCGCCTGGAAGGCCGAGGCACCGAAACCAAAGAAACGATCGACGCCCGCATTGCCCGTGCGCGGCAGGAGATCGAAGAAGCGGATTTTTATCAGTATCTGATCGTCAACGACGACATCGATACGGCAGCCGAACAGTTCCGCGCAATCCTGACGGCGGAACACTGCCGCTTCGACAGGCAGCTTCTTTGCTGCCTTGCAGAATAAGGAATTGTTCGCTCCCAATCAGCCTGCCTCGTTTCGCGGCCAAGGGAAGGCACAGCCCCTGACCAAGCAGCTGCGGCCGCGAATGGTTCATAGATAGATTCCTGCCGCAGAAGCCGAGTCTGCAACGAATGCCGAAGAGGTCTCGCCTGCAGACAACAAGAACTGTAAAACGCGGCGCAGGAGTTTGGAAGCGAGGGAAACCGTTCCCTGCTGCGTAAATGCAGATACCTCAGATCGGGCATAAAATGCCTATAAAATAATATTCAAAAAGTTGAAAACAGAAAGGAAAAACCCACCATGATGCTTTATCCTCCCGTTGCCGAGCTTGTTGACAAAGTCGGCAGCCGTTATCAGCTCGTGAATCTTGTCGCGCGCCGCGCCCGTACGCTGGCTGCGGAAGCGGACAACCATGAAATCACGCTGGAAAAAAAGCCGGTCTCGTCGGCAATCGATGAAGTCTATACCGGAAAACTGACCATCCGCTGAAAAGATACTAACGCGGAAACCTGGGATGTTTGCCGGAGTTGCTCTTGCGGGACTGCAGTACGCGATTGACCGTCCTTACGATTATCGAATTCCCGAAAACCTGCGGGGAAGTGTCCGACCGGGGGTTCGGGTTTTCGTGCCGTTCGGCAGCGGAAACCGCGTGACGGAGGGATTTGTACTCTCCGTTGCGGAAGAAAGCAGTTACCCGAACTGCAAGGACATTCTGCGTACGGCCGACGAGCAGCCCCTGCTGGACCGCGATCAGCTGCAGCTTGCGTATTTCATGCGAGAGCGCACCTTCTGTACGGTCTATCAGGCGGCAAAGACCATGCTGCCGGCAGGCTTCTGGCTGGATAAGAGCGGGAACCGCAGAAAGAAAGACGCGAAGAGAGAACTGGTCAGGCTTTCGATTTCTCCCGATGAAGCGGCTGAACTTGCCGAAGAGAAGCGCAGGCGTTCGCCCAGACAGGCGGAGATTCTCGAGCTGCTGTGCAGTTTCGAGGTGCTCTCGGTATCGGACCTGCTTTATCACACCGGCGGAAGCCGCGCGGTTCTGAACCGGCTCAAAGAGCTCGGCCTTGTGGAGACTTTTTTTCAGGAGATTCTGCGCCGGCCGACGCCGGAAGCGGAGGAGAGACTTCCGCTGCCGGAACTGAACGAAGAACAGGAAGCGGTTTTCAGGGGAATTCTGGCCGATTCCGAACAGAACGGCAGCGGGGTTTCCCTGATTGCGGGTGTTACCGGAAGCGGAAAAACCAGCATCTATGCCCATCTGATCGCCGGGTGTCTGGAACGGGGAAAGAGTGCGATCCTGCTGGTACCCGAGATTTCCCTGACGCCGCAGATGCTCTCTCGCTTCAGCGCCTGGTTCGGAGAAGAAGTTGCCGTGATGCACAGCGGGCTTTCCGCCGGAGAGCGCTGTGATGAATGGAAGCGTATCCAGAGGGGGCAGGCGCGTGTCGTGATCGGCACGCGGAGCGCGGTTTTCGCGCCGGCTGTGGATCTCGGCCTGATTCTGATCGATGAGGAACAGGAAGACAGTTACCGCTCGGAATCAAACCCCCGTTATCATGCGCGCGATATCGCCAGATTCCGCTGCCATCAGGCCGGCGCACATCTGGTTTTGGGCTCGGCGACGCCCGATCTCACGAGCCGCTATCGTGCCCAGATCGGAGAATACGGCTTTTTCTGTCTGCGGGAACGCTACAATCTCCGGCCGCTGCCCGAGGTGCATCTTGTCGACATGAAGCAGGAGCTTCGCGACGGAAACACTTCTCTCCTGAGCGCACCGCTCCGGGAGGCCATTCTGGATCGCATTGAACGGGGAGAACAGTCCATTCTCTTTCTGAACCGCCGCGGGACCAATAAGGTGGTTGCCTGCAGCGTATGCGGATATACCTTCCGCTGTACGCACTGCTCGGTCTCCATGACCTGGCATGCCAATCGGAGAAGGTTGATCTGCCACTACTGCGGGAAAAGCAGCCGCCTGCCCGAGGTATGCCCCGAATGCGGCGGGAGCTTCCGCTTTTTGGGCGCCGGTACGCAGATGGCGGAGGAAGAACTGCGAAAAACCTTCCCGGACATCGAGATTCTGCGCGTGGATGCTGATACCGTGAGTGCCGCGGTCCCGCATCGCCGGCTCTTCCGGCGCTTTACGGAGGAAAAGATCCCGGTGATGATCGGGACGCAGATGATCGCCAAGGGACTGGATTTCGACAATGTCACGCTGGTCGGCGTTCTGTCGGCCGACCAGAGCCTGTACTGCAATGACTTCCGTGCCGGCGAGCACACCTTTTCGCTGCTGACACAGGTGATCGGACGCTGCGGACGCGGGGAGAAGAACGGAGAAGCCTATATCCAGACCTTTACGCCGGACAACGAGATAATAAAGCTCGCGGCCAGGCAGGACTACGAGTCGTTTTACCGGCAGGAGATCGGGATGCGCAGGCTGCAGAACGCGCCGCCGTTTTCCGACCGCATCGCGTTTTCCGCCTCGGGAACCGACGAAGGCCGCGTCATTCGGGGTCTGCAGCGGGCAAAGACGACGCTGCATGAAATGCTCTCTCCCGAAGACGCTGCCGAGATTCTCGGCCCCGTGCCCTTTGCCGTCGTCAAGATGAACGACCGCTACCGCTACCGCCTGTTCCTGAGCTGCCGCGTTAATAAGCGCATCCGGCAGATTCTCTCTGCCGTCCTGACTGCCTGCAGCCGCGACAGTGAAAACCGGAAGCTCAGTTTTTACATCGAAAACGACCCGAGGGATTGAGAGGCTGAGCCCGTTCAAACGTCTCTGCAATTACGCGGATATCGGCCTGCCGCCTCGCACGAACGTTTCCCCGCTGCGTTTTTAGAAGGGTACTATCGTATACCATTTATTCGCGGCCGCAGCTGCTTGGTCAGAGGCTGTGCCTTCTCTGGTCGCGAAACGGTACAGGCTGTTGAGGGAACGAGCCTGTTCTCAGGACTCTGTAATTATGCGGTTTGGAAAGGAGTACTCCTATGGCTCTGAGAAAGATACTGACAGACGAAGATCCCGGGCTGCACAAGAAATGCCGGCCGATCACCGCCTTTAACGAACGCCTGTTTCAGCTGCTTGACGATATGCAGGAGACGCTGGCGAATGCTGACGGCGTCGGCCTTGCCGCACCGCAGGTCGGCGTGCTGCGCCGGGCGGTGCTGGTCCTGGAGACCAATGTTCCGGAAGGGGAAGAACCCTATGTGATCGAGCTGATCAATCCCGAGATCATCGAGACCGAGGGCGAACAGGAAGGCGCGGAAGGCTGCCTGAGCGTCCCCGGGGAATTCGGCGTTGTCAAACGTCCTGCCAAAGTCACGGTTCGGGCGCAGGATCGAAACGGCAATTTCTTCGAGGTCACCGGGGAAGGTCTGACGGCCCGCTGCTTCTGCCACGAAACGGACCATCTGGAAGGCATCGTCTTTACCGAAAAATGCGAACGCATGCTGACGGAAGAGGAGATTCAGGCGCTTGGCGGCGAACACGGCGGCGAAAACGATGGGGAGGAGACGGACTGAGATGCGGGTCGTCTTTATGGGTACCCCCGATTTTGCCGAAGCCTCGCTGGAGCGGTTGATTGCAGACGGTTTTGAGATCTGCGCGGTCTATACCCAGCCGGACAAGGCAAAGGGGCGCGGCATGGAGCTTTCCTTTTCTCCGGTCAAGAGCTGCGCGCTGCGGCACGGGATCCCGGTCTTTCAGCCGCACACGTTTCGCGATCCTGAGGTGATCGCGCAGCTGCTGTCGCTCTCGGCGGACATCATCGCGGTGGTGGCTTACGGGAAAATCCTGCCGGACGAAGTCCTGCAGGCAGCGCCGCTCGGCGCCGTCAACCTGCACGGATCCATTCTTCCGAAATACCGCGGCGCCGCTCCGATCCAGTGGGCTGTGCTGAACGGGGACAGGGAGACGGGCGTGAGCACCTTTCATCTGGTTCCCGAGATGGACGCGGGCGATCTTATCTATATTGAGAAGACGGAAATCGGCGAGTTCGAGACCTCGGGAGAACTGTATGACCGGCTGAAGGTCATCGGGGCAGGGCTCCTCTCCCGGACGCTGCGCGATCTGGACAGCGGCACAGCGCCCCGGACGCCGCAGAACGATGCCGAGGCGAGCTATGTCACGCGTCTGGACAAGTCCCTTTCGCCGATCGACTGGAACAAGATGCCGCGCGAGATCGTCAAATGGATTTACGGGCTGCAGCCCTGGCCCTGCGCGACCATGGAACTGGATGGGACGACCGTGAAGGTCTTCGGTGCGCAGTACAGTGACAGAATAGCCGGTGATTTGCCGGGGAAAATTGTTTCGGCAGGGAAGCAGGGCATTGAAATTGCCTGCGGAGACGGACATTGTTTAATTATTAACGAGCTGCAGGCGCCCGGAAAGAAGCGCATGTCCGCGGCGGACTATCTGCGCGGGCACCCGCTGAAGTCATGAGTTCGAAGCGTGGTGGCGGAAAGAACCAGGACTCCGCGGAGAGCATGAGCTCGGAATCCCGCAAAGCCATGAGTTCGGCAGCGGTTTCGCCGGCCAGGGAGAACGCGCTGCAGATTCTGACGCGCTACCGCAGAAGCGGGGAACTGACGGCATCCGACTGCCCGCAGGCGGATAACCGCCGGCTTGCCGATTCGATCGCCTTCGGCACCGTTCAGAACGGCAGATACTTGGACGCGGTGCTGGAATCCTTTGTCCGCTCGGGGCTCAGGAGTCTGCATCCGACGGTGCGCGAGATTCTGCGCCTGTCGGCCTTTCAGATCCTGTTTCTGGACCGGGTTCCGGATTCTGCGGCCGTGAACGACGCCGTCACGCTGTGCAGAGAGCAGAAATGCGGCTTTGCCGCCGGTTTTGTCAACGCGGTTCTGCGCAATCTGAGCCGGAAAAAGGACGGCATCGTCGTTGCGGATCCCGCTGTGCGCTTCAGCCATCCGGACTGGATCATGGATCGTCTGGTGCAGGAAAACGGGCAGGCCTTTGCGGAGGCCTTTCTCGAAGCCAATCAGAAGCTTCCCGACCTTCGTCTGCAGATCTGTACGGACCGCTGCGGCGCAGACGATTACCGGGCGATGCTGGAGAAAGCGGGAGTCGAGGTTCTGGATCAGAACCCGGAACTTGGGTCCGTTCTGATCCGGCCCTGCAAGGTCACCGATCTCCCGGGCTATGAAGAGGGTTTCTTCTACGTACAGGACGATGCCGCAAGGACGGCTGTCGCAATCTGCGGACTGCAGCCGGGCATGCGGGTTTTGGATGCCTGTGCGGCGCCCGGCGGCAAGAGCGTCGCCGCCGCGATGGCCGGGGCGGAAGTGCTCGCCTGCGACCTGAGCGAGAAACGCTTGCAGCGCTGCCGCGAAAATTTTTCCCGCCTGAGACTGGAGATTCCCGTCTGCCGGCAGGATGCCGCCGAATTCCGTCCGGAGTGGGAGAATTCCTTTGACTGCGTGCTGGCGGACGTGCCCTGTACCGGCACCGGAATTATCCGAAAGCATCCGGAGATCCGGGACAAGACGGAAGAGGAGCTGTTCTCCCTGCTTCCGATCCAGCAGGCGATTCTCCGCAATCTCGCGCGCTATGTGAAGCCCGGCGGCCTGCTGCTGTATTCCACCTGCTCGGTCCTGCGTGACGAAGACGAAAACCAGGTTAGTCAATTTCTTAACGAACAAGACGATTTCATTATTGACGCTCCATCGGCACGCAAAGGATATTCCTGCCAAAACGGCATGCTGCGCTCGTGGCCGCAGCAGAACGGAAACGACGGCTTCTTTGCCGCAAAGCTGAGGAAAAAGCCATGACGGACATTCTCTCGCTGACCCCGGAAGAACTGAAAGAGGAGATTCTTGCGCTCGGCCTGCCTGCCTTCCGCGCAAAGCAGATCAGCGGCTGGCTGAAGACCGGCGTACGGGACTTCTCCGAGATGTCGAACCTCCCGAAAGAGTTACGGGAATCATTGAAGGAACGCTTCAGCCTGACGGCGCCTGTGCTGCTGAGAGCCCAGACCTCCGAGCTGGATCAGACCGGCAAATTTCTCTGGGGACTTTCGGACGGCAACTGCGTCGAGACCGTCCTGATGCGGTACCGTTACGGCAATTCCGTCTGCATCTCCAGCCAGGTCGGCTGCCGGCAGGGCTGCGCCTTCTGCGCGTCAACCATCGGCGGCCTGATCCGCCCGCTGACGGCGGGAGAGATGCTGGACGAGGTGCTGTTCACCGAAAAAGAGAACGACGTCAGCGTTTCGAACGTTGTGCTGATGGGAATCGGAGAACCGCTGGACAATCTGGACAACGTGCTCCGCTTTCTGCATCTTGTCAGCCATCCGGAAGGGCGCAACCTGAGCCTGCGGCATATCACGGTTTCGACCTGCGGTCTGCCGGAGGGAATACGGAGACTCAGCGAGGAGAAGCTGCCGATCACGCTTTCGGTATCGCTGCATGCGCCGGATGATGAGACCCGATCCAGAATCATGCCTTCCAACTGCGGCATTCAACGGCTGGCAGAGGTGTGTGAGGAGTATTTCGCGCGTACCGGGCGGCGGCTTTCGTTTGAATATGCGATGATCGCCGGCGTCAATGACAGCGACCGGCAGGCGGAGCTGCTGGCCGGGCTTGCCAGACGGCTCGGCGCCCATGTCAATCTGATCCCGCTGAATTATGTCGCGGAACGCGGCCTGAAGCCGTCTTCACCGGCGGTGATCCGGCGCTTTCAGGGCCTGCTGGAGGAGAAGGGCGTGAATGTGACCGTCCGGAGAAGCCTGGGCGGGGACATCGACGCCTCCTGCGGCCAGCTGCGGCGGAAACACATGAATAAACAGCAATGAGCAGTCGGGCGCACGACTTCGGCTTTCTGCAACTGCGCGGCAGGAAAGCCGATTCCTCGCACGAAACCCCTGCGCCGCGCATAAGAAAAGGAAATGTTAAATCATTTGTTAGCGGCAGAAGCTGTTTCGAGAGGGGCAGATGCTTCTCTGGCCGCGAAACGGAATCACCTGATTGGGAGCGCCCGTACGGAGGTTCTGCAATTACGCGGAATTGAACCCGCTCCCTCGCACGAAGCTTTCCCCGCCGCGTTTTATTGGTGTATTCCGCTGCTTTTACAATGATAGGTTTCATATCTAAGAAGGATCTGCTATGAACTGCTTTGGATTGACAGACCCAGGGAAAACAAGAACGGAGAATCAGGACAGCTTTCTCATTGAGAACTGCGAAAAAGCGTCCTGTGCCATTCTTGCGCTCTGCGACGGTATGGGCGGCGCCAATGCAGGCGGTCTGGCAAGCCAGCTTTCGTGCAAGGCCTTTGTCAACTATGTCTATAACCATCTGTCGAACTATGCCAACCGCTTCAGCGACTATCCGCGCATCATGCGGGAAGCCTGCGAGGAAGCCAACGGGGTCGCGTTTGCCTATTCCCAGTTCGGCGATAATCTGGCCGGTATGGGCACCACGATGGTCGCCGCCGTCATCCGGCGAAACGGCTCGGGATACGTGCTGAACGTCGGGGACAGCCGCGCCTATCTGCTGCACCGCAGGATGCTTCGGCAGATTTCCAAGGATCATTCGCTGGTGGAGGAGCTGCTGGACGCCGGCATCATCACCTCCGATCAGGCGGTTCACCATCCTCAGAAAAACGTGATCACCCGCGCGCTGGGCTCCGAATTTCTCGTCGAAGCGGACATCTTCCCGATCAACCTTACGCCCGGGGACAATCTGCTTCTCTGCTCGGACGGTCTGTCCAACGTCGTTCCGGAAGACGAGATCACCGCGGTGCTTCTGGATTCTGCGGACGCGGAAGCAGCGTGCCGGGATCTGCTGGACCTGGCGCTTTCGCGCGGAGCTCCGGATAATGTGTCGATGATAGTATGGAAACGGTAGATCAGGAAATGAAAAAATGGCTCGGCCAGACGCTGGACGAGCGATATGAGATTCAGTCTCTGGTCGGCTCAGGCGGAATGGCCTGGGTCTATCGTGCCACGGATCTGCGGCTGAACCGGAGCGTCGCAGTCAAGATCATGCGGGAGGAAGCCGCAAAGGACGAGACGATCCGAAGCCGTTTTGCCGCGGAATCGCACGCGGTTGCGATGCTCTCGCACCCGAATATCGTGGCGGTCTACGATGTGAGCCGCAGCGACAGCCTGGAATACATCGTGATGGAACTGGTCGAAGGGGTCACGCTGCTGCAGTACATGGAGAAGAAGGGGCAGCTGCCCTGGAACGAAGCCCTGCACTTCAGCAGACAGATTGCCCGGGCGCTCGCGCACGCACACAGCCGCGGCATCATCCATCGCGATATCAAGCCCCACAACATCATGCTGCTGCGCGACGGGACGATCAAGGTGGCCGACTTCGGCATCGCGGCGCTTGAGAACGAACTGCACGAGAATAACGGTGAAGCCATCGGATCCATTCACTATATTGCACCGGAACAGGCCAGGGGAGACTATCCGGACCCCAGAAGCGACATCTATTCTCTGGGCGTTGTCATGTTCGAGATGTTCACGGGACGGAAGCCGTATCTCGGCAACAGCATCCAGGAAATCGCCGTCAAGCACATGAACGCCGATCCGCCGTCCATGGTCGGCCTGAATCCTTCGCTGCCGCCGGAGCTGGAACGCATCACGCTGAAGGCCATGTGCGCCGACAGGGAACAGCGCTATCAGACGGCCAACGAGCTGACAGAGGACATCGACGCCTTTCTGGAGGACAGAGAGAGCATCTCTCCGGAAGAGATCGACCTGCCCGATGCGGAGTATGATCCGGAAATCCGGGCGCGCATCAAGCGGAAAAAACAGTTCATGCGTCTGAATGCCGGCCGTACCGGATGGCTGTTCGGCAGCTTTCTGGTCCTGCTTTCGGCGCTCGCCGTCGGCATCTTCCTGTGGAATTTCTGGCTGAAGGAGCTTTTCACGCCGGCCGTCCGGGTCACGCTTCCGGACTTTGTCGGTCTCAATTACGAAAACGTCGCCGCCGATCCGGGCTATCAGTCGACCTATGCCTTCCATGTGATTTATCTGGTGGATTCGGACCACGCACCGGGTACGATCCTGTCGCAGTCGCCGAACCCCGGCAGAAGCATCATGATGACCCCGGGCGGCGTGGAGGTAAACCTCTCCGTAAGCATCGGAGATACCGTCGCGACGGTGCCGGATGTGAGCAACATGGATTACCGTTCGGCGACGGCGGTCCTGCGGCAGGTCGGGCTGTACATCGAAGTGGTGAACAACTATTCCGAAGCCATCGAGCGGGACCGTGTTATCCGGACAGATCCGGAAGCCGGCCTTGAGGTCACCACCGGTTCTCTGATCTATGTGTATGTAAGCTGCGGGACGGAACTGCGGAACCGGGTTGTCCCGAATCTGATCGGCCTGTCGGAGGAAGCGGCGATCTCGCAGATCGAAAGCAACGGATTCAGCTACGGCTGGAGTGAGCGTCAGCATTCCGACCTGATGGCCGGAACCGTCATCGGGCAGAGCATCGATGCCTTTTCCTCGGCGGAAGAGCACAGCATGATCTACCTGACCGTATCCGACGGCCCGGAGGAAGCGGAATGAGCGGAAACACGGGACTTCTGCTCAGCGCGATCAGCAGCTTTTACCAGGTCTGGGCGGAAGACCGGCAGATTGTATGCCGTGCGCGCGGAAAACTGCGCCTGGACGGCACGGAACCGGTCCCCGGCGATACGGTTTCCTGGGAATGGGACCGGGATCATCCGGGCAGCGGCATTCTGACGGCGATCGCGCCGCGCAGAAATCTGTTCATCCGTCCGAGCATGGCCAATGTCAGCCGGATCGTCTTTATTGCTTCCGCAGCCAGACCGGAGACCGATCCGTTTCTGGTGGACTGCATGAGCGTGGTGGCAGAGGAGAACGACTGCGAGTTTCTCGTCTGCGTGAACAAAAGCGACCTGAACGACGGGCAGGAGCTGATGGAAGCATTCCGAAGCTGTGAGTTTCCCGTGCTGAGCGTAAGCGCGCTGACCGGAGAGGGCATCGCGGATCTGGCCGAAAGACTGTCTGACGGTATCTCGGTTTTTACCGGCAACTCCGGCGTCGGAAAATCAAGCCTCTTAAATGCGCTTCTGCCGGAACTGAATCGGGAAACCGGAGAGCTCAGCGAAAAGCACGGCCGGGGAAAGCACACGACCAGACATACCCAGCTGTTTCCCTTCCCGGGCGGAGGATGGATTGCGGATACGCCCGGTTTTGCGGCGCTGGAAATCCGCAGACTTTCCCGGCTCTCGGAAGAAGAACTGGCGCTGCATTTTCCGGAATTCCCGTCGGGACAGTGCCGCTTTCCGGACTGCCGTCATGACAGAGAGCCGGATTGCGCCGTGAAAGCCCTGGTTCAGGACGGGAGCATCTCCCAAAGCCGTTATCAATCCTACCTGCGTATGTATCATGAGTTAAAAAATCCCGAAAGGAGTTAAAGCAATGTCCGGACATTCCAAATGGCACAACATTCAGAAAACAAAGGGGGCGGCAGACGCCAAACGCGCCCAGACCTTCACCAAGATCGCCCGCGAAATGATCGTGGCGGTCAAGGAAGGAGGCGGCGGCGATCCGCGCTCGAACTCGCGCCTGGCTGCCGTCATCGCAAAGGCAAAGGCGGCCAATATGCCGAACGACAACATCAAGCGCACGATCGACAAGGCGATCGGCTCGGGCAATACCGAGAACTATGAGAAGATCGTCTATGAGGGCTACGGTCCTTCCGGCGTCGCGGTCATTGTCGAGACCATGACCGACAACCGCAACCGGACCGCCGGCGAGATGCGCCACTATTTTGATAAATACGGCGGCAACATGGGCCCGGCCAACTGCGTTTCCTGGTCCTTTGACAAGAAGGGCGTCATCGTCATCGACAACGAGGATGAAGAACTGGATGAAGACACGGTGATGATGGACGTGCTGGATGCCGGCGCAACGGACTTTGAGGCCGACGGGGAAGTCATGACGGTCTATACCGAAGTGGACGATGTCGCAGGCGTGGCCGATGCGCTGACGGAAAAGGGCTACAAACTGCTCTCGGCGCAGGTGGAAATGCTGCCGCAGAACGGCACCGTGAAGCTCACCAGCGAAGAGGACATCAAGAACATGCAGAAGATGCTCGACATGTTTGAGGACAACGACGACGTCCAGAACGTCTGGCACAACTGGGAAGACGCAGAGTGAGCTTTGCTGATGCTCGCTGAAGCAAGTTTTTGATTGTTTTCCGAACTTTTTCTGTCATTTTGAAAATGCAGTTGTGATGTACATCGCTTCAACGATGACATACATTAACCCTCCTGTTGTGACATACAATAGGAGGGTTCAACTATAATTATGCAAATTGAAGTGGCTATAAAAGAATACTTAATAGAAAGAGTATTGAATGTGATTCAAAACGAGATTCCTCGCTCCATACTGCTTGCGATCCGCCGAGGATCCAAAGTTGTACTTGTTTTTGATACAGATGTTCAATATACCGAGAGATTGAAGAAGAACATTGCGGATTTGAAAAAAAACTGTTCGGGGGTTAAAGTTGCGTGCTTTTTGGCAACTACTCTTTTTCTACAGCAATATGCTACCTGTATTGCCTGTTCAACCAGTTTTTCAGTAAACCCTAGCTTAAGCGGTCTGAGCGCCGGTCTGAAAAACCGGAGGATGGAGGTTCGACACCTTTTCGTCCCACCAGCGTACTGCTCTTTCGTTCAAAGGCAGGACAGCGGCCTCATAAGCCGTGAATGCGGGTTCGAGTCCCGCAGGAGCAACCAGTCATTATTGTTTTGGCTCCCATTTCGGGAGCCTTTGCTTTTTGTTGTGAAAAGTAGACCTGTGTGTTAAAATGCTTTGGAAAGGCAGTGTTATTTACGACTATGATTGCAAAGAGAGGATGCGTTCCGGAGGATGAAAGAAACTTCTCCCCGGAATCGCTGAAACAACTGAAAACCGCGTCCGGCCACGTGCTGTACCTGATCAACGAAGGATACGATCTGAAACAGGCGTGCACCTTCGTCGGGAATCACTTTCTCCTGTCCGAGCGGCAGAGACTGGCGATTATGCGGAGTGTGGCAACGAGAGACCAGCTTGAAGGAAGAAGAAAGAGGCTGGTTCCGTTTGCTGAACTTGCGGGACAGGCCGTCTGGATCGACGGCTTCAATACGGTTATTACGCTCGAAGTAATGCTTTCCGACTCGATTCTGTTTTCCTGTATGGACGGGACCGTCAGAGACCTTGCTGCTCTGCGTGGAACCTACCGCATCATCGATGTGACGGAACCAGCCGTAAGAACGATGCTGGATTGCCTGGAAGAAGCCCAGGTTGGCAAGGTCCATATCCTTCTCGACGAGCCGGTTTCCAATTCCGGCCGCCTGAAGACCCTGATAGCCGAAGTCGGAGAGAAGTATTCCTTTGATCTGGACATCACAGTCCGGAAGGATGTTGACCGTGTGCTGTACGAGAAAGAAAACGTCGTTTCTTCCGATTCCGTCATTCTGGATCGCTGCAGAAGCTGGGTGAACCTGAACAAAGCCTGCCTCGACAGATACGGCGTGAAATGCCTTCGGGTCTGGTAGCAGATGATGTTGATTTCTTTCGATTTCCGGAAAGAATTGGTAATATGACGACTGTCCGCAAGACCAACTCAAATCGAGAAGAACTTACTCGCTTTTTTAAAAGAAGGGAAGCAGCTTCGTAGATGATGGTTGAAGACTTGTTAGTCACATATTGATCTATCTTAATATCAATATAAATATTGATATTTAAATTGATATGTGATAAGATATAAACCAAAGGAGCTGATCAAATGGACTCTATTGTTAAAACTATGAATCACCTTGTTTCTGTTTCCGCCTTCAACAAAGGAGAGGCTGGTACGATATTCTCTACAGTCAAAAAAACAAATGAACCGAAGCTCGTGCTCCGGCGCAATGAACCTGAGTGTATTTTGATTTCACCTTTGCAGTATACCCAGCTGATAGAAGAACTTGAAGATCTGAGAGACTATAAGCTTGCGGTTGAGCGCCTTGTTGCAAGTCAGGGACAGGAAACGATTTCCTTTGAGGAAATCCTTCGGGAAGACGGACTCTCACTGGCAGATCTTGATGCGATGGAGGACATCGACTTTGAATAAATGGCTGGTCGAATTCATTCCTGAGGCGCAGGATGATCGCCGGCGCCTGGACGGATCCGTACGTAAGATTGTCGACAAAGCTATAGATAAAGTAAGTACAAATCCATTGTCCCAAAACGAAGGTGGATACGGAAAACCATTGGGCAGCAAAAACGGTGTAAATTTGACCGGCTTGTTGAAAGTGAAACTGAAATCATCCGGAATCCGCATTGTATATCAGCTTCGTCGGGAAAAGGAGACCATGAAAGTGGTCGTTATAGGTATACGTGAGGATGAGGAAGTATATCGAACAGCTGAACAACGCCTTAAAAAATGATTTCCCGTCGTTTTCATCCATTCAGATGATTCCAATTTGTAACGGCCCATCCGGGAGCATGCTTCTTTTCCCGCATGGGCAGTTATTCATGCTCGATAAGCCGTGAATGCGGGTTCGAGTCCCGAAGGAGCAACCAAAACCAAAGAGAACTCAAAGAAACCGGAGAAGCCATTGACATCCTAGTCGCGCTCAGTCGCTAAACATTCCTCAGCTTGCCTCATCCTCTGAAATTCTGGCCGCAGAACCAAGAAGGAAACCGTGGCTGCGATGATATCGGCTGTCGGCCCGGAGTACAGTACTCCGTCGATGCCGAAGATCAGCGGAAGAAACAGCAAAGACGCAATCAGCGTCAGCTGCTTGGAAAGAGAGATCAGAATTCCCCGTATGCCTTTTCCAATAGAAGTCATAACATGCATGGATATGGGCGGGATGCCGGAAAGGATGACAAGCAGCATGAAGACATGCATATAACGCAAAGCAAATTCCTCGTATCCTCCCGCACCGCTGCCGAAAACAGACAGAATCTGACGCGGAAACAGCCAAAAACATAGTGTTTCTATGGCGCCGACAGTTAAAGCATAGCGCAGAGTGACAAAGTAAGTTTGCATCACTCTGTGATATTTTTTTGCGCCGTAGTTGAAACCCAGAATGGGCTGGCCTCCGATGCCGCAGCCGATGATGGTAGAGTAAAACAGAAAGTTCACTTTCGTTACTACGCCGGCAGCGGCAAGTGCTTCACTCCCGCCGTAGACAGACAACTCACCGTAATGCCGCAGCGCACTGTTCAAAACAAGGTTCATGACCATCATCGCAGCCTGGTTGACGCTGGGCGCCGCACCGATCAAAGCGATCCGGGATACGTTCTGGCCTGTTATCCGGAAATGACCCCGCGTAAAACGCCCTGTCCTGAAACGGAACATGTATGCGATCACCATAACAGCGGAAAGAATCTGGCCGAGAATTGTTGCCAGGGCGGCACCCGCAATGCCCATTTTCAACGGATACAGGAACAGATAATCGAGGATGAAGTTCAGCACAACACCCGACATAGAGCAGAGAAGGGCATAGCGCGGGCTTCCGTCGGAACGGATCAGAAGCGTCCCGCCGGCGGTTAAGGCCAGGAAGGGAACGCCGATGGCAACGATTCGCATATAGGTCAGCGCATAAGGAAATACAGCTTCCGTCGCACCGAAGAGATTCACAAACCAGGGAGTGAAAAGGCCAACGACCAGTCCGAGCGTAATCCCTTCCAGCGTGATCAGCGAAAGACCGTTTCCGGCAAAGGTCATGGCCTCGTCTTGTTTTCCCTGACCATTGAGAATGTTGAAGTTTACGGCGGAACCGTTGCTGAAAAGCAATGTCAGCGCTCCGCTCAGAAATGTCAGCGGGTAGGCGACCGTAGTGGCGGCGTTTCCAAGATAGCCGACGCAGTGACCGATAAAGATCTGGTCCACCATGTTGTACAGGGAACCGACCAGCGTGCTGATGATGGAGGGAATTGCAAACTGCAGAAGCAGCTTGCTGACCGGCAGCTGCCCCAAAGGATTATTATCCGGAGATGAAGTTGTCGTATCGTGACTCAAGACGGCTCACCTCGTGAATTGCAAAACAAATCCGACGGCCTGTTTTCGGACCATTTTAGATAGTACAATTCTACCTGAAAGATGACGGTAAGGCAAGAAAAAAAGCAGGAATGGTCTCGCCAAAATGAAACACTCCCGACATCTGAACAGGAAAATGATTGAGGCCCCCATCCCGGGCACCTTTGCTTTTTATTGTGTAAAACTAACCCGTGTGCTAAAATACTTTAAATAGGAAAAATGAAAGGCAAGACTATGATCATATTAATTACAGGGGCATCCCACACCGGCAAAACGCTTCTGGCACAAAGACTGCTCGAGAAATATCATTATGAGCGATAAATCAATTAACAGAATAGATGACTATATCCTTGCTCAGGACTCGGCAATCCAGGAGCGGCTATGGGCCGTCTATAACGCAATCTCCACCGCAATTCCTGATGCTGAGGAAAGAATCTCCTGGCAGATGCCGACATTCTGGAAGGGGAGAAACATCATTCACTTTGCCGCCGGCAGGAAACACATCGGAATCTATCCCGGACCGGAAGCGGTTGAGCAGTTCCAACCCAAGCTGGAAGGATATAAGACTAGCAAAGGCGCAATACAATTTCCAAATAACAAAGAGCTACCTCTGAATCTTATACAGGAAATCGCGTTGTGGAGTTACAGGAGAAACAAGAAGTAAAAAACGCCCGGGTTTTGAACCGGGCGCGCGGGGGAAGAAAGAAGGAATGAAAAGATACTCGCATTTCTGGTCTGATAGTATCAAAATATCAAATGTGTGTCCAGCCTTTTTTGAGACTAGCAAAGATCGTTTGAGCGACCGCTCGCTCAACAGGATCGTAACCAGAAAATGACTGACAGAATGGTTCAGCAAGAAAATAACGCCATGCGCGGAGGGCTTTTCTATGGCAACACTCTTTGATTATCTGGACTGGCGCGGAGATCTGAGCTTTCAGAAAGACCCGCCCAATGAAGCAGATTACTATCTGATATCCAAAATAGGATGCCCGAACCTGACCGGCATCGTTCCCTCCGATGAGCGAAAAGTAACTCTGCAGGAGGCTGTGGAGGCGTATGAGGCCAAGGGAGGAAACGAAACTGCTTCTCTCGGCGTCGCAACATCCCCTCTGGTCCTAGACAGCTTTTACCGTCTGCCGACCGTACCGCGTTTTCAGCCGCTGATGCTTTCCGGATTCAGAAGAACCGATGACTTGGAAAGCACAGAGCAGTTCTCCGCCCTGACGATCTGCATCCCCGACTTCCCTCGAATTATTACATTCCGGGGTACAGACGACAACATTTTTGCCTGGAAAGAAAACTTTCATATGTCTGTTATGGACAAGATTCCCGCACAGGAAGATGCTTTGCACTATCTCCAGTGGGCAATGGAAGTCTATGACGGCAGTTTTGTTGTATGCGGGCATTCCAAAGGCGGCAATCTTGCCGTGTATGCCTCATCGATGCTTCCGCAAGACATGCAGGATCGGATCGTCAGCGTATACAACTTTGACGGTCCTGGCTTTCAGGATGTTTTTCTGAAAGAAGGCGGATACCTCAGAATCCTGCCGAAACTGCATTTTCTGATCCCTCAGAACTCAATTGTCGGTTTACTGCTCTCAACGGGAAAAGAGCCAGAAATTGTGGCGTGCAATTGTTTTGGTCCCAAAGCTCATGATGGTTTTACCTGGGAAGTACGGGGGACCTGCTTTGTACGTTCGGAAAGGCTGGGCAGAAGCAGCCTGCTGTTCAAAAAAGCCATGTCGGAAACGCTTGCCGGTATGAGCATGGAAGACAGGGGGGCTTTTATTGAAGGCTTTTTCAAAATCATGACTTCTACAGGCGCATTTACGCTTACAGATCTTACGGAAGCAGGTCTCCTCAACGCTTTGGATATCTCCAAATCTCTTGGTCGGGACAAGGAAGTTCAGCGATTTGCGCTCAGCTTCATCTCAAATACTCTTACAGATATCCGCAACAAAAGAGGGACGCAATAATATCCGGCATCCAAAAGCGGTGAAAAGGACGGTGATAGAATGGTAAAAATCATGTGCCTGATCATTCTGGCGCTGGAAGCGAGAGGACTGTATATCAGTATCAGTGAGCGGCACTGGAAGATCTTCGCTTTCTATACCCAGCTTTCCAACATTATAACGGCGGTATCGGCCATTCTGGTAATCATCCTTGGCCAGACTCCCTTCACAACGCTACTCCGTTACCTGAGCAGCTGTATGCTGCTGATGACATTTCTTGTGACCGCCTGTGTTCTGGTTCCGATGGGTGCGGACGCGAAGCAGCTTCTTTTCTCCGGAAACGGAGTCTACCACCATCTTCTGATTCCGATCATCTCTATTGCTTCCTATCTCCTGCTAGAACAGCATGTCAAATCCGCATCGGCGATATTGCTCCCGACAGTGATTACTTTCCTATATGGAGTCGCCATGCTCTGGCTGAACTACAAAGGCCTTTTTGACGGTCCGTATCCTTTCTTCCGGGTGAGGAACCAGAGCCTGAAGGCAACAGTACTGTGGATGACCATTCTGATTGCGGCCATTGCAGCCCTTTCGGCAGTCCTTTTTCTCCTGGGACGCTGAGAGAACCCGCTACCTGGCCCGTAGCCCGTTTTTTTGTTCCGCTTTGTTCCACTCAATGCTTTATCATAGCGAAAGGAAACACTTCGGATTTCAATCCGGAGATGAAAGTGAATCTCACCGTACAAATACTCTGATAGCTTTCATTTTTTGCAAGCTATCGTGCAAAAAACTGTTGATCATGTGATTTTTTGCAAGGTGAAGTGAGACATTTTCTATGTGGAGCAGCTCTATGGTGAGAAAGTGACCCCGAATCCATTGCTGAGAAACTGACGGCGCTGCCGGAGAGCCTTACGCAGATCATAGCAATCGAGAGTCGGTGATTTGCATGGGGATTCTCTGATGAATCAGAGCGACAGAGCAAAGATGCTGTCTTGAAACATGGAATTCTCATCAAAGTGCATTTCATTGAAAGCCGACTGCAGATATTCTGGCTTGGCAATGAACGCGTCCCATAACCCTTTGAGTTCTTCTTCGCTCAGTTTTTTATCTGTCAGTTGAGACATTATCTCTTGTGCTTCCGGAATACAGGATTCGTTCGATTTAAGATAATCGGCCATAATAGTGTCTTTGCTGACGCCAAGCGCGGAAAGGACATATGCCGTAATCACCCCGCAGCGGTCTTTCCCGGCGGTACAATGCCAGAGCACGCCGCCGGAAGCGAAGTCATGGCTGAAAATGATGGAAAGCACTTCCTGAATGCCTGACTGGCAGGATACGATCATCTTACGGTATAAATCAACCATGTCCGGCACGAAACTGAGCGTCATCTCGCGCGTGATACCGGCCGTTGCCTCATCAAAGATAGGAATCGTGTAATAGGCGATATGATCCGGAACACGGTCGGGCATGCGATCCCGTTCCGTTTCTGTTCTCAGGTCTATTACTGTCGAAATGCCGCCCAGCTCTTCGGGCAGAGCTTGGTGGAGATTGGCCGATCGGTAAAGCATGCCGCAGGGAATTATCCGACCGCTGTCTGTTGTAAGGCCGCCGAGGTCTCTGAAGTTGCTGATCATTTGCCCTTACCTGAACAGAAAACTTGCCGCAAGGATGAAAACAAGCATCTCGATTCCTGCTTCGAGCACGATCCGCTTCAGAGCCTTGTCTTCCTTTTCAACCCGTTCTTTTACCTGCTGGTATTCCATTTTCATCACAGACACTCCTTTATGATCTGTTTGCTGCGTCAATGCAGGCATAGGCAAAGCGTTTGCTCAGATCCTTGATTTCATCATGCTTCGCCAGCGTCTGAATCCATTTTTCAGGGATCCTGTGGGCCCCATACCACGTGCCGGCTAGAGCGCCTGCCACGGCAGCTGTCGTGTCGGTATCCCAGCCCAGATTAACAGCCTTCAGGACGCAATCGGCGTAGCTTCCGGAATGCAGAAGACACCAGATCGCGGCCTGCAGGGTATCGAAAACATATCCGCCGCTTTTGATCTCATCCTCCGGCTTTGCTGCGATGTCCTTCAAAGGCGCAATCCTGTCATACAGGTCCGTATAATCCGGATGATCCCGGTAATAGATCAGCGCTTCGATTAAGCCGGCGGAGACTGCGTCTGCAAGAGAATCGCTCCTGCACAGACGGAAGATGACATTGCAGTAGATTCCGCAGGCTATTTCGCAGCTCCTGCTGGCATGCGTGCAGTCTGACGCTTTATGGATGATCCCGGATGAACGGTCCGTCAGCATCCGGCCTCTGCTGTTTGGAACCATGGCTTTCAGATAGAACGCGATCGGCATGATCCGCATCAGGGACCCGTTCCCGCAGACATCCTCGGACCTGTCGCCGCATTTCAGAGCGGGCCTGCCGAGAAGATGGTTGCTGATGGCTCGCTGTGTGGCTGTGCCGATGTCAAAGACGGTTCCGGTTGCAGTATAATTTCCGTTGATCATCCAGTCGGCAAACCTTGCCATCTGATCCTCGTAGTCTATGCCTTTTTCTATGAGAGAATTAATCATACACAGCGTCATGCTGGTATCGTCAGACCAGGTTCCGGCAGGCTGCTTATGAGTCCCGCCGCCTCTCATGTCGCAGACGGGATCCTGCCTGCGTTCTTCCCGGGTGGTAAATTCGACAGGAACGCCGAGCGCGTCTGCGACGGCGAAGCCGAGAACAGCGCCTTCTACGCTTCTGACAAAGGATAATGTTTCGTTAGTCATCGTATTATGCTCCTGGCGGAATTCGGATGATAGCCGTCCGTTCCCTTGTTTTTCAGGTTCCTATGACTCCCTTGACCACAGATAAACCGGCATCGTGATTTCAGCTTCGTTGCAGCTGACTGTCAGTTCAATTTTGCCGGCAGACTTCAAAGCGGCAAATTCACAGCTTTTTCCGTCTTTGCTGACGGTAAGGGAAGCGGCTTCGCCGTCACTCACGGACCAGCTGACAGGAGGATGGGACATAAAGGGCAGCATTTCCAGGGAAATTACAACAGGCTTGTCCTCCACATAGGTGGTAAAACCGTCGGGGCCCAGTTCTCTGCCGTAGGCGAAAAGCCGGAAGCTCGTGATGGCGGGAGTCGGGGTCGGTTCAACCGAAGGACGAGCCTGGAAGTAGATGACTTTGGGCGCCTCTTCCACAGGTTCCTCGATCTTCCTGCTGCGCCATTGAGAGAGAAGCTCAGACGGAGAAAAAGAATCGGGAAGAGTAACCGGCCTGAACTGAATGAGCGGCAGGAAATTGATGAAAACTGCGATCACGGTTGCGATTGCAAGAATAACGGCAAAGACATTCAGGGGCTTCAGGCTGCTTTCAAGGGAGTCGTCTTTTTTTTCAGGAGCGTTTCCGGATTTTGTTTTGTTTTCAGAACTGGAATATGACATGGGATTCTTCCTCGTCTGATCAGAATGGAATACAATCTTAGCATACGAGGGTATATGACTCAACTTCAAAAAAGAGGCACAATAAAAATATTTTAAAAACGAAAAGTGAAAAATTATGTTAACCGACGGAAAGAGATTTTCCCGGTTTGACAGCTGCTCATCCTGCCTTGTCGGCCTCCCGGTTCTTGCCTTTTCAAAAGGATCATGATAAAATTTGACCAGGTTTGAGTCTGTTGATTTCCGGAAAGGATTGGTGACATGATGATTATCCGTAAGGCGACCTCGGCGGATCTGTCTGCTGTCGAATCCGTCTATCATGAAATTCACGATGCGGAAGAGAAAGGAATCATCACAACCGGCTGGCTTAGGGGCATCTATCCCGTTCGGGCCGTTGCTGAAAGGGCGCTGCAGAGAGACGATCTGTTTGTCATGGAAGAGGACGGCGTCATCTGCGGGGCGGCACTGATCAATCAGATTCAGGTAGATGTGTATGCAGGAGCTCCGTGGAAACATGATGTGCCCGATGATCAGGTCTGTGTTCTGCATACGCTGGTAATTTCCCCCAAAGCAAACGGAAGAGGCCTCGGAAAGCAGTTTGTTCGGTTCTATGAGGACTATGCGCTCAAAAACGGGATGCCGGAGCTGCGCATCGACACAAACGAGAAAAACATGAGGGCCAGAGCAATGTATCGGAAGCTTGGGTACGAGGAGATCGGCATTGTTCCGACTGTTTTCAACGGAATTCCGAATGTAAATCTGGTGCTGCTTGAGAAATATCTGAAATAGAAGGAGAAGGGGATGCAGGCAGGAGACAACTACACCTGCACCAGTACCGTTGCCACCAATCCGGTGACAGCAAAATGAATCGGATAATAGAGATAGAAAAACCGCTTCATCATCGGCTGCTGTCTGCGGCATTCTCTGCCGCTTTCGTACAGCGCGACCAGCAACGCAATTCCTGCAGCCAGAGACTGCGCGACGACAAACAGGCCGGAACTTGCCCAGATCTCGCCCATTTTCAAGTGCCACAGACAGCTCACGGTAATCGTCTGGCCGATCAAGACGATCATGGCCAATACAAACTGCTTCCTGTTGCTCTCACGCAGGGCATAAAACAGGAGAATCCAGAGAACCGAGGAAAAAGACCATTCGCAGAAGATGCTGAGGCCGAAAAGAAAAACGATCGCAAGGATTTTCCATGCTTTGTGATGGATGGAGTCGAAGCAAATCAGAATCAGCAGTCCCGCAGCCAGAGAAAAGAACATGTTGAAACCTTCAAACAGACGAAAGCCATGAAACCGCGCAAAAGGAAACTGCGCGATCACCGCAAACAGGAGCACTCCGAAAAAGATTCGGACACGATGATGAGAATTCCGGTAAGCCTTTACCAGCATCAGGCACGTAACCGGTGCTGTCATGTGAGAGATGAGATCAAACAGGATAAACCAGATCGGCGCAGCCGCGAGATTCTGAGGGAAGAAGAAAATGTCTGCAGCAGGAAACAGCGTAAAGGGGAGAATGGCAGAAAACAGCAGGGAATCGCGCGTGAGTTTGCAGTTCATGATATGACCTCCACAGCAGGCACAGCTTTTTTGTGATCTGTTTCTTAGACGATCAGAAACGGATTTCGTTACAGACTTTTTAAAACAGAAGACAGGGGCAAGACTATTGCGCAACACGTTTTTTTGTGATACTATAGCTTTCAGAAAGGCTTGACCGGCCTGCTTCAGCAAGAAAGAAGAAAGGAGGATGGTCCCGTGAAGGAAGTAAACCTTCAGTTTTCCAACATGGAAGACGTTCAGAAATTTGTCTCCATCACCTCCGGCTTCCCGGAGAGACTGGAACTGCTGCCGCTTGACGATGACAACGTCAAGGTGAGCGGAAAGTCTATCGTGGGCATTTTCAGCCTGGAATGCTTCAAACCGCTTCGTTTTCGCATTTATGCCGACGATGATCGCGTGAAAGAAATCTGCGACCAGCTGAAAGACTTCAATATCAGGTGAGTCTGCCGACAGGACAAAACTGCTTTCTAACTGAATGAAGATAAAAGAACACCGGGAGCATTTTTGCTCCCGGTATGCTTATCTTCCGGACAGGCTCATTCGTAAGTCTTGTGGTTTAATCTCTGCTCAAAAGCGTCCTTCGGCAGCGGCTTGTCAAACAGGAAGCCCTGCACCATGTTGATGTTGACGCTTTTCAGAAATTCTACCTGCTCCCATTTCTCAACGCCTTCCGTGATCACGCTCATATCCAGCTCGTTGGCCATTTTTGCCACATTCGAAATGACGACGCTGTCGCGCTTTGTGCCGGTGTGCCCTTCAATGAATGATTTGTCGAGCTTGAGAACATCCGCGGAGAAATTTCGCAGAAGATTCAGAGAAGAATACCCTGTTCCGAAATCATCGATTGCCATGGCGATCGATGACTCGTGCATGTCGCGGATAAATCTGCTGAACCGCTCGTTCTCTTCTTCGCTTATGGTTTCGGTAACTTCCACTTCGATGTAACGCTTCGGGATGCCATAAGCGTCAAGAATGCTCTTTATCCTTTCGGAAAAGCCGGGATTTGCAAGGTTCCTGCGGGAGAAATTCGTGGAAATGCGCACAGGTTCGATGCCCTCATCCAGCCACTTGCGAATGTCCCTGCATACCTGTTCGAAGATATAGAAGTCCAGCACGCAGATACTGTCGCCGGTTTCAAGAACAGGGATGAATTCACCCGGGGCAATGACGATGCCGTCTCTGATCCAGCGCACCAATGCTTCCGCGCCGATCAGGGTTTTTGTTTTTATGTTAACCTTCGGCTGATAGTAGGGACGGAATTCTCCTTTTTCCAGAGCATCGGCGAAAACGGAGAGGATCTGCTTCTGATGGATCGCCTTCGTATGCATTTCCGGTGTTGAGAACAGATAGGGTACATGCTTTTCGTATCGGGCGACGTTCAGCGCCGTTGAGCACCGCCCGAGGATGCCCTCGCTGTCGATCTCATCGTCGTCAATGTCAAGACAGCCGGCGACCGCCTGCAGCGTGGTCATTTCTTCACGGCCGTTTGCAATCGCGCGAATGTTCACACCCGAGGTCAGCTTCAGCACGGCATCCGTCTTTTCTTTATGCACCAACAGAATAAAAGCATCTCCGGACATCCGCCCTGCGCACTCGTCGTCATCCGTATAGGACAGAAGAAGCTCGCCAAAACGGATGATGATATTGTCCGCTTCCTGTTTCCCGTATTTTTTGTTGATAAACCCGAAGCTCTTCAGATTGATATAGAAGGCGTTGTAGGAAGTCAGCGTTCCCATGGCCCGCAGTCTGTTGACAAAGGTTCTGAATCCGGCGGCGTTCGGAAGCCCGGTCATGATATCGGTTTCGGCGGCTTTCTGCACATACATATCCTTCAGATAGTGGATGCAGTTTTCCTTGTGGTTGAAGCCGTTGTGAATGGCCGTCGCCATTTCCAGACAAGAGTCATAACCGCAGCAGGAGCAGTTGATATGACGGGAAGCTTCGTCGGTCTTGTTCATTTCAAGGAAAATGATTTCCAGCTCTTCGGGATCGGGGATGCGCAGGATGCATTGTGCCGATCTGTCCGTATAAGAACGCAGATAATCTTCGAGCTTTAAATTCTCAAACTGCCTGTTGAGGCAGGCAAGCCTCTCTTCCGGGGTCGCGAATTTTGACCACGGACTGTCTGCGGAATCCTTTTTGACGGCTTCCTTGATGTCATGAAGATGATACAGAGAATAATCGGTAGAGGACAGGGACATATCCGTACCCGTACCGCAGATACAGCCGTTTTCGCAGTTGAGCGCATCGACAAACAGGAACGGCGTTTTCCCGTCGCGCAGGAGCGCCCGGTTCCTTTCCATGTAACGAAACAGCCTCTTTTCTCCCTCAACCTGACGGATGAAGGCGTCCTGACCGAGAAGCCAGAGAACGTTTTCTTTCAGTCCGCCGGGCATCGGATAGATCGAGCCCAATCCGTATTCAATCTCATCCTCGCAGGGATCTCCGTACAGATCATGCGTCTCCGCATAATCCATAAGATGTTTGAAGGTTACGTTATATTGGACATAGCCGTGATTGTTCGGGTCGTCGATCTCCAGCTTTTTGGCGATGCACGGGCTGATGAAGGCAAGCTTGTCCGTAATGCCGAGCTCCTGCCTTGCGTAGATGGCCGCGCACATCAGAGGACTCTGAACAGGGAAGAGTTTCGGGAGCAGATCCGGCATATACCGCTCGATATAGCCGACAACCGCCGGGCAGGGCTGGGAAATGCCGCCGATAAAATTGTGCTTCTGAATATAATTGATATATCCCCAGGTGGTAATATCCGCGCCGAACGACACGCTGATGATCCGGTTTACGCCGAGTTCTTTCAGTTTGCCGAAAATCCTGGCATAGGTGTCCGGGTAATTTGCAGGAAAAGAGGGAGCGACAAGAAGGGAGATGTTCTCGCCCGCTTTCAGATCTTCAAAGAACCGCTCGGTATCATCGATGAAATCCCGCGCATTGTGTTCACAGATATCAAAGCAGGCGCCGCAGGCGACGCAAAGACTGCCGTCAACCATGATCCTGGAATTTCCGTGTTCGTCGGGCTCCGTCGAAACGCAGGCACCGATGCAGCTGCATGCGCGGATGCACTTGTTGCAGCCGATGCATTTGTCATTCGTATAGACGAGTCCCTTCTCTATGTTCCTCATAACCCTTCTCCTTCAGAAGCCTCCGGGCATTTGATTACCCGATTTTTCATTCTATCATAGAACAGGCGAGCGGGCAACTGAAAATTTTACCTTTCCGATTCCGGGATGACGCTGGCGTTTTCTGCGGGAATATGGTATTCTGCAGGAAAAACAGAAAAAGAAGTTCGAACAGGAGAACGGCAGGAAAGTATGAAACACGAAATCGATCAGGAAAGAGCAGTCTGTTCGGAAATCTGCAGGCGGGACGGAATAAAGGCAAAGGAAATAGCCGGCATTCTCGGAATGGACCGGCAGACCGTAAATCATCTTCTGTACAGCTCTCCGTTGATGAAGGAGCTGTGCTATCAGGATCGGGATTTCTGCTGGCACGGCATCATGAAGCAGACCCGTCCGCATATCGGACTTCAGGAATTCGCCGGGTACTTCGGAACGGTCGGAGAATTCCTGGATCTGACGGAAGAGCAGTGGCTGGAAAAACTGACAGAGGGATGCACGAATATCGGGCGGAACCTGAATGACACGAGAGGACTCTTCCATTCCTTCCGAGACTGCAGGGAAACCGTCGTGAATCTGTTTCATGACCTGGAAACGATGCTCGGAGACGTCTGCCTGCGCTGGGAAATCGCTTTTGAACTGCGTCTGAAGAGATCCCGGTATGTCAGAATTTACGCGGATGTTCTGATTATCACGGAAAACAGGGTCTTCTCTCTGGAGTTTAAAATGAAAGACCGCATCCATCCGGATGAAGTGCTGCAGGCGGCCAAGTACTGCCCGTATCTGGAGATCATGTTCGGACCGGACTATGAGATCATTCCGATTCTGGTCCTGACGGGACAGACGGATCTGTTTGAATTTGCCCGGATCGGAAAAACGGACGCCGTTCTGCCGGTCTGCTCCGGCGACATGCTGTTTAACGTGTTTGACGAATATCTGGGATTTCTGAATTGAAACAGGGGACAGGAAATGACCGAGAATCGACGAAAAATAAAATACGTCCATGAACCGACCGACCTGCAGTGCGGGCAGGTCGTTCTTGCCATGCTGACCGGGCTTTCGCCGGAACAGGTGGCAGAAGAACTCGGAAATGACCGGGAGACAACGCTGAAAGAGATGAAGAGCTGCCTGCGGCGTCACGGCTTTCTGGTCTCCGGGGAACGAAGACAGGTTGCGGATCGGACAGAACTTCCGAATGTCTGCATGCTCAGCCTGGAAACACCGCGCTGCTGGCACTGGTCTCTGTACTGCAGCGGAGTTTTCTATGATCCGGAACACGGAATCATGGATGACTTCCCGGAATCGGACAGAAAATACTTCTGGGAAATCATCCCTGCCCCGGAAGAATGAAGACCCGGCATGGCGGGCATAACTATGCATTCTGCAGTGGTTTTTCGACGACGGAATGAATAAATTGTCATTATTTCCAGTTGCGTTTCAGGCGGGAAAATGATAAAGTGTTACCGTTTCCGCAAATGAAATATAACAACAGAAAGAAGGACGACTATGAAAAAACGGATCACTGCTGCGCTGGTGCTTATTCTGACGTTCAGCCTGCTGATCGGTTCTTCCGTGAGCGCTTCCGCTGCGGCAGACAAAAAGATTCTGTATCATGTGCACAACTCCATGCCCTATGTCACGCTCGATCCCAGCATCGAATACTCCAACGGCATTATGGTTCTGCAGAACGTCTATGAGACCCTGACACACTATGACCCTGAGAAGGGAGAAGTCGTCCCCATGCTGGCTTCTTCCTGGAGCTCCAATGAGGACGGCACGGTCTGGGTGTTCCAGATTCGTGACGACGTGGTTTTCCACGACGGCAGCAAGCTCACTGCCCAGCAGGTAGTGAATTCGTTCGAGCGCTCCATGGATCTCGGACAGGGCGGCGCCTATATCTGGGATGCCGTACTTGCGGAGAACGGCGGTTCCGTAGAAGCGACAGGCGAGTACGAAGTGACGATCACCTGCGGCTATCCCTGTGCAATGGATCTGGTCACTTCCTCAGCCTATGCCGCCTATGTCATGTCTGACAGCGTCATTGACAAGGACGTCGAATTCTTCAACCAGGGCAACGACGGCGGCTCCGGCCCCTACACAATTGCGCAGGCCAACGGCGACAGCGTCGTGCTGCAGGCTTTTCCGGACTATCGCGGCGGCTGGAACGATGCGCAGTATTCCTTTGTCTATATCCGTGAAGTGTCTGAGTCCAGCGCCCGCCGCCAGATGCTTGAGACCGGCGAGGCTCAGATCTCCTGCGAGTTCTCTTCCACTGACCTAGAAGCTCTGGAAGCACAGACGGACAAAGTCCATGCGATCAAGGCGGAAACCTTCAACAATGTCATTATGTTCATCAACACCGAGATCGAGCCGGGCAGCAATGCCGATTTCCGCCGCGCGCTGGCCTATGCCTTCCCCTATGAGGCGACGGTCAACGAAGTGATGAACGGCAATGCCGTACAGTCTGTCGGTACCGTGCCCGCAGGGCTCTGGGGCCACAGCGACGATATCTTCCAGTACCATCTCGACATGGACAAGGCCAAAGAGTATCTGGAAAAGTCCGGCATCGACACCAACGGCCTCAAGCTCACGGTTACCTATATGACCGGTGACGATACCTATGCCAGCGCTCTGCAGCTTTATCAGGTCAACCTCCGCCAGCTCGGCATCGACCTCGAGCTCAAGAGCATGGAGTGGGATCAGCAGTGGGCGCAGGCACAGAACACCGATCCCGCCGACCGTCAGGATATGTTCCTGTTCATCTGGTGGCCTGATTACGCCGATCCCGTGAGCTGGTTCACGTCTCTGCTGCACAGCGAGGATGAGATTACCTATAACCTCTCCTACGTGCATGACGACGAGATGGATGCTCTGATCGACGAGGCGGTGGAACTGACCGTCACGGACCGCGCTGCGGCCGAAGCCGACTACATTGCGGTTCAGGACATTCTCACCGACCAGGCGTACTACCTCAACCTTTACGATCAGGTTCACACCTATATCGTCAGCAACAGCGTGGAAGGCGTAGCGGAGAACCCGGCCTACTCCTATACCATCGATTATTACCAGGTTACCTCCAAGTAACCGCTCGCAGCACCTGCAACGAAATGGCTGTCTCCGCTTCCGGGCGGGGACGCCATTTCCACGTATTTGGGGAAAGGCAGAAAACAGCCTATGTTGAAATACATTTTAAAACGGATCCTGAGCAGCATTCTTGTTCTGCTGGGTGTGGTGACCATTACCTTCTTTATCGCCCGCGTGATCCCGTCCAACCCGGAGGTCAAGTGGGCCGGTCAGCGCGCTACGCCGGAACAGCTGGAAGCGGCGCGGATCGAACTCGGACTCGACAAATCCCTGCCGGAACAGTATGTGATCTATCTCGGCGATCTGCTGCACGGCGATCTGGGCAAGAGCCTGCGCACGCATCAGCCGGTTTCGTCGGAGCTTCGGCGCTATATCCCGGCCACGCTGGAGCTGGTGCTGCTGGCTTTCCTGCTGGCGGTCCTGATCGGCATTCCGCTGGGAATCTATTCGGCCAAGAAGAAGGACCGGCTTCTGGATCATGTCAGCCGCTTCTTTTCCATCGGCGCTGTATCTCTCCCGACCTTCTGGGTGGCGCTGTTCCTGCAGCTGATCTTCTATAAAAACCTGAGCCTTCTGCCGATCGGCGGCCGACTCAGCGTGGAAGCTACGATTTTCGAGACGGTTCCGGATATCACGGGCCTGCTTCTGCTCGACTGCCTTCTCACCGGAAACTTCAGCCTCATGGCCGATGCCTTTCGGCATATTATTCTGCCGTGCGTGACCATCTCGCTCTACCCGATCGGCCTCGTGGCGCGCATGACCCGCAGCGCTCTGCTCGAGATTCTGGGCGAAGACTATATCACGGCCGGCCACAGCTACGGCCTGAGCGACGGGAAAATGCTCTGGAAATACGCGCTGAAAAACAGCCTCGGCACCACGGCAACCGATGTGGCTCTCTCCATGGGCTACACCCTGACCGATACCTTCCTTGTCGAGGCCATTTTCTCCTGGCCGGGAATCGGCAGCTATATTTCCGGCGCCATCACTTCGCTGGACTATCCGGCCATTATCGGCGTGACCCTCTTCGGCGCCTGCTGTTATATTATCCTGAACCTGCTGGCGGACATTATCATTGCGTCCGACCCGCGGGTGCGTCTGTAAAGGAGGAGAGAAGCCATGTCAAACCTTCTTCAGACCCTGCGTCCCCGAATCAAAAGCTTCGGGGAGAGCCTTTATCTGCTGGCACGCAACAAGCTCAGCCTTCTGGCGCTGATCGTCATGATTCTGCTGATCCTTTCTGCCATCTTTGCCAATGTGATCATTCCTTATCCGCAGGATATCGCGGACGCAAGCCATATTGAAGACAAACTCCTGCCTCCCAGTGCGGAGCACTGGATGGGCACCGACGAGCTCGGCCGCGATATCTTCAGCCGCGTTGTCTACGGAGCGAGAGTCTCGCTGCGCTCGGCGCTCGGAGCGGTCGGACTGTCCCTGCTGATCGGAGTTCCTCTCGGTGCAATCGCAGGCAGCTTCGGCGGCTGGGTGGACAACGTGATCATGCGTCTGACCGATGTGTTTCTGAGCTTCCCGCCGCTGCTGCTCGCAATTGCGATGGTGGCCGTGCTGGGCAGCAGTCTGAACAACGCGGTTCTCGCCATTTCGCTGTCATGGTGGCCCTGGTATACGCGCCTGATCCGCGGACAGGCCATCTCCGTCAAGGAACGGAAATTCGTACAGGCCGCGGAGACCATCGGCACCGGCAAACTGAAAATCATTTTCCGGCATATCATGCCCAACTGCATCAGTCCCGTCATCGTGCAGGCCTCCATGGATATCGGAGGTGTTATCCTCACCGTAGCGAGTCTGTCCTTCCTCGGCCTCGGCGCCCAGCTGCCGACGCCGGAGTGGGGCCTGATGATCTCCATGGGCCGGACCTATTTCCCGGATAAATGGTGGTACTGCATTTTCCCGGGCGTGGCAATCTTTATCACCGTGCTCTGCTTTAACCTCATGGGCGATGCGATCCGCGAGATCCTCGATCCCAAAACGCGGAAAAAGTGAGGAGGGATTGCATGGCCTATTTTGAAATCAAAAACCTGCATGTGACCCACAAATCCTACGAGGGCATCAAGGATGTTCTGGATATTGAGCACCTGACCATAGAGCGCGGCGAGACATACGGCCTCGTGGGCGAATCCGGACAGGGGAAAACCGTGCTGGCGCTTACCATCCTGAAGCTTCTGGCCTGTCCGCCCGGAAAAATCGAATCCGGCGAGATCCTGCTCGAAGGGGAAAATCTGCTGGCGCTCAGTCAGCGCCAGATGCAGCAGCGCATACGGGGAAGCAAGATCGCGATGATCTTTCAGGATCCCATGAGCTGTCTGAACCCGGTCTTTACGGTGGGCAGCATCATGACGGACGTTCTGCAGACCCGCAGAAAAGGCCTGAGCAGGAAAAAAGCGACGCAGGAAGCCGTGAAGCTGCTGCAGGAGGTCAAGCTGGCCGATGCGGAGAGCATCCTCTCCAAGTATCCCCACCAGCTTTCCGGAGGACAGCGGCAACGGGTGATCATTGCGCTGGCCCTTGCCTGCGGCGCGGAACTGCTGATTGCCGACGAACCGACGCGCAACCTGGACGTCACGATCCAGGCCAGCATTCTCAAGCTGCTGAAAGAACTGCAGCAGAAGCGGAACATGACCGTTCTGTTCATCGCCAACAATCTCAGCCTCGTGTCCGCCTTCTGCGACCGGGTCGGCATTCTCTACAACGGGAAAATCATCGAAGAGAACACGACCTCTGCTCTGATTGCGGCGCCGCAGCAGGAGTATACCCGGGTGCTGCTCGATGCCGTAAAGGCCGAGAGCCGCAGCGCCGAGCCCGTCGAGGGCGGGGAAGAGCTGCTGCGCGTGGAACATCTGAAAAAGTATTTCGACATCAACGACGATATCAAACACCAGAAACACCTCTGTCTCAAGGCGGTGGACGATGTCAGCTTTACGCTGCGGAAGGGTGAGGTGCTCGGCATCGTAGGGGAGTCCGGCTGCGGCAAGTCCACCCTGGTCAACACCATTCTGAATCTGTTTGAGCCGACGGACGGCGAGGTCTGGTTTGAGGGCAAGCCGGCGCTCGGCGCCGGGAGAAAGGGCGGCAGCGCGTTTAAGAAGAACGTTCAGATCGTCTTTCAGGATCCCTACTGGTCTCTCAACCCGCGCTGGCTCATCAAGGATATCGTGGCGGAGCCCATCGAGGTCTATGAGCGCCTCGGAGAAGCCGATAAAATCAGACGGGTCAAGGAGCTGCTGACAATGGTCGGCATCGAAGAGGATGCCTGCTACAAGTATCCCCATGAGTTCTCCGGGGGACAGCGCCAGCGTATCGCGATCGCGCGCTCCCTGGCCTCTCAGCCGAAACTGGTGGTGCTGGATGAACCGACAAGCTCCATCGATGTCTTCAGCCAGGAGCAGATTCTTGCGCTGTTGAAAGACCTGAAGAAGCGCTTTGGCCTGACCAACATTCTGATCAGTCACGATCTTGGCGTGGTTCATGAGATGGCAAACAAGATCGCGGTCATGTATCTGGGCAAGATCGTGGAATTCGGCAGCGCGGAAGAGATCTTTCATCATCCGCGGCATCCCTATACCAAAGCCCTGTTTGATTCCATCCCGAGCCTCGCAACGCAGGGCATGGAAGGCCTCAAAACCCTCGAAGGCCAGATCCCGAGCCCGATCAATCCGCCGCAGGGCTGCGCTTTTCACGAACGCTGCGCCTGGGCCTGCGATCGCTGCAGCTGCGAAACCCCGCAGCAGACCGATCTGGGAGGCGGGCATATGGTGAGCTGCCTGCGGGCGGAAGAACTCACAGAACTGATGTAAGGAGAAACGAAAATGAGAGAACTGAACCGGGAAGATCTGATGAACATTCTGCTGGGCTGCACCATCCTCGGCACCGGCGGAGGAGGAAGCCTGGAAGAAGGAATTCGCTGCATTGACGAAGCGCTGGCATCCGGAAAGAAATTCCGACTGGTCAGCTTCGACGAGCTCGATCCCGGCGCCGTCGTCGGCACGCCCTATGCCTGCGGCGCGATCAGCCCGCTGACCGATGAGGAAAAGAAAAAATATGCCAGACTCAAAGAGACCGAGGAGAGCATGTATCTGCTGAACCTGAGACAGCTGGAGAGCTTTCTGGGGCAGGAGGTGTCCGCCGTGATTTCCACGGAACTCGGCGGCGGCAATACGGCGACGGCCTTTTATGTGGCGGCCATGACCGACCGGCTCATCGTCGACGGCGATCCGGCGGGCCGCAGCGTTCCGGCCCTGCAGCACTCCACCTACTATCTCAACGGCATTCCCATGTGCCCGATGGCAGTGATGAACGAGTTCGGCGAAGGCGCGGTATTTACGAACGTCTGCGACGACGAGCGGGGAGAGGATCTCGTCCGCGCTCTGGCCGTCGTGAGCCGGAACACCATTGCGGTGATGGACCATGTAAACACGGCGGCAGTCCTGCAGAATGCGGTGATCCGCGGCGCCATTTCCCATGCAGAGGCCATCGGCAGGGCCTTCCGGGAAACAAAAGCAGCCGGGGAAGACTATGCTTTCGCCGCAGCCGAGGCAGGGAAGGGAAAAGAGATGTTCCGCGGCATCGTCACGGAAAGCAGTTTCGAAACCCGCGACGGCTATACCTTCGGCGACACGGTTCTCGAGGGGACCGGAAGCTTTGCCGGCCACAAGCTGCACATCTGGTACCAGAACGAGAACATCATCAGCTGGCTGGACGGCACGCCCTATGTGACGGTCCCCGACCTGATCTGCTTCTTCAATCTGGACGAAGCGATGCCGCAGCTCAATCCCTACGCGAAAGTGGGAGAACACGCGGCGCTTGTGGCCCTGCCCGCACCCGCGGAATGGACAGGCGAGCGCGGCCTGGAGGTCTTCGGACCCCGCAGCTTCGGATATGACATCGACTACAGACCCTTCTGCTGAGGTGCCCGGATGACAGAACTGGAGCTGGCGGCGAAAAAGCTGGTTGAGGAAATCTTTGCGGTGAAACCCGGCGAGACCGTTACCATTACAACGGATTACGACAGCAACATGAACGTGACCAGGGCCGTGGCGGACGCGGTACAGAACGCCGGAGGCTATCCGCTGATTCTGCAGTGCCCCACACCGGGCAGCGTCGGGAAAGCCGCCGATCCGGATCTTCCGGTAGAGGTGCTCAGCGCGGCTCTCTCAGCCACAGATGTCTGGATTGAGTTCAATCATCAGTGGCTGCTGTATTCCACGCCCTATGAACGGGCAACTGCCGTAAACAGGAAACTGCGGTATATGTGCCTTGTGGATTTCAACGAGAGCCTTCTGATCCGGACGGTCGGACACGTGGACACGCCGCGCCTGCAAATCTTTATGCGGCGCGTGGCCGAACTGACCCGGAAAGCGAAAACGATGCATGTGACGACGCCGGCCGGAACCGATGTGCATTTTGAAATCGACCCCGTTCACTACGTGGCCTGTGACTGCGGAGATGCATCCTTTCCCGCCGCTCATATGCTGACGGGACAGATCAATGTGGTGCCCCGCTTCGGGAGCATCCGGGGGAAAATCGTATTTGACGGCTGTGTCACGCCTCCGTTCGGCAGAATACCGGACGCGCCGATCTGCCTGACTGTAGAAGACGGCGTGATTTCTGCGATCGAAGGAGGCAGAGACGCCGAAGCCTATGATCGCTATCTGCGCAGCTTCCGTGATCCCGGCATGCTGAAAATGGCTCATATCTCTTACGGCTTCAACCCCGGCGCACAGCTTACGGGAAACATCGTGGAAGACGAGCGCGTGTGGGGAGCCACGGAATGGGGCATCGGCTACGTGAGCGACGTTGACGCGCCGCCCCACGGACAGGACGCGGTCAGCCACAGCGACGGAATCTGTCTCCGTTCCACGGTCTGGCTGGATGACCGCCTGATTCTGCAGGAAGGCATTGTGGTTGACCCGGAACTCCGCGAACTTGACCCGACACAGGAATAAAAAACAGGAAAACCGCCGGCCGGCGGTTTCTGTTTTTCGCCCGTATTGCAGGGGTTCATCGACATGTGCAGGTCGGTGAACGTCATTTCAGCAACTTTTCTATAGGCAGATTTTTTTGCCCCTATAGACACTTTAGGAGAAGACCTGCATCGACCTGCATGGAAGCGTTTCAGATACCCAGAACACTTTCTTTCAGCTTCAGGCCATAGACAAAACTGCCCTGAGAGATGCGGCGGCGCGAAAAACTGCCGACAGATTCAAGAGCCGAATAGAAATCTGTCGTACTGCAGATGTATTCTCTGAGCTGCTAAAAACGCATAAACAATTGGTTTTATGAGTTTAGTGTGCTGCGCTGTCATCAGAAAAATCAAATTAAAGTTGAAAAATCCGAAAAAACTAAAATGAAATAGCCGAAAAAACTAAAACAGCCGTCTCATTGAGGGAAATCAGAACAACATTCATAGATGGAAGTGAGCCCGAACAACTATAAGCTTGACTTATAGCCTGATAAGAGATCAATATAATCATACAGCCTTTCATTGTGGTATATTACATAATAGGGGAAACCACAATAAACTATGAAAGGAATGGAGAACCATCATGAGTGACATTTCCCGCAGAGATTTTCTGAAAGGCGCTGCTGCCGGTGCAATCGGCCTCGCGGCATCCAGCCTGACCGGTGCCGTTGCGTTTGCTGACGACGCGCCGGCGGCGGAAGCAGGACTCCGTTATGACGAAAACGGCGTCTGCATCAACACCCGTGCTGAGTATTTCGCGGCCACCACGCCGGAGGTCGGTGAAATCAGCAGTGTCGAAGATTTCGACATCGTCGTCATCGGTGCCGGAAACGGCGGCCTCGTCGCAGGCGCGTCCGCGGCGGACCTCGGCGCAAAGGTGATCGTTGTTGAAAAGAACGGCATGTATACCACCTGGGCAGGTGAAATCGGCGCTTTCAACACCAAACTGGAGAAAGAGAAATACGGCGTGCACTACACGGACGATGAGCTCCAGGTTATTGCCAACGAGTTCTCCCGTTACTCCAGCGGCGGTACGGACCAGCGCCTGCACGAGCTCTATGTCAAGAACTCCGGCCGTACGATGGACTGGGTCATCGATCAGCTCGCAACCAAGGACATCGACTTCATGGTCGAGGTAGACATGAAGGACACAAGCTATCTGACGCTTCCTTCTCAGCACTGCGCCTTTGTCAAGGGCACCTTTACAGAACTTGGACCGAACCAGCTCGGCAGCCAGATCGCGAACCCGAAGTGGATCGAACTGATCGAGGACAAGGGCGGCGAAGTCCGTTACAACACCAAAGCTCTGACTCTCGTCCAGGATGAGGACGGCAAGGTCACCGGTATCACGGTCCAGAACAAGGACGGCACGTTCAGCCAGCTCAACGCCGCCAAGGGCGTCGTGGTTTCCACCGGCGGATTCTCCGGCAACGCGGACATGATGGACGTTCTGGGTGTCACAAGCCACCGCTATGCCGCCAACACGATGGGCTGCGCCGGCCGTATGGGCGACGGTATCCGCATGTGCGTCAATGCAGGCGCCAAGATGGACTCCGACTGTGCGGGCGGCATCATGCTCTTTGATCGCGGCGCAGTAGCGCTGGACCATCATGTCGGTCCCGAGTACGGTGAGGCGCTGACCGATGTGTGGTGGCCGGGCAGCCAGCCCTGGCTCAAGGTCAACACGCTGGGCGAGCGCTTCTGCAACGAGGACGGTCCGTACGATTTCCAGTGCAACGCCATCACAAATCAGCCGGGCGGATTTGCCTATCAGATTTTTGACAGCGATTACTGGAACGACGTCAACAAGTTCCACACCACCATCTGCAGCCGTGTCGTGGCCTTCCCGGGGTCCCAGAACTCCGAAGTGCTGCCGGGCATCTACCCCGTCACCAGCGGTGAGGACTTCCGCAAGGTCTTCATGCAGCCGGGCTTGGATTCCGGCAAGCTGAAAGAAGCCGACACACTCGAAGATCTGGCGGATCAGCTCGGCATCGAAGGGAAAGCAAAGGAAACCTTCCTCGCGACGGTTGCCCGTTACAACGAACTGGCAGAGAAAGGTGTGGATGAGGACTTCGGCAAGATGGCCAGACGGCTTACCCCGATCAAGCAGGGACCGTTCTACGGCATTGCGCTCAGCAGCTGGATCCTCTGCAGCATCACCGGCGTCAACGTCAACACCAATCTGCAGGCGATTCGCCCGGATGGCTCCGTGATCGAAGGCCTCTATGTCGTCGGCAATGACATGGGCGGCTTCTTCCGTCACAACTATCCGCAGATGTTTGCCGGTACGGCCCACGGCAAGACCACCTGCTTTGCCCGTCTTGCCACACTGCATGCGATGACCGGTTCGATCTACGAATAATCCCAGGCGAAGGGAAGAGGGCACGCATCAGCGTGCCTTTTTCCTTATACCGACTCACCATAAAAGTTGTGCTTATAGTTCCTGAAACGACAGGAGGAATTGAGATGGATGTTTTTAAGATGAAATGCCTGGTTCGCGCAGCAGAGACTTTAAATTATTCTCAGGCTGCACGGGAAATGTACATTTCACAGTCTGCCATTACACAGCAGGTTGCTTCTGCAGAAAAAGAGTTCGACGTCAAAATATTTGAGAAAGACGGAAAAAACATTTATCTGACGGAAGCGGGCCAGATCATCATTGCCGGTTTCAGGAATATCCTTTCCACCTATGATTCCATGATCGTTCAGGCGCAGAGAGCCAATCAGATGACAAACGAACTGCGAATCGGATATCACGGTCCGATGAACTGGGGCACGTTTCCGGCTCTGCTTGCCGAATTCAAGGAGCGGATGCCTCAGATCAGGCTGAGCGTATGCACGGATCACTGGGTCGTGCTTGTCCAGGACCTGAATCAGGGATCACTGGATCTGGTTTTTACCGAAGCGAAAGAAATGGAGCGTTACCCCCATCTGACTTCGGAATATCTGTTCCAGGACATTCCCTGTGTCTGCATGAGTCCCAAAAACCCATTATGCGAAAAGCCGGTTCTTTTTCCTGCAGATCTGGAAAGAGAGAACCTGATCATGACCAACAGCATACAGCCGTCCATCAGTATGAGTACCGTGATTGATGGTTTTATCGCCTGCGGCATTGATATGCAGAGAGCACAGATCGTCCATCAGCCGCAGATTGCGGTCACAATGGCAGCCGCAAACATCGGGGTTACCTTTATTCCGGCTTCCTTCAGGGTAGAAGAATACTCCAACGTTGTTTTCAAAGATCTGGTACAGGATCTGATCAAAATGGATATGGTCCTGGCCTATTCCGAACCCAGGCTTTCAAAAGCCGGCCATGCCTTTATCCAGCTTTGCCGCGGATGGAATTTCCAGGCTCCCTGCTGACATCTCGTATTCATGAAATCTCTTCTCAGCCCATGGGCAGATCCGGGGATGACGTATCCCTTTCTACTACTTCCAGATTGAAATCACAGAGAGGATCCAGCCGTCTCTTCAGTCTCTTGATGTCCGGATTGATCTTCGTGTGGATTGCAACCCCGTCGGAGAGAATCATCGTACCGAAGAAGGAAATGATCGCCAGGAGCACCTGATCCTTTATCAGAGAAAACGCGACGCCGGCCACACTGAGTATAATACCGACGATATACGCCCAGATTGCCCTCCTGTTGTTGACGGCAAGCTGATTGTCGAACTCATCGCGATCCTTTTTGACAGCGTTCTGAATGGCCGCTTTGAGCCTGTCGTCGTTAACCGGACTGTCTGTGATGATCTGCAGTGTGTCATGGAAATGCTTTTTGTATTCTGTCTCGATGCAGAAGGATTTCAGATAGTGATACACCTTTTCATTGATCCTGGTCTGAGAGGGATCAAGCGGGTTATAAAGATCGGACTCCTTGTGAATACGCAGTTGAATCATTGCTCCTCCATACGGTGCAATCAGAAGAGGAAATGCACCATTGCTCCTTTTCATTATTGCGATATCCTGTCGCATCAGTCATTCTATCAAAATACCGCCCGATTCGCAAGAGATAAAACTTACACTGCTATTTCCAGGATGAGGAAAACATCTGATCGATTATTGCAGTATGAAACAGCGGTTTAACAAGGAAGCAAAAGGATGAATCAAATGAGAGCAAAAGATGATCAGAAACCTTTACGGTATATTGGCTTTGCAGTACTGACTCTCCTCTTTATCGCGTCGATCGTGATCGTCCCACGTGTATCGCGGTCCGGCGAGATGCTCATTATTGGGAACACGATGCTGCCTATGTCGGCCTTCGCGGGCGTGGTGTCGCTGCTTGCCAATATCTGTCTCATCATCATGGTGGTGTTCTACGGGAAAACAGGTTTTATCGCTGCGGTTGTGATGCTGCTGAGCCAGCTTCCGATTTGGGCGAGGAACCTGATTGTCACCCGTCAGATGGCCTCCCTGCCCGGCATTTTCAGCACGATTTTGACATTTCTTGTGATCGTCGTGATTCGATCCAGAGACAAGAAGATCGATCAGTTCCAGCAGGAAAAGCTTGAGCAGCTGACAAAACAAAAAGATCTTTCGGTGCGCCTGTTTGAGCAGTCAGCGCTGTCGCTGGTGACGGCGATTGATGCCAAGGACGAATATTCACGCGGACATTCGATGCGGGTCGCGGAGTATTCCCGGAAAATCGCGGAAGCGATGGGAAAAAGCGAAGAGGAATGCCGAAAGATTTATTATGCCGGTCTGCTGCATGATGTCGGAAAGATTGGTATCTCTGATGCCATTATTACTAAAAAAGGAAAGCTGACGCCGGAGGAGTATGAAGAGGTCAGAAGGCATCCGGTGCTGGGCAACCAGATTCTTTCCAGTATCCGGGATTATCCGTATATCAGCATAGGCGCTCACTATCACCATGAGCGATATGACGGCAAAGGGTATCCGGACGGGCTGAAAGGAGAAGACATCCCCGAAATCGCCCGGATTATCTCCGTAGCGGATGCCTATGACGCCATGTCCTCCAATCGGAGTTACCGACGTGCGATTCCCCAGCAGATTATCCGGGAAGAGATTGTTGCGGGAGCAGGGACACAATTCGATCCGGAAATTGCTATGATTATGCGGCATCTGATCGACCTCGACGGCGAATACCGCATGAAAGAACGGGAAACGGTCTCGGAACTGGCCGGAGATAATGAGATGCACTGCGGCGAATACAGAAGCGAGATTTCAGGCGGGATCCTTATTAATCAGGAAATTACCAGGATTCATCTGGCATACAGGGATGAGGAACCCCGTGATGAGCAGACCGCTCCGGCAATTATTCTGTTTGATTCTCTGGACGCACGTGTCCACGATGATGAGCAGACGATACAGAACCTGAACTATTATGAATACTGTGAGATCTGGCTTAACGGGAAGATTGTGAACCACGGTGTGCGGGCAATCAAATCCACGGCGGAAGAGAGCGCATCAACGGCAGTAGAGACAGAGGGAACAGCGGTCTACGATCTCGAAGCGGTCAGGTGCAGGGATCATATGCTGATCAGGGTCATGGACGGAAAGAAAATAACGGAGATCACGGTAGCGCTGCCGGACAGCTCCCGGTATGCTTATATTGCATTGACCGGTAAAAACTGCTTCATCAGCGATGTGCACATCGATAAATCGGACGAAAAGGTGGCAGACGATTATATCCCGAGGATCGCGGAAGAGATCAGTTATATCAACGGTCCTGAGGGGGATATTCCGAATGTTCAGATTGACGGCGTCCGGAGTGCAGCTTCGGAAGGAATTCCCGTGAAGGACAGGATGCTTCTCAGCTTCCATACCATGAGTCTGCCGACAGCCAGACTGATCTGGCATTGCCCTTACATCGTGCTTTTCTATTCCGCAGACGGAAAAGTAAACGGCGAAGGGTATCGGGAGTATACCGCGATTCGCCTGGATGGTGAAAACTGGGAAAACGACAATCATATACAGGGGCGGATAATTGTAAACCGGGAAGATGGGTTTGAAGGCTGGGACGCCTGGAAGAGAGGCAATAAAGAAGGCTTTGACTGCACGGTGCAGTTCAGACGGGAAGGAAACAGAATTACGGTCAGCACGGAAAACCTCGGCCTGTCTGTGAAAGGCATTACAATTCTTCCGGAAGAGATGACAGACAAAGATAACCCTGTCTATGCGTCGCTGACCGGTGATCAATGCGCATTGACAAATATCCGGATCAGAGAAGAACAGGTATGAACCCAAAATTTGGGAAAAATATTCGGCTTCCTGCGGCATGGTAGTATATGGAGACCAGGCATGTTCGGTTGAGAAGCTGTTCATACAGGCAGACGAAGAGATGTATGAGGCCAAGAGGCGCTTTAAGGAAAATGTGGGATTGAGCGCATAAACAGCGAATGCAGATTGCTAAGGAGGAAACAATATGAGGCACAATATGAAGAGTGGGCTGAGCCTGTTGTCTGCGATGCTGGCATTTTTGCTTGTTTTGACGGTACCGCTTGCAGGACATGGTGAAGCTGCTGAACTGACCACAAATGCCTCTGGAGTTCAGAACAGGCCCTTGTCTGTTGATCCGACCGGGCGCAGCGAAGGATTCTCGGCAGTGATATACAACAACCCGAATGGATTGCCCACCTCCGATGCCAATGCCATTGCCGAGACCGGTGATGGCTTTATCTGGATAGGCAGCTATGCCGGTCTGATTCGCTATGATGGCAACACCTTTGAGCGCATGGATTCCACGAACGGCATCACCAGCGTTACGAGCCTTTTTGTGGATAGCCGGGATCGCCTGTGGATCGGTACCAATGCCAATGGCTTCGCCGTCATGGAACGGGGTGAATATCGCATATGGGACAGGCACGATGGGCTGAAATCCTCCAGCATCCGCGCCTTTGCCGAGGACGGCAGCGGCCTGATTTATGTGGCAACGACTTCCGGCATTGCCATGGTCGATACAGACATGAACATGACCATGTTTGCCGATCCAAAGCTGGAAAGCGCCTACATTCGGGATATGCGGCTGGGCGCCGACGGACTGATCTACGGCCTGACGCAGCCCGGTGACCTGTTCGCTCTGCACGATGGAGCGCTGGAAACATTTCTGGCCCGCGATGACTGCCGCGTTCAGGACGTGGTTGGCATCCTGCCTGACCCGAACCGTCCGGGCGATCTTTACTTGGGCACATCGGGCTCCCTGGTTTGCCGCGGCAGCTTCGGGGACAATTTTGAGAACGTGGAAACCACGGATGCCGCACCGCTTGCCTATGTGGAACGAATGGAATACATAGACGGGCAGATCTGGCTCTGCGCGGATAACGGGATCGGCAACATAGATGAGAACGGGGTTCATCAGCTGGATAATCTGCCCATGAACAATTCCATCACCCACGTCATGACCGATTATGAAGGGAATCTTTGGTTTACCTCCACCCGGCAGGGCGTGATGAAGGTTGTGCCGAATCAGTTTACCAATATTTATGAGCGTTACGGTTTGCCCGCCGCGGTCGTCAACGCAACTTGCCTGTTGGATAACCGGCTGTTTGTCGCAACCGATTCAGGGCTTACCGTGATTGAAGATGGGGAAAAGCTGGACAATCTTCCTCTGACCGGGGCCGCAACGGCATCCGGCGTCGAACTCGAGACGGATGATTTGCTGGCGTATCTGGATGGTGTGCGCATCCGTTCGATCATCCGGGACAGCAAAAACAGGCTGTGGATCGCCTCCTGGCAAAAGTATGGTCTGATCTGTTATGACCAAGGAAAGCTTACATCCTATACGGTGGATGACGGACTCTTCTCCGACCGTGTGCGTGTTGTGTGCGAGAGATCGGACGGCGCGATCGTGGTTGCGAATACCGGAGGCGTATGCGTCATTGAAGACGGCATGATGACTGACACCTACAGTGCGGAGACTGGTATCGAAAACCGGGAAATCCTCACCGTCACCGAGGGCATGAACGGCGATATGATCCTGGGCTCAGACGGCGGCGGCATCTACATCATCGGCAGTGAGGGCACCCGGCACATCGGCGTCGATGAGGGGCTCGGTTCCGAGGTCATCATGCGAGTCAAGCGCGATCCTTATCGTGATGTTTTCTGGATTGTTACCACGAACTCTCTGGCGTATATGGACGCGGGTTACAATGTGACGACGATCCATAACTTCCCTTATCCCAACAACTTCGACTTGTATGAAAACAGCCGCGGGGACGTGTGGATTCTGTCAGGCAACGGCATTTATGTGCTGCCTGCGGAGGAATTGCTGGCGAATGGAGAGCTTTCTCCGGTTTACTACAACCACGATAGCGGGTTTACCTGTACTACCACGGCAAATTCCTACAGCGAACTGACCGCTGATGGGGATCTGTATATTGCCGCAACGGAAGGTGTTGCCCATGTGAACATTGAAAAGCCCTTCGAAGATGTCAATGACCTGAAGGTAGCGATACCCTGGGTCGAGGCGGACGGAGAGAGTATCTATCCCGGCGGGGACAGCGCATTCATTGTTCCAAAGGATACGCAGAAACTCACGATCTACAGCTATGTGTTCAACTATTCGCTCACCAATCCCCAGGTGACGGAATGGCTCGATGGCTTCGAACAGCAGCGCGATCCGATACAGCGCAGCGATATCGTTCCTGTGGAATATACCAATCTTCGAGGCGGAAGTTATCAATTTGTGCTTCAGTTGAAAGATGCCATGGGGCGCAGCAGCAAGGAGGTTTCTGTTCAGATTATAAAAGAGAAGAAGCTGTACGAGGAGACCTGGTTCCTGATCCTCTCGGGACTCGTTCTTCTTGCCGCACTGGCAATGATCGTCCGATTCTACGTCCAGAGGAAGACTCGCATACTGGAGAAGAAGCAGAAGGAAACCATGGCGCTCGTCGGCGGCATCACCGAGGCCTTCGCCAAGGTGATTGATATGAAAGACAAGTATACCAACGGCCATTCCACCCGTGTGGCGCAGTATACGGCCATGCTGGCAAAGGAAATGGGCATTGATGATGAGACGGTGGAGAAATACTACCGGATCGCGCTTCTGCATGATATCGGCAAGATCGGCGTGCCGCCGGAGATTCTGAACAAGCCTGGCAAACTGACCGACGAAGAGTTCGAAAGCATCAAATCCCATACCGCTCAGGGCTATGAAGCTCTGAAAGCAATCAACATCATGCCGGAACTGGCAATCGGCGCAGAGGCGCATCATGAGCGGCCTGACGGAAAGGGCTATCCGAACCACCTGAAGGGAGATGAAATTCCCCTGGTGGCGCAGATCATTGCCGTTGCGGACTGCTTTGACGCGATGTATTCGAACCGGCCTTACCGCAGCCGCATGAACTTTGATAAGGTCGTTTCCATCATCAAGGAAGTCTCCGGAACGCAACTCTCACCGAAGGTGGTGGATGCCTTCCTTCGGCTGGTAGACAAGGGCGAGTTCCGAGATCCAGATGATGTTGGAGGCGGGAGCATGGAGAACATTGAAAACATTCGCAATAAAGAAGCCTGATCGGAACGAGCAAACAGATTCATAAACGCCATACAGAAAAAACAGCGGAGGCCCAGTAATCTCAGGGCTTCCGCCGATTTGCTTTCTTTTCTGTTGTGAACGGCTTTGTTTTGACAAGCGTCATAGTTTATCAGCCGCACGCGCATTTGCAGTTGCATCTGTCGGCTGCTTGATGATAAACTTTACAGTTTCTTCTTGCATTTGCATCTGTTATGCTCTAAAATAGGACTGAAAGAAGGGGAGTGATCGCAATGGACGAGAAGAAAATGGCCGAGAACATCCTGAAGCCTCTTGATGACACGGTGAACCGCAACTCCAAAGACAGTGTCTTCTGCGATCTGTTTGAGCAGCCGGAATATCTCCTTCAGATGTACGCCGCTTTGCATCCCGAGGATGATGTTACCAGCGTTACCGATATTACGCTCGTCACGCTGGACCATAAGCTGCTGCAGGCACAGTATAACGATCTTGGCTTTATAGTCGGGAACCGTCTGATGATTCTGGTAGAGGCGCAGAGCACCTGGACCGTGAACATTCTGATCCGCTTCCTGATGTATCTCGGCGAAACCTATCAGCGCTACATCCGCAATAACGATATCAGTGTATATTCAACGAGGAAGGCAAAGATTCCGACGCCGGAGCTTTATGTGATCTATCCGGGCGAACGCGGCAACAAGCCGGATGAGATCTGCCTGGCAAGAGATGTATTTGGGATTGATCCCGAAAATGCCTTTGTGAATGTCAAAGCCAAAATCATCTATGACGGCAAGCAGGGAGATATCATCAACCAGTACATTGTTTTCTGCCGCGTGTTTGATGAACAGATCAAACTGCATGGCAGAACGAAAAAGGCCGTTGACGAAACGATTCGGATTTGCAAGAACAGGGATGTGTTAAAGGACTATCTTGCCAAGGAGGAGGTAACAGATATCATGTTTGGATATTTTGATTATGAAAAAGAACTCGAATTCCTTCGTCAGGAAGAACGTGCTGAAGGCCGCGAAGAAGGCAAAGATGAACGCTCGCGGGAAATCTATGAACGTTTGATTGCTTCTAAAATGCCCCCGGAACAAGCGCGCGCCATAGCGTTTGGATAAGGATGCCCAAAGGAGTCAAAAAGGATGGTTCTTTTTGACTCATCCGAAACCCATAAAAAACGCCATAAAGAAAAATCGGCGGAGGCCCAATACTGTCAGGGCTTCCGTCGATTTGCTGTTTTTTCTGTTGTGAACACAAGAGACGGTTAATGCGAAAAAAGAAGCAGTAAGGTAGGAGATGATTTCTGAGCGATGGGGTTGACAGGAATGCCAGAATTCGTTACGATATTGACCGCGGTGCAGACCCGGACTGCACGATTCCCATATCAGATGAAATTACCACTTGTTGATTAGAGTCTGCGGTTTTGGTAATTATTACGAATCAGAATACAGAGATGATACTGTTCTCCCATAAAGCGAATAAAGCTTTAGGAGAACAAGTTGAAACGGAAAGGAAGTGGAAGCGTTTTGGACGGAAAACGAAGAAAACTATTTGTCTTTGTGCTGACAGCAGGGCTGCTGATCCTGACAGCCTGCCCTTCCTGGACCGGGTGGTCGCGGATAGCCGCTCCATCGGACTTTACCATACCAGCGGCCTTTCCACGCCCAGCCAGGTATTCATGGATATGCTGGCGCTGAGCCACCTGATCTATGCGG